>LBNX01000006.1 GCA_000989185.1 candidate division TM6 bacterium GW2011_GWF2_28_16 | reverse complement strand
AAGATTGGTTGGTGAATTATTGCAATCGCAACTATATTCCGGCTTGGCTAAAGTTGAAAAAATAGTGAAAGAAAGATTTAGGTTACAAGATAACTATGCAATAATAATGCCTTATGATGTTTTAAATGTAAAACCTATAGCGGCAGTATTTAGAGAGTTTTTTGGAACCGGTCAATTATCTCAATTTATGGATCAGACAAATCCCGTTGCAGAAATGGCTCATAAGCGTCGTTTATCTGCTCTTGGACCTGGCGGTTTAACTCGTGAAAGAGCAAGCTTTGAGGTTCGAGACGTTCATGCTTCTCATTATGGAAGAATTTGCCCAATCGAAACGCCA
Source organism: candidate division TM6 bacterium GW2011_GWF2_28_16 (assembly GCA_000989185.1). Taxonomy (GTDB): domain Bacteria; phylum Babelota; class Babeliae; order Babelales; family UASB340; genus UASB340. Next base: position 34,337 of record LBNX01000006.1, on the reverse strand, counting down.
GAAGGACAAAATATCGGTCTTATTTCATCTCTTTCAACATATGCAAGAGTTAATGACTTAGGCTTTATTGAAACTCCATATAGAGAAGTTAAAGATGGAGTGGTATCTGAAGATGTTAAATATTTGGATGCTTATCTTGAAATTGGCAAAAATATAGCTCAGGCTTCAGTAACACTTGATAGTAAAAATAAAATTAAAGATGATATGTTGCTTGTTCGTAACGACGAAAATATATTTAGAACAGAATCTAAAAATGTTGATTATTTAGATGCATCGCCAAAACAATTGGTTTCTGTTGCAACGGCATTAATTCCATTTTTGGAACATGATGACGCAAACAGAGCTTTGATGGGTTCTAACATGCAACGACAGGCTGTTCCTTTGGTAAAATGTCAATATCCATTAGTTGGAACTGGCATGGAAAAAGAAATAGGAACAACAGAAGGTACCGCTTTGTTATCAAGATGTGCAGGTATTGTTGAATATGTTTCATCAGAAAAAATAGAAATAGGTTTACTTGATACAACCAAAAACGAAAAAAGATGGTTTTCAAGACCTGTTGATGTTTATAAACTTAAAAAGTTTGGAATTTCTTCTCATAATACTTGGATACATTTTACACCATGCGTAAAAGTTGGTGATAGAATAGAAACAGGTGATGTGATTGCAAATGGAGCTGCTACATTAGATGGTGATTTGTCTTTAGGTAGTAACGTTTTAGTTGCATTTATGCCATGGCGTGGATATAACTTTGAAGACGCAATCGTTTTAAGCAAACGTTTGGTTAGCGAAGATGTATTTACTTCTGTTCATGTAGAAGAATTTGCAGTCGAAGCAAGAGATACAAAACTTGGTGCAGAAGAAATAACTCGAGATATTCCAAATGTTGGCGAAAAAGATTTAGCTGCATTAGATGAAGATGGAATCGTAAAAATAGGTACAAAAGTAAAGCCTGGAGATATTTTAGTTGGTAAAGTTACTCTAAAAGGTGACGTACAAGTTTCTCCAGAAGAAAAACTTTTAAGAGCAATATTCGGTGAAAAATCTAGAGAAGTAAGAGATACTTCTTTAAGGGTTCCACCAGGAATAGAAGCTACAGTTTTAGATGTTAAAGTATTCTCAAAGAGTGGCATAAGAAAAGATAAGCGTTATAAAGATTACGTAACATTTCAAACAGAGAAAATAGAAGATGATTATAGTTCTAGAATTAATATTTTAAGAAAAGGTATTAAATCTAAAATTGTTAATTTATTAAAAGAAAATAGTATTAAAAAAGATTTAAGCAAATTTGAATTAGAATCTATATTTGAACTTTCTTTCGACAAGAAAAATGTAGAAAACAAAGTTAAAGAATATGCAATAATGCTTAATGATCAAATACAAGTTTTAACTGCAATAAAAGCAGATATGTTTGCACATCTTAGAAAAGGTGATGATTTGCCATCTGGAGTTTTAAAGATGGTAAAAGTTTATGTTGCAACCAAACGACATGTTTCTGTTGGTGATAAAATGGCCGGTCGACACGGAAATAAAGGTGTTGTATCTCAAATAGTTAATATAGAAGATATGCCATTCATGGAAGATGGAACTTCTGTAGATATAGTGTTAAACCCGCTTGGTGTTCCTGGTCGTATGAACGTAGGTCAGATATTAGAGACAGTACTTGGTCTTGCAGGTAAACAAATATCCAAAGATTTAGCAAAAAATTTGCAAGATATGAGTGATAAAAATATTAAATCACAACTTTTAAAATATTATCCTAGTGAATTAATAGAAAGTATCGAACAACAAGGTGAAACAGCATTAAAAGATCTTGCTGAAAAAACAATGCAAAATGGATTTGCATATAAAACACCAATATTTGATGGTGCTAGCTATGATAACGATATTGTTCCTACTTTAAAAGAGATGGGCTTATCTTTAAGTGGTGCATATAAATTATACGACGGAAAAACGGGAGCTCTATTTGATCAACCTGTTACTGTTGGTTGTATTTATATGATGAAATTAAACCATTTAGCAGATGATAAATTGCATGCAAGATCTGTTGGTCCTTACTCATTAATTACACAACAGCCATTAGGCGGTAAGGCACAATTTGGTGGCCAAAGACTTGGAGAGATGGAAGTTTGGGCATTATATGCATATGGTGCTGCATATACATTGCAAGAAATGTTGACTGTTAAGTCTGATGATGTCAATGGCAGAATCAAGGCTTATGAAGCAATAGTTCGTGGAGATGATGTTCCGGTGCCAGGTATACCAGAATCATTTAATGTTTTGGTAAAGGAACTTCAGAGTTTAGGTTTACAAGTGGATCTGTTTAAAGCAAGTAAGGAGCAGGTCGGTGAATAATAGAATACTTGAACGTTTTAGAGAATATATAAATCCATCTCAGTTTAATGCTATGAAAGTTAGCATTGCTTCGCCAGAAAAGATTCGCTCTCTTTCTTATGGTGAAGTAAAAAAAATAGAAACAATTAACTACCGTACGTTAAAACCAGAACGTGATGGTCTCTTTTGTGCACGCATATTTGGTCCTGTTAAAGATTGGGAATGTAATTGCGGCAAATACAAAAGAATGAAGCATCGTGGTATAACTTGCGAAAAATGCGGTGTAGAAGTTATTCAGGCAAAAGTAAGAAGAGAAAGAATGGGACATATCCATTTAGTTTCTCCTGTTTGCCATATATGGTTTTTAAAAGGTATCCCAAGTTATTTAAGTTTAATTCTTAATATGACTGTAAGAGACCTTGAAAGAGTTATATATTTTGATAGCTATATTGTTATAAATCAGGGCCTTTCTCCATATGCTGTAAAAACTTTATTAAGTTCGCAAGAATATGAAGATTATTTATCTGCAAATCCAGATGATACTACTTTTAAAGCAGACATGGGTGCAGAAGGTATTAAGCAATTATTGTCCCTTATAGATTTAGCTTTTGAAGTTAGAAAAATAGAAGAAGAACTTTTAAATACGTCTTCTGTTACGCAAAAAAGTAAATTAGCAAAAAGATATAAAGTGCTTTCTGGTATGCTTGAATCTAATCAAAGGCCAGAATGGATAGTACTTGAAGAACTACCTGTTCTTCCACCAGATTTAAGACCATTGGTTCCTTTAGAAGGTGGTAGATTTGCAAGTTCAGATTTAAATGATTTATACAGAAGAGTTTTAAATAGAAATATAAGATTAAAACGATTAATAGAATTACAAGCTCCAGACGTAATTATCAAAAATGAAAAAAGAATGTTGCAGGAATCTGTAGATGCTCTTATTGATAATGGACGAAGAGGTCAGCCGGTAAGAGGTTCTAATAAGCGTCCTTTAAAATCTTTGAGTGAAATGCTTAGAGGTAAACAAGGTAGATTTAGACAAAACTTACTTGGTAAACGTGTTGACTATTCTGGACGATCTGTAATTGTTGTTGATCCTGAATTACAATTGCATCAATGTGGTTTACCTAAATTAATGGCTCTTGAATTATTTAAGCCCTTTGTTTATGTAGAATTACAAAAACGTGAGCTTGCTGCAAACCTAAGAGTAGCAAAGCGCATGGTAGAAAATATGGTTGACGATGTTTGGAGTGCTCTTGAATCTGTTGTAAGTGGTTTGCCTGTATTATTAAACAGAGCTCCAACACTTCATAGATTGGGTATTCAAGCATTTTATCCAATACTTGTAGAAGGCAAAGCTATCAAAATTCATCCATTAGTTTGCGCAGCGTTTAACGCAGACTTCGATGGTGACCAGATGGCTGTACATGTTTTGTTAAGTGACAAATCTAGAAAAGAAGCAGATGTACTAATGCTTTCTTCTAGAAATTTATTATCTCCAGCTAGTGGAAGACCTTTAGCTACTCCATCACAAGATATGGTTCTTGGTTTATATTATATGACCAAAGCCAGAAAAAATGTTGAAGGTGAAGGCTTATCTTTTTCTGGTAGAGAAGAAGTTGTGTTTGCTCATCAACATGAAAAAGTCGACATACAAGCGCCAATTAAATTAAGATTAAAATCTGGAAAAATAATAGATACAACTGTTGGTAGAGTTCTTTTATATGATTCTTTACCAGAGGGTGCAGATTTTGAGTGGATAAATAAAGCGGTTAAGAAAAAAGACTTAACTAAATTAGTATCACGTTTATTTAGATTTTTTGGTCAAGAAAAAACAGCTGTTACTTTAGATAAAATTAAATATTTGGGTTATACACAGGCAACCTTGGGTGGTATTTCTCTTAATATGAATGACATGGTTATACCAGAATCTAAAGCAGAAATGGTTGCGACAGCTAAAAAAGAAGTAGAAAAAGCCGAGCATTTGTATAAAGATGGTGCTATAACGAATAAAGAACGTTCAAATAAAGTAATACAAATATGGGCTAAGGCTACAGAAGCTGTAACTGTTGAAATGTTAAATACATTAGAAGATGCAGACAAAAAAGCATATTTAAATGAAAATAAATCAAGAACCCCATTCAATCCTGTATTTATGATGTTAGATTCTGGAGCTAGAGGCTCTAGACAACAGATAAGACAGTTGGCTGCAATGAGAGGTTTAATGGCAAAACCATCAGGTGAAATTTTGGAAACTCCTGTTGTTGCAAACTTTAAAGAAGGCTTGAATACTTTCGAGTACTTTATTTCAACTCACGGAGCAAGAAAAGGTTTAGCCGATACAGCGTTAAAAACAGCAAACTCTGGTTATTTAACTCGTAGACTTATAGATGTTGCACAAGATGTTGTTATAACACAATTTGATTGTGATTCTTTAGGATATGTAGTTCTTTCTGATATGAGAGAATCTGGCGAAGTTATTGAGCCATTAGCAGATCGTGTTTATGGTAGAATAGCTGCAGAAGATGTTGTTGATGCTGTAAGTGGTGAGCAAATAGTTAAACAAGGCGATTTAATAGACAATGATATTGTTGAAAAAATTAGAGATGCTGCAGTAAATAATATTTCTGTCAGATCTGTAATGACTTGTCAGGCAAAACGAGGCGTTTGTGCAAAATGTTATGGTATGGATTTATCAACTCAAAAAATAGTTGATGTTGGTTTAGCTGTTGGCATTATTGCAGCGCAATCTATTGGTGAACCAGGAACTCAGCTTACAATGAGAACGTTCCACATTGGTGGTACGGCAAGTGGTCTTGTTGAACAGAGTTTTTATAAAACTAAATTTGCTGGCAAGGTTAAATTTAAAGAAATATTTGCAATTAAAAATAGAAAAGATGAATTTGTTGTTATAAATAGACGCGGAAGATTAGCAATACTTTCTGATGATGGACGTGAATTAGAAGAATTTAATATGGATTACGGAACTCGTCTTTTGGTTAACGATGGAGACGTTGTTAAAAAAGATCAAAAGCTTGCAGAATGGGATCTTGAAAAAGTTATTATGACTGATAAAACAGGTACAATAGAGTTTTCAGATCTTGTGGAAAATGTTACATATCAAATTCAATATAACGAAGCAACAGGCCAGTCTAGCAAAGTTATTTTAGAAAGACGTGCAGAAAAACGACAACCATCTATTGTTGTTCTTGATGCAAGTAAAGAAGAAATAGGTCGTTATTTTTTACCTACAAATGCTATGATCTTGGTAGAAGATGGTGAAGCTATTGTTGCTGGTGATGTTATTGCTAAGTTGCCAAAAGAAGAAAAAAAGACAAAAGATATTACCGGTGGTTTACCACGTATTGCAGAATTATTTGAAGCCAGAATCGCAAAAGATACAGCTGTGTTAAGCGAAGTTGATGGTGTTGTTAAATTTGGTGGCCTTCATAGAGGTCAACGAAGAATAACAGTTACAACAGATGATGGTGAAGTTTTTGAATATAGTGTTCCACGAAATAAACATTTAAATGTTGAAGATGGTGAACATGTTAAATCTGGAGATGCATTAACATCTGGTGTGCCGAATGTTCATGATATTTTAAGAATTTCTGGTCCAGATGAATTACAAAAATATTTGGTAAAAGAAATTCAGGTAATATATAGACTTCAAGGCGTTGAAATAAGTGACAAACATATAGAACTTATTGTAAAACAAATGTTAAGAAAAGTTGTAATAGTTGATTCCGGAGATACTAATTTTGCATCAGGTGAACGAGTAGATAAGCGCCAATTGCAAGAAATCAATAACTTAATGGTTAAAGAGGGCAAAAAAATTGCCGTAGCAAAACCGGTATTAATGGGTATTACAAAATCTTCTTTAGGTACAGAAAGTTTCTTATCAGCAGCATCTTTCCAGGAAACTACTAGAGTTTTAACGGAAGCTGCAATTGCTGGACAAGTTGATAATCTTTATGGCTTGAAAGAAAACGTTCTAATTGGTAGACTTATACCAGCTGGAACTGGAGTTGCTTCATTTAAAAAGAAATTTTTAGGTGAAGAAGTTTCTGAGCTAGAAAAGAGAGCTCGAGAAGAAGAAGAACTTGAAGTTACCTTAGAAAATATATCTTTGGAATAAAAATTTGGTTTAGGCGCGTAGCTCAGTTGGTAGAGCATCGCTTTGACGTAGCGAGGGTAAGCGGTTCGAATCCGCTCGCGCCTACCATTTTATAAAGTTGTGGTAGTTAAAGAATTTTTTAAATTATGTCGGAGTATTTTTTCAATGTTAAATAAGCAAGTAAAACAAAATGTAATAAACAAATTTGCTCAATCTGCAAATGATACAGGATCATCACAGGTTCAAGTAGCCATAATTACAGAAAGAATTGAACAAATTTCAGAACATTTAAAATTAAATCCAAAAGATAATCATTCAAAATTGGGTTTATTAAAATTAGTTGGAAAAAGAAAAACTCTTTTAAATTATTTAAAAAGAGTTAATAAAAATGCTTATGACCAGTTGGTTGCTAAGCTAAAAGACTAGGATAATTAAATTATGCAAAGAACATTTAAGTTAGAATCTGCGGGAATAGAAGTCGAAATAGGTAAGTATGCAAAACAAGCTGATGGTTCAGTTTGGATTAAATCTGGTAATAATATTGTTTTGTCTACTGCTGTTGCGACAAAAAATGAAGCGGATTTTATGGGTTTTTTTCCATTAACAGTTGAATATAGAGAAAAAACAGCTGCTGCTGGAAAAATTCCGGGTGGATTTGTAAAAAGAGAAGGTAAGCTTTCAGATCACGAAGTGTTAATATCGCGTCTTATTGATAGACCAATAAGACCATTATTTCCATCTTCATATTTTAACGAAGTTCAATTACTTTCTACTGTATATTCTTACGATGGAGAATTCCCATCAGATGTTCTTGCTATAATTGGTTCATCACTTTCTTTATTGTTGGCACCAAATATACCATTTATGGGGCCAGTTGGTGCTGTACAAGCTTGCAAAATTAATAATTCTTGGAAATTTAATAGTTCTTATAAAGATCTTTTAACTTCTAATTCGCATTTAGTAATTGCTGGTACTCAAGATGGTATTTGCATGGTCGAAGGTTATGCTGATAATTTATCTGAAGAAGAATTAATAGATTTAATATTTAAGGCTCATGAATTAATAAAAGAGCAAATAGTTTGGCAATTAAATATTAAAAAAGAATTAAATATAATAGACGAAGAAATTAAAACAAATCTAAATTGGGATCTTTGGAAAGAGAAAATAAATAATTTTTATAAGCCAGGTTTTTCACAAGTTCTTTTTGTTGAAGATAAAAAAGAACGCGATATGGCTATGGCTAAACTAGAAAAAGATTTAATAGAAAATTTTAAAAAAGAATTAGAAGAAGAGCAAATAGCAGAATCTATTTTGTTATATTTATTTAATAGTTTATTAAAAGAAGATTTGCCAAATTTAATTGCTAAAAAAAATAAACGAGTTGATGGTAGAAGTCTTGATGAAATTAGACAAATATCTATAGATGTTGCAAATTTGCCATGTGCTCATGGTTCAGCATTATTTACTAGAGGTCAAACACAAGCTTTGGCAAGTGTTACTCTTGGTACAGCTCAAGATGCTCAAAAAATAGAACATCTTGCAGGCGAAACTATAGAGAAAAAATTTATGTTGCATTATAATTTTCCTCCATTTGCGACAGGTGAAGTAAAGCCTATGCGTGGTGTTGGAAGACGCGAAATCGGTCACGGCTATTTGGCTGAAAAATCTTTTACAAATGTTTTGCCTAATAGTGAAAAATTTCCATATACAATAAGAGTTATTTCTGATGTATTAGAATCTAATGGTTCATCTTCTATGGCAACTGTTTGTGCTACAACAATGGGTTTAATGGATGCTGGTGTTCCTGTTCGTGATTTAGTCTCTGGCGTTGCTATGGGACTTATAAAAGATAGCAATAATGATTTTCATGTATTAACAGATATTTTGGGTATGGAAGATGCTCTTGGATTAATGGATTTTAAAGTTACTGGTACAAAAGCTGGTATTATGGCTATACAAATGGATATAAAGGCCAAATCTGGGCTTACAAAAGATGTATTAAAAAAAGCTTTAGATCATGCAAAAGTAGGTCGTCTTTTTATACTAGAAAAAATGTCAGCTGTGTTGCCAACACCTAGAAAAGAGCTTTCGCCTTATGCTCCAAGTGTTACAACATTTAAAGTCCCTACAGATAAAATTGGTGCAATTATTGGGCCTGCCGGAAAAATGATAAAAGAAATTATTGCACAAACTGGATCAGAAATCGATATTCAAGACGATGGATCTGTTTTTGTTTATGCAAAAACTTCTGTTGGTGCTAAAAAGGCACAAGAATGGATTCGTATTTTGGCCGGTGAACTTGAAGTAGGTTCTGTTTTTGATGGAATAATCAGACGTTTTACAGATTTTGGTGTTTTTGTTGAACTTGTTCCAGGCAAAGATGGTCTTTTGCATGTATCAAATATAGACAAGAGTTTGCAGCATGATTTTACTTCAAAATATAAAACAGGTGATACATTAAAAGTAAAAGTTCAAAATTATGATCCAGATTCTGGAAGAATATCTTTAATAGCTCCAGATCTTAAAAAGTAAAAAAAATAATTTAATTTATGAAAATAAATCAAAATTCTGGACGGGTCAGTAATATGATCCGTCCAATTAATTTAAAATATGATCTTTTTGGCAATGCTATAGCTTCTGTATTATTTGAATCAGGTAATACAAAAGTTTTGGTATCTGTTTCTATGCAAGATGGCGTACCTCAATTTTTAAAAGGGCAAAAACAAGGGTGGCTTGCAGCTGAATATGCCATGTTGCCATGTGCTCCATCTAAAAGAATTATGCGTGAATCTAATTCTAATAATAAAAATGGTCGAAGTGTAGAAATTTCAAGATTAATTGGTAGGGTTTTACGTTCAGTAATAGATTTTTCGGCATTTCCAGATAGAACTATAAATATAGATTGCGATGTTTTAACTGCAGATGGTGGAACGCGTGTTGCATGCATTTCTGCTGCTAGCGTTGCATTAAAATTAGCGCAGGCTCGATGGTTAGAATTGGGAATAATTTCACGTGAATTATTTAAAGAAGAAATAGCTGCTATTTCTGTTGGCAAAGTTGGCGAAAAATTTTATTTAGATTTAGATTTTTCTCTAGATAGTTCAGCTGGCGCTGACTTTAATTTTGTGCTTACACGTTCTGGTAAATTAATAGAAATTCAGGGCACTGCAGAAAAAGAGCCTTTATCTATGCAAGACTTTGAAGAATTAAAAAATCTTGCCATTTCTGGCATTAAACAAGTTTTTGAATATATAGATAAATTAAATTTAAGTAATAATATAAATATAAATAATAATAAAGAAAATAAAGTGCCATTATTTAGCTTGGCAAACAGGTTGAATAATAATTTAGAATAAAATGTTAAAATAAAATAATATTGGAAAATTCATGAAAAAATTTAAAATTATACAAAAAATAAATATTATTTTGTTTATTGTAATTTTAAATTTTTTAAATTCTAATATTTTTGCGATAACTCACGAAAAAATATTGAGTGATATAGTTTTTAATCAAGAAGTTCAAGATTTTCACAAAATGGGTTTTGCCTATCAAGATGAATTTAAAATTCTATTTAATAATTTATTTAATAATTTAGGGCTAAAATTAGATAGTGAAGTTATAAATCAATTACCAGAAAATAATTCTAATTTAAATACAGATAATGCTAGCTTTTGTTATGCCAAATGTAATGTTGTAAGTAATAGTGCAATAATTAAATCTTGTGGTGATCTGCATGGAAGTGTTTATCATTTAATAATAAATTTAAGAAAGCTACTTGAAGATAAAATAATAGATGATCAACTTAATATTATTGGTGACAATATAATTGCGTTTACAGGTGATTATATAGATAGGGGCAGTTTTGGTATTGAAGTTTTATATTTGCTAATAAGCTTGTATCTTAAAAATCCTGATAAAGTGATTTTATTGCGAGGTAATCATGAAACGCAGGATGTTGCGGGGCGGTATGGTTTTGCTCCTGAATTTTGTAATAAATTTTTAAATAAAGATGATATTGATGCTAAAGAAATAACAATTTTATATAACACTGTTTTATTAACATTAAAAAAATTACCAGTTACGGCATTTGTTTGTTCTAGCCAAAAAACTGTACAATTAGCTCATGGTTGTCCTGATATAAACATAAAATTTGAATTCAAAGATATTAATAAAAATCGTTTAATTTCTTTATATAATGGATTAATTATAGAAGACGAATCTAACTATTTTATTTGGGGTGATATATTAAGTAATAGTTATGTTGATAGGGGCATTAATATAAAACCTATTGAGCTTAGTTGTTTAGAAAAATATTTAATAGAAAATAATATAAATGAATTAATTTTGGGACATGATCATGTATGTGATGGATATGATGAATATGGGCAATATAATTATGAATTTGATAATGGCAGAAAAATAAAAAAGCATATTCAGAATTTTTGGTATGACCCAGTTGAGGGTAGTTATGTAGGAAACTTTATTAGTGATAAATCAAAGGGTTATTTCGAACCATCCTGGGTAACAACGACGTTATCTTCTGAAATAGCTGTAGAAAATTAAATGCTAAATAATAATTTTAAAAAAATAAAATTTATTTTATTAATTTTATTTATATTGCCATCTTGTGCATATAAGCATTTTTCTAGAAATATTATCAGTAAAAAAATAAAACATCCTGTATTTATAACAATGCCAAGTAATAGCTTGGTTTTTGAAAATATATCCAGCATATTTTATGATATATTATTTAAATATTATATGCGTTCTGGTTATCCTTTATCTACGCATGATAAAAATTCTTTTAAAATAAAAATAAATCTAAAAAAATTAGAGCCTGTAGAAAATTTTATATCACGAGACTTATTAATTTATAATGTTAGAATAGGATTAAAATTTGATTGCCAATTATTTTCACCAGAAAATAAATTAATAGCAGAAAAAGAGTTTGAAATATCGCGTCTTGTAAGTGTGGCTAAAGATCCATTAAATAATTCAGCATTTTTTGATTTTGAATATAAAAATTTGATACAAAGAGCTGTTCTTAAAATAGAACGATATTTTAGAAAATATTTTTTAGAGAATTAATATAAATGAAACTTTTAGACTTTTTAGATGAAATAAAAAATAACGAAAATATAAACTTTAGAACAATATGTTTTACAGGTGAAAATTATTATATTTTATTTTTATCTAGATTACTTTCTTTTTTACAAAACCAAAATAAATTACCGGCACAATATAGAAATTTAATTATAGATTCGCTAGAAAAGCGTGAAATTCAATCTAATTTGGCACAAACATTTTTGGGCCAAAAATATTTTTATTGGCTGGGTGATTGTATGCAGGCAAAATTAGTACAAAAAGAAATAGATTTGCTTTTGAATTATACAGGCCCACATTTTATAGCTTTTTATTTAGATAAAGAAAAAAGTGCAAGCATTTTTAAATCCAGTGATAAAAATAATTTAAATATTATAGAACTAAGTGATAATCTTGATCTAGATAGCATAATTAATATATTAAATTTTTTTGAGATTAAATTAACAAATAAAAAAATAGCATTAATAAAACAAGTTTTTTTAAATTTAGATAATAATATTAATCTTGATCAGTTATCTATTTTAGTTAATTATCTTGATTTAATAAAAGCTGAACCAGATATAAATATAATAAATTATTTAACACTTTTAATTGGCAAAAATTCGCCATCTTTAAATTTATTAGCTAAATATTTTTTTGAAAAAAATGCGAAAGAGTTTTTTAATATTTGGGTTCAAATAAATAAAGATTATCCAGATGTTTTTTGGCTTTCATTTTGGTCAGAAAAATTATATAGGGCTTATTTTGTTGTTAAATATTTAAATAATAATAATTTTGCGAAGGCAAAATCAGTTTCTTTTGGCTTGCCTTATAATTTTATTAAAAGTGATTGGAAAAAAAATTCAATAAATCAGTTGTCAAGTTACCATGATTTTCTGTACACTAATGATTATAAAATAAAAACTGGATCACAGTTTTGTTTTTTGGATTATTTTTATTTAAATTATTTTATTAACTAAAAAATATTAAACAAAAAAGAGGGGATTGGTGTATTTATGTCACTTTCATTATATGATTTACTAAAAAGAGATATCAGAAAAATGGTTTTAGGTATTTCTAAGTACGAAAAAGGTAATATATATCCATTAATAGTAGAAGAAGTTGAAAAATATGTTATAGAACTAGTACTTCAAGAGGTAAGTTATAACTATTTTAGGGCCGCACAAGTTCTTGGTATTTCAAGAAGTACTTTATATCAAAAAATAAAGTTATTAAAAATAGATGGTAAAGGTTCTTTTACAAAAGACTTTGAACCAAAATTTGAAATAGATAAATTTCAAGAATTATAAAAAAAATAAATATAAAAACGCTTTGTTTTAAAAGATATTATAGAATCTTTTAAACTCCCTATTATTTTTACATAATAAATTTGCATAATAAACAGATGACTATAAATAAAAAAAAAGGGAGCATAAAATGTTTGAGTTTAATAAGAATAAGTCAAAAATAAAGCTTTATAAACAACAAGTTAATTTTTTAAAATATAAATACGAAATTTTTTCTATATTATTAAGTGCATTTTTTTTGATTTCTTTATTTGCGTTAATGTCTTTTAATAAACAAGATACGTCATGGTTTCATGTTATATCAAGCAATGAGCCAGTTAAAAATTTATGTGGTCAATTTGGTGCAAATTTAGCAGCACTGTTTTTTTATTTATGGGGTTTTAGTGCATATTTATTTGTTTTTAGTTTTATTTATATAGCATATATCTTTTTTGTAGAGCCAGAAGGGTATAAAAAAAGTTATAGAATTACTTCTTTTTATGCACTTACACTTTTTGTGGCTTCGTTTTTTTATTTAATAGATTTAGATTTTATGGGCTTTTATCCTGGTGGTCTTTTTGGTAGTAGGTTTTGTAATTTTTTAACTCACTATATAAGTATTTCAGGATTTATAATATTAAATTTATCGCTATTATTTATTTCTAGTATTATAGTTTTTAATATATCATTTAAATATCTATTTAAATTAATATTATTAACTTTTTTAAGTCTAATTCAATTTAGCTTTTTTGCTTTATTAAATATAACAAAATTATCATTTATTTATTTAGGCAAATTTATGTTATATAGCTTAAATTTAATTTGGGTTAATATAAAATTAGGTACTAAATATTTATTTAATAAAATTTTTAGAAAAAATAATAATTTAAATAATTTTGAAAATATCAATATAAATAATATAAATATAAATAGAGAAAATGTTGAACAAATTATAGATAATGCAAATGTAATACATGTGCTAAATTTAGAAAAATTCGAAAAATTCAAAGAAAAATTAATTTTTAATTGTAGCAGGGCATATAATTTTCATAAATTTTCTTTTTTACTTTTGCCAAATACAGTTTTTTCCAAAAATATTTTTAGTTTAAATTTAAAAGAGCGTTTAGATAATTCAGATATTAATAATAATTTAACTATAAATTTAAATAATAATAAAAATACTAAAAAATTTATTGATTATATTTTGCCAGATTTAAATTTATTTTTGTCTATTAATAGTGAAGACGAAAAAAATAAAAAACAATTAGAAGAAGAAGGTATTTTAAAGGGTAAACTTTTAGAAGAAAAGTTGAGTTATTTTGGTATAAAGGGAAAGGTTACGGCAATAAAACCGGGTCCTGTGATCACTCTTTTTGAATATAAACCAGATATAGATAGTAAAATTAGCAAAATTATTGCTCTAGAAGATGATCTAGCTTTAGCTTTAATGGCTGTAAGTATTAGAATTGTAGCTCCAATTCCAGGCAGAAGCGTTGTTGGATTTGAAATTTCTAATAAAATACGACAAAGTGTTTTGTTATCTGATATTTTTAAAACAAAAGAATTTGGTAATTTTAAAACAGGCTTGCCAGTTATTCTTGGTGTTGATGTTGTTGGTAATCCTGTAATTCAGGATTTATCTGTTATGCCACACTTACTTGTTGCTGGTTCTACAGGATCTGGTAAATCTGTTGGTTTAAATACAATGATAGTAAGTTTACTTTCTAATTTTAAACCAGATAATTTAAAACTTATTTTAATAGATCCAAAAAGATTAGAATTTGCACCATATAAAGATATTCCACATTTATTATTCCCTATAATTACCAACCCTAGACAAGCTAGCCCTGTTTTAAAATGGCTAGTTCAAGAAATGGAAACAAGGTACGATAAAATGTCTTTGACTGGAGCTAGAAATATAAAAGAATATCAGGAATTGGCTCAAGACGATAAAAAATTAGAATCTATGCCATATATAGTTTTAATTATAGATGAGTTAGCTGACCTTATGATGGTGGCCGGAAAAGATATAGAAATTCATATTGCTCGTATTGCTCAAATGGCACGCGCTGCAGGTATACATATGATATTAGCAACGCAAAGACCTTCTGTTGATGTTATAACTGGATTAATAAAAGTTAATTTTCCATCAAGAATAGCATTTAGGGTAAGCTCTAAGATAGATTCGCGCACTATAATTGATTGTGCTGGTGCAGAAAAATTATTGGGTCGAGGCGATATGCTTTATATGAGTTCTGCCTCTTCGGATTTGCAACGTATTCATGGATCATATGTTTCTGGAAAAGAGATAGAAAAACTTGCAAGTTACTTAAGATCACAGGCTGAACCTGAATATTTAGATTTAAATGAAACTTTAAATTTAATGTCAAAAACAGAAATGGAAAATATTCAGGATGATTTATACCCAGATGTTTTAGATTTTATACAAAATATAGAAGAAATTTCTATATCAGGTTTGCAACGTAGATATAGAATTGGATTTAATAGATCAGCTAGAATTATAGAAAAATTAGAAATGGATGGCCTACTTGCTCCTGCGCAGGGCAGTAAGCCACGAAAAATTTTAAAAGATAACTTGTAATTATATTGTAATATTGCTTTTGTTTACTAAATTTAAATAAACTTCGTGTAAAAAAGTTGCAATTTTAGAAGATAAACTTAAATCTTGATCGTTATCATCATCTTGAGTAAGCAAGCTTAATAAGCCATGCTTTTTTTGTGCTTGTACAAATTTAATTTCTGTTTCTATATTTGCAAGTTTTTTAATTGTATTTTCGGCATCTGTAAAAGAACCAATTTGGTCTATTAAGTTTAATTTTAATGCTTTAGTAGCCAAAAATACTTGTCCATCTGCCCAGATATTAACATTTTTAATATCAAGTTTTCTTGATACTGCAACGTCTTTAGTAAATTGATTATAATTTTCGTTAGATAATTCTTGTAAATAATTAATTTCTTCAGAATTAATATCTTCTAATGGGTTACCTACAGTTTTAAATTTGCCTGTTTTTATAAATTTAAACTTTATATTCCATTTATCTAGTAATTCTTTAACATTTGGTACTTGCATATATACGCCAATACTACCAATTAAAGAACTTGCTGGAGATATTATTTGATTTGCGGCACATGCAATATAATAAGCGCCTGATGCACAAAGATTTTCGACTAAAACAACTACAGGTTTTTCTTCTTTAAACTTTTTTAATTCTTCATAAACAGCTTGGCTTGAACCTGGTGTTCCCCCTGGACATTCTATTTTAACAAAAAGAGCTTTAATTTCTGGATCGCGTAAAAATTTTTTTATATTTTTTACATAAAATGTAGAATCTGTAATTACGCCAGAAATATTAATTTGACCTACAAGAGCTTTTGGTTGAGTGTATTTTGTAAAAGCTTTTTTTATATTATAAATTGCGCTGGGTACAAATTGTAATAAAATTAAAACTATAAATATATTTTTTATAATAGAAAAAATGTTATTTTTTTTATTATTTGTTTCCAAAGTATTCTCCTGATTATTTATAATTAGATTGTGATTTAAATTTAAGTTTTTAAAACTTAAGCTTTTCTAGAATTTTGATTTAATGCAATTCTTGTATCTATTTTAGGATTTCTACTTGTTTGCATTACATGATTTTTATCTTTTTTAGAATTGTAAACAAAAGATATTTCATTGGCTTGTAATACAGAAGTATTTGTTTTTATTGTTTTTTTAGATGTATCTGGTTTTTTTCTGTATTCAGCATAGTGAATTACTGTTTTTTCTTCTAATGTATTTGATCCAGCTATTTTATATGTTTTGCATATTTTATATGGATGAATTTGAGTATTAATTTTGTTTATATCATTAACAGCATCAGTTACCATATCAAATTTACTTATTAAGTGTTTTTGATATTTGCTTTGTCTATTGCTTTTGTCTGCGTAAGTATTAGAAATTGTTAATGCACAAGTTAATACTAATACAGTTTTTAAAACAAATTTAAATTTCATAAATTAATATCCTTAAATTAGGTAAAAATACCTGTGTATTTTAAATTACTCCCCCACAATTTATTTATACACAATTTCATTTAATTACATCAAGTAATCTAATAGATTTTGGTTATTTTGTCAAAAGAGGTGACTTTTGCCTATTGTTAAAATGCTGATTTGTACGTTATTTTTACATAATATTTCAAATAGAAGCAAGAGCTAGTCGTGTTGTTTTGTTTAAATCTTTGCGAAAAGCTATGTTTTTAAGGCCTTTTTCTTCTAATAGTAATTTTATAATTTTTTCTTGTTCGGTGCCAATTTCAAGAAAAACTTGTGATAGTTTGTTTTTTGTAAAAATATTATTAATATTTAAGTGATTTTTTGCATTATTTATAATATTTTTATATGCAAATAAGCAATCATTACTATCTGCAACTAAAGCTTTTTTGTCTTCCCAGTTTTTTACATTTTTATCTAGATTTTGCCATTCGCTTTCGCATATATATGGCGGATTTGCAAAAATAAAATCAAATTTTTGATTTTCTAAATTTTCGTAAAAATTAGAAACTATAAATTTTATGTTATTTATGTTATTTAGTTTTTTGTTTTTATTAGCCAGTTTGATAGCTTCTGGATTTATATCTATTCCAGTAACTTGTGAATTTGGTATATTTTTTGCTAATGCTAGGGCTATGCAACCTGAACCGGTACATAAATCAAGAATTTTTATTGTTTGATTTTTATAATATTTTTCTAAATTTTCATTTAAGTATTTAATTGTAAAATCAACCCATTCTTCAGTTTCTGGTCTTGGTATAAGAATAGGTTCTTTTACCTGTATAATTAAGTTTAAAAAATTAATATTACCAATAATATACTGTATGGGTTTATGTTTAGTTATTATTTCTTTTATGTATTTATTTAAACTATCTTCTTGTTTTTTATTTAATATTAAATCTTGTGTTAATAATTTTAAATATTTTTTTTGGGTTATATGCTCTAGTAGCCATATTGCTTGTTGCTCTGCTTCATGCTCACTTGAAGTATTTGTTTTTAATTTTATTTTTATATTATTTAAAATTTTAATTAAGTTATTATTCATTATTTACTTAATTCTGTATTAATATAGCTTGCAATTATTTCTAAGTTTTTTTCTAATTCTATAATTTTATTTAAGTTATTTATCAAGTTTTCTTGAGATCTGTTTGTGTTTAATTTTTGCTCTTTTTCTATAAAATCTTGTATTTCTTTTTTAGATTCTTCGAGTATTAATACTTCGTCTTGAATATCTTTTCCCAGAGATAATATTGGGAATTTAATATTGGGGTGTAGGTTTATTATTTTATTATTAATAAAATTTAAAATATTATTATTATTATTATTATTTAAAATCAAATTTATAAGATCTATATCTATACACCAGTTAAATTTACTTAGCTTATTATTTATATTATTAAGTAAAATTTTTTCTGGAGTTATTATAATGCTTTCTATATTTTCTTTTGTTGCTACAAAATCTTTGCCGAATTTTACATATTCATGCAAATTTTCTTTTGTTAGCTTTACCATGTTTTGTGCATTTTGTTCTAAATGATTTTTTATATTATTTAAGCTTGGCATATTAAAAGAGGTTAGCTTTTTTGTTGTAAGAATAAAACATAATATAAACAATATTTTTACTACTTTCATACTCTCTCCAAAAAAATAAATTAAATATTTAAACTTTTTAATCTAAACCTATACCACTTGTTATACCATATTTATTTTTTAAAATATTAGCAAATTCATAATTTTCATTAAGCATTGCATGATCATAAGCGCTTTGACCGTCATTATCATGTGTTTTTGTACAGTTTATATATTTTTTTGTTTCTAAATCAAAATATTTTGAATTTAATACTATTGGATCTATTAAATCTTTTGCATTCATTTTGGATGCAACCATTAAAGGGGTTATTCCCTTAATATTTTTTTGGTCTACGTTTGCATTATAAATAGATATTAAATTCCAGGCGCGCTCAAATTCTTTGTTTAATATGTAATAGGTTAACTCAGAATTATCATCAAGATAAATTTTTGTTGAAAAATTTCTTTGAGCAAAATAAAGAAGTTCTTTTTGAGTATATTTTCTTGATTGTGCATTTAGTGCAAAAATATTAAAGATAGTTATTATTATAGTTATTATTGTTAAAAATTTTGTAAAATAAACTTTGTTCATAAATGCTCTTACTTTTATTAACTTTATGTTGTAAATTACGTGTGAAATTTATTAATTAATCTCGGGGAAATATAATAATGTTTAAATTCATAAAAGACAAGATAACTAAAGTTTATAATAATTTTACAGCCAAAATTGATTCTATTTTTTCTAATAATAATATTAACGATAAATTTTTTGAAGAATTAAAGATATTACTTATAAGTGCTGATACTGGGATAAAAACAACAGAAAAAATTATAGAAAATTTAAAAAATAAGATAAAAAATAAAAATATAAGTGAAATGGCTCAGGTAAAAGAAGAGCTATCTGTAATTTTGCAAGATATTTTAAATAGTGATTTAAATAATAATATAAATTATACCCCTAAAATATTATTACTTGTTGGGATAAATGGGACTGGCAAAACAACATTTGCTGCAAAACTTGCTAACAAATTAAAGCAAGATGGCAAAAAAGTTTTACTTGTTGCTGCAGATACATTTAGAGCTGCGGCTGTAGAGCAATTACAAGAATGGGGCAAAAAAATAGATGTTACTGTATTTGCACCATCAAAAGCTGGTGATGCTTCGGGCGTAGTTTATGACGCTATTATAAAATTTAAAACTGAAAATTATGATCATATAATAATAGACACAGCTGGAAGGTTGCAAACAAAAGTAAATTTAATGCACGAACTCGAAAAGGTTAAGCGTGTTATAGCAAAAGCATTAGGAGAGATTCACGTTAATTTATCAAGTTGGCTAATTATAGATGCTATGCTTGGCCAAAATTCTTTTGAACAGGCAAAAATATTTAAAGAAGTTATAAATCTTGATGGTGCTGTTTTAACTAAATTAGATGGAACTGGTAAGGGTGGTATGGTTTTTGCTATTAAATCACAGCTTAATTTGCCCATTTTATACGTAAGTTTTGGTGAAAAACTACAAGATTTTAATGTTTTTGATTCAAAAGAGTATGTTTTTGGGCTTTTAAATCAAGAATAAGCGATTTTATTTAAAAAACATGATTTCTATTAGAAACTATTTATTTTTTTTAAAAAAACTGCATTAATTGTAATTTTTTAGGGATTTTTGAGTTTAGCATTTGTCCATAAGAAATAATCATTCTATTATGAAAATAATTAAAAAGGCTTAAAAGCTTTTTATTTATGATTGAATATACAATAATTTAGTTTGTAATGTTTTGGAGGTTATCATGATTTCAACTAAATTAAGAGTCAAGGAGCTTTTAAGAGAAAAGCGCTGGACGACTAAGGTTTTGGCAGAAAAGACCGGTATGTCGGAAAGTTATTTGACACATATCAAAAATGGAACAAGGCGATGGAATGAAGACGCATTAAAAAAGCTTGCAATAGCTTTTGAATTGCACCCATCAGAGATATTATTATCAAGAAAAGAAAGCGATGGTACTACGCCAGGACTTGGAATGCCAGTTGTTGATATTGCGATTACTGATTTGGAAAATGTTAATTTACAGATGTATGTAGCACCTGTTGTTAACGAAATTCCAGCAGAACCGACAAAATACAATAATAGGTTGATGCAAGTTGCCGCAGGCAATAATGATAAATTCGTTCCTGTATTAGGATCAGATGATGAAAATATCTTTGCATTAGAAGTGCAAGATAATGCTATGTCTCCCAAATTTGTTAAAGGTGATTTTTTAGTAATTTCTCCTGCAACATGGACTAGATCAGGTGATATAGTTGCTGTTGAATTTGGTGATGAAGAAGCAAAACAAAGATGTATAATGCAGGTCAATTATATGGATGACTTTGTAGTATTAGAGTCTGTAAACCATAAAACTGCTCCAAAAGCATTAGTTCGTGGAAAAGATAATTTTAGAATAATTGGTAAAGTTATTTTTAGATATCAAAAAATGTTATAAAAAATTAGTTAAGTGTGTAAAATCTCACTTATTTAGAAAATTAGCTCAAAAAAGCCCCTTTTTTTTAGGGGCTTTTTTGTTGTATATAAAAGAAAAAGTGTTTGCATTTAACGTTTATTTTGATAATCTATAGTCACGTTTAAGGATCCCGTTAGCCAAATGTTTTGGCTATCTCCTTATGAAATTTATATAATTTTTTGGAGAATCTGTATTATGTTACGTTACGAAACATTAGTACTTGCCAATAGTCATGTTACAAAAGATGAACTTGATATGTTGGAAAAGTATTTTGATGATATCACAGCCCAATTTAAGGGCCGACTTGTTATTTTTGACAATTGGGGCAAACAACGTTTAGCATACACTGTAAAGCATAATGATTATGGTGTTTATGTTTTAATTCGTTATGAAATTCCTCAAGAGTCTGCAACAGGTCTTTTTAAAGAAATCGAATCTTTTTTTAGATTGAAATATAACGAAATTTCTTTAAGACATGTTACTGTAAGGTTAGATGCTAAAAAGGGCGCAGAATATAGAAAGCCTGAATCTGTGAATTCTAGAGTTGGCAATTTAGACTCTTTTATAAAAGAGAATAAAATTGATAAATTTTTAGATTCTCAAGATGATGGTGATGCTGCTTAATTTAGTTTAATAGAAAGGTAAATATGTCAAAATTTAAATTAAAAGTTAGTTCAAGACTATTAAAAAAGAAAATTCGTAAACAAGGCTTTGTTGGTCAAAAGCATTGTAGATTTTGTTCTGATGCAGAGCAGGAAGAATTTTTAGATTATAAGAATATTAATTTGTTAAGAAATTTTTTAACAGAACGTGGTAAGATATTACCATCAAGAGTTTCTGGAAATTGTTTTCATCATCAAAGAGAACTTTCTAATCAAATAAAAATAGCAAGATCTATGGCTCTTTTGGCTTATTGCTCTATTAGTAGATAAAATAATATATAAAAATATATTTTATAATTAATAAAAAATCCCAGTGAATAACTGGGATTTTTTATTAACTTAAATTTCTGTAATTCTGTTTAAAAATAATTTTAATCTTTTATAATCATTGTTTGTTAATAGTGAGTATTTGTTACAAAAATTGTGCATATATTTTTGAGAAATTAAATTATTATTTTTTAAATTTTTTAAAATATTAATTAATAATTCATCTATATTTTGTATTTCACTTAAAAATAACAAATTTAAAAATTTATTATTTTTATCTAAAAAAATTTCTTGAGTAATTTCTGGATTGCAGTTTTCAATAAAAGAATGTATTAAAGCAGGTTCTGGAGGAGTGCAATATTCTATAAAATTATTATTATTTTCTTTATAACCTATTATATTAACTGTAAATATAGTTTTTAAAAATTCAAAAATTTCTGGATTATCTATTTTTAATTCTTCTTGAGTTTTTTTATATGTAAATGGGTAGTGCATAGGATCAGTTGTGCTTGTTTGTATGCTTGTGATAATACCATAAATTATTTTATTATTAGATTCAGTTTGAACAAGTGATGCAAAGTTGGGACAAATTTTATAATCCCAACTTTGCGCTATAAAACTATTTAAATTACTTTCTATAATTTCTGCGTATGCATCAGCCATTATTTAGCCATGATTTAGCCAAGTTTTTGATATCTGTGTATTACTTTACCAATAACTCTAAAACTATCTTTTCCCTTAACTAAAGCAATAGGTGCAGTTTTATGATTTACAGATTCTAGAACAATAAAATCATCCATGTATGTAATTTGCATTATTGCTCTTGTTGGTGTGCTGCTATTATTTGCTGTATATTCTACAGCTGCAATATCACCAGATCTGGTCCAACTTTCTGGAGAGACAATTAAATAATCTCCCTTTATAAAATTTGGAGCCATAGAATTATTTTTTATATAAAGGCAGAACATTGCGTCATCTGTAATATTAAATACAGGAACAAATACATCTTTAAATCCGGATGTTACTTGAACCATTTGATTATTATATGCAGATGGATTCGCAGGAATTTGGCCAACAACAGGTACAGCTTTTAACTGAAGTTCTACATTGGCACTTTCTGGCATTTTAACAGTTGTTGATACTTCATCTGTTCTAGATTTTTTATGTACAAAAAGATCTATAGGCGAAAGGTCAAATGCTGTAGAAAGTTTGCGCAATGAATCTTCGTTCCATCTTCTGGTTCCATTTTTAATATGCGTTAAATAACTTTCTGACATTCCTGTCTTTTCTGCCAAAACCTTTGTTGTCCATCCTCTTTCGCGTAGTAGTTCTTTTACTCTAAGCTGGGTTGTTGACATAGAAATTCTCCTCAATTTATTAATAAAAAATTATCTTGTGTTATTATTGTAATTAAAATATATTGTGTCAAATAGAATAAATAAATAATTTTTATTTTTTGAATATTACCCTACCTGAATTAAAGATTTGTTAAATGAAGTTGACTAAAAATTTTTATGAAAATAAAGCTTGGCAAAATAATAAGCTTGTCTGTGGCCTTGATGAAGTTGGCAGGGGGTGCCTTGCCGGTCCGGTTGTAACGGCAGCTTGTGTTTTGCCTGTTAATACAAATTATAACAATTTAAAAGATTCTAAAATTATGACCAAGCAAGAGCGCGAAGAGGCTTTTGTTTGGATTAATAAAAACTGTTTTTATTCTATTGCTATTTTTGATCACAAAAAAATCGATAAGTTTAATATTTATCAAGCAACAAAATTAGCTATGCAAAAAGCACTTTTGCAATTAATTTATCAAAATAAATTTAATATTTTAGATCTTGAATTTGTACTTAGTGATGCCATGCCGTTAAGCCCGTTCGCCCTGAGCGCAGTGGCCTGCCACGTAGTCGAAGGGTTAAAGAATGGGCTTGAATTTTACCATTTTCCAAAAGGCGAAACTTATTCTACATCTATTGCGGCGGCTTCTATTGTAGCAAAAGTATTTAGAGATAATTTAATGGACAAAATAAATAATATATTTCCTGAATTTAATTTTAAAGCTCATAAGGGCTATGGCACCAGTGAGCATTTAAATATAATTAATAGTAATGGGATATCTATAATTCATAGAAAAAGTTTTTTGGGTAAAATTCAGGCAAAAAATAATTTAATTAAAAATCACGAAAAACAAATTTGTTTATTTTAATCTATTTACTTTTTCCTTAAGCTCGAAAAGATATCCCTTTTGTGATAAGTAATTTGCAACTTTTAAAAAGTGTGCTTCGTAATTTGGGGATACAAAAAATTCTAATAAAGATTCATTTTTATCTAGAGTTCTTCCAAACGCTACATTTTCTTCGTTTCTAAAAACGCCAAATATAAACCAGGTCATGGATTTTAAACTTTTAGCAGTATAATATTTGCTGTACATAAAAATTAAAATAATAAATAAAATAAAATAATTAAACACTATAAAACTACTTTTTAAACTAGCAAAAAAATCGTTAACATAAAAGAATAATATTTATAAAATTATATAGTTCTTGACCTAAATAATCTCTTATTGATATAAAAAAAGTATAAAAATTAAGAAAGCTAATTTTGCTTTAAAATTTTAGAAGGGAAAGATAATGAATTTTTTTCAGGCATTTTATAAGCGAATTTTATTTTTAATAAATTTAATTTTTATTTTATTAATAAACTTAAATTTATACTCTGTACCAATGTATAATCAGTACGATCCATTTGTAATGCATACTATAAGAGGTATTGATCGTTTTAAACATAAAATGGATGATAAATTTAATGTCAGTTTAAACTTGACTCCATTTTATCAGCATGCTGCATATTCGCGTGGGCCTAATGGAGCAAATGATGCTGATGGATCAAAAACTCCTACGGGGGATATTTTTGGGCGCTGGAACATTTTTGGTCTTTTTTATGGCGTTGAAGATAATCAAATAAAGGCTGCACCTACAAATAAAACTTTTGTGCTGGAGCCTGCAGCAGTAGCGACAACTTATATACCTAATGCAGCAACAAGATCTAGCTACCCAAAAATAAGTGATGCCTGGCGAGTGTTAGATAATTTGGCCGAAAATAATCCGGTAGTGAATCCAACTACTTATGATTATGAAGGTTTAGATTATTCTTTTACAGATATAACACAATATGATCAGGCAACATTTAATAAATATTTTGCCAAAACTTATACAGATTACGAAAAATATGGTTTACGTTTAGATTTAAATTTTGTTTTTAAAAAGGGAATTGGGGTAAATGTTAAATCTGGACTTGTAGATTACAAGCAAACACCAAATTTTGTAAATGATACAAGCTTTCAACCTACATGGCCAAATGAAGCTATACCTGTAACTACACCTGATTATATTTATAAGTACATGCGCCAGCAGGATATTATGCAGGATATTTATGATGAAGTAGGGCTTGATACTTATGCTCATCAAGAAACAACGTTAGAAGATACGTTTATACAGTTATTTTTACGTCCAAGCTTTGATTTAATGGATAATGAAGATGAACTTCAAGTAAGCTTAGTACCATATTTAGCCGTAGGTGCATGGCTGCCAACCGGTAAAGAACAAAATCCAGATTCAGCATTTTCGTTACCAACTGGTAATAATGGTTTTTGGGGTCTTACTGTAGATGGTGCAATAAACTTTGATTTACCTGGAACTATACAATTTGGTTTTGGTGGCGGCATAGCTTATTTTTTTGATAGAAATTTAGATGGTCAACGTATTGCAAATCATGAATTGCAACAGGGTGTTTTTCCATGGAAGGCCAATATTAAAAAAGAACCAGGCTTATTATGGCATTTTGATGCATCTATGTATGCACCAGAATTTATAGACCATTTTTCGGCTTATCTAGATTTTGTATATTTAAGACATAATAGAGACAAGATAACAATGCAAGAACATGATTCTGAGCGAAACGCCTATTTTGTGCCAAGTGTTAACGAAGAAAATTCAAAATGGTGGGCTACAATTTTGCAGGGTGGAGTTGAGTATAGCTTTACTCCAGGATTGCAGATTGGGTTGGGCTTTCAGACGCATTTAAGTGGTCGTAGAGTTTATAGAGATACTACGGTATTGGGTACTATGACTTTTGTATTTTAGAATCTATTTATTACCGCCTTGTATAAATACCAAAATTGTCATATAATGTACCCAGTGTTAGTTGTTTTAATTACATTTAAAATTATTAAAGGCGGTGTTTATACCTAATGAAAAAGGTTTTTAACATAGAAGTTAATGTCGGCGAGAATCTTGAAAGAAGCTTAAGACAGCTTAAAAAAAAGACTGAACGTGAAGGCGTTATTCGTGATATGAAGCGTGTTGTTTATCATGAACCTGCAACTCAAAAAAGACGTAAAAGATTAATGCGCGCTATAAAAAATAACTACATGAGAAATCCTGAAGCTTATTTGAACAGAAGTAAATAAAAATGGATTTTAAGCCATCAAATAGAAAAAGGGAGCAAAAAACCTCCCTTTTTTTTCATGAAGTATCAAATTTAATTAGAACGTTGGCTCTTGATGAACCAGATTTAATCAAAGTTTTTGTTACTCGCGTAACATTATCAAATGATTATGGTATTTGTTTTGTATATTTTTCGACATATACAGATAAGGCTGAGTTTGATAAAGCTTTGCCTATTTTAAAAATGTATAAATCTTCGTTAAGACATGCGCTTGCTCAAATTATTCAGGCTAGATATGCAACAAATTTAGTATTTCTTTATGATGAACAAAAAGAAAAAGAAAGAAAAATTAATGCTCTTTTGGATGAAGCTGTTAAGGACTTACCAGAAGAATAATCATGCTTGAAAATTCTAAAGAAAATATAATTCCAGCTAAAAATTTTAATAATATAAAACAAGATTTAATAGATGTTTTATATACTGAAGCTAATGCAATTTTAAATTTGGCAAATAATTTGCCAATAAATTCTGTAGATTTAGTAAATGCTATTTTAAATACCTCTGGACGTGTGATTTTTTCTGGAATGGGAAAATCTGGTCTTGTTGCAAAAAAACTTGTAGCAACTTTTTCTAGCACAGGAACTCCAGCACTATATTTGGACCCTGCGCAGGCTATGCATGGTGATTTGGGGATGTTAAAACCTGAAGATCTTTTTATTGCTTTATCAAAAAGTGGCTCAGGTCTAGAACTTGAACAAATTCTTTCTATTTTAAAAAATAATGAAAATTATACAGTATTAATTTCGTGTGCTAAAGGACCTCTTTCTGGTCTTGTAAATTTGGATATATGTTTGCCGTTTACAAAAGAAGCTTGCCATTTAAATTTGGCACCAACTACAAGTTCAACTTTAACAATGGCTTTTGGTGATGCTGTAAGTGTTGCAGTAAGTAAATTAAAAAATTTTGGCAAAAGTGATTTTGCTCGTGCACATCCAGCAGGAGCGCTTGGTAAAAGATTGTTATTAAAAGTTAAAAATTTAATTATTAATCAAGATTTGCCATTATTAAATTTAGAAAATAGTTTTCAGGATATTTTATATTTAATATCTAGTAAAAAATTGGGATTAGGTCTTGTTGTTGATTATAATAAAAAATTATTGGGAATAATTACCGATGGTGATTTACGTCGATCAGTTCAGGCTGGGCCAACAGTTTTTAATTTATCAGCAAAAGATATAATGACAAAAAATCCAAAAATTATTAACCAAAATATTTTAGCTTATGATGCCCTAAAAATTATGGAAAATTTTAAAATTACAAGTTTAGTAACTGTTGATGATAATAATTTAGTTACTGGTGTTATTCATATACATGATATATTAAAACAGGGTATATCGAGAGACTAAAAAAAAAGGGCAACATTTGTTGCCCAAAAATAATTCTATATTAATAATAAATATTAACTAACAACATTATCTCTTAATCTTCCTGCAAGAATTTTTCCATCTATGTCGTACCATTTTTTATATATATGTTTCCATCCTCGTGCATAACCGTCTTTATCTGTTGCAACTATTATTTTGCCAATACCAACTCCAGAGTCCCCTTTTTTTCTAATTTTATCATCTATTTTTGGCCCGCCTGCAGAATCCATTACCCAAAATTCATAATAAGTTTTTTTCTTCTTTATGATTTTTTTAGGATCGCTTACCATTAACATGACGTGTCCAGTACTTTCTTTTATTGCATGTTCTATTTTAAATTTATTCCATTTATATAAAACTGCTATTATATCGCCTTTGCGCCAGTTTTTTACATATTTAAAAACTGACCAATTATTTGCTATTGCATCTAAATTTGCTTTCCATTCTGGAGTTTGCATAAATTGAAAGTAATTATATCTTTTTTTATAACTTTTTACTTTTTGACTCATTAAGACACTTTTTTGGCCAGGGTTATATGTTCCTCCATCTGGGAATAGATTTTTTTTTAAGGCTTCTTTCATCATTTCTGGTGTTGTAGTTTTTACCCAAGCGTTTATGTCAGCAAATGGACGAGCATTTCTAGATCTTAATATTTCATTAAATATATTAAACCAGACATAAGCTCTTAATGTGCCTTTTATTCCTTCTTCTCCGTATTTTACTAAATCAGGATCTGATATGCTTTCATCTTGATTTTCTGGATCATCAAAATCTTGATCGTCTATAGATTCTGCTTGTGGAGTTGAAGTAGCATTATTATCTGTATCTTCAATATCAATATCTGTTTCATCTTGTATCTCATCTTCTTTTGATTTTGCTTTATAATATTTTTGCATTCCAGATTCACTTAATAACATCATTTGTTTATAAAGATCTGGAAAAGTATTTGCTAGCACATTGCTTACCCAAGCAGAACAATCTACTAAAATTTGAGCATCAGCATTATTTTCGGCGTTTAAAACAAATTTATAATTACTCTGTTGGTAATTTATCACAGCATGTCTTTGTTTTTTTGTTTTAGCATTTTTTAAAGATTGTTTTATTTTTATACCTACTGTATTTGCAAAATTTAATATTTTTTTTGAATTAACATTTGGAGAATTTTGAGAAGAAACTAATGTTTCTGAATATGCGTTAAAATTAAATAAAATTAAAATTGCAAATAACAATATTTTAAATTTCGACATTTTTATTTCCCTTTCTAAATAAAAAAAATATTATACAATAAAATATTGTAGTATTAATAATATTAAGTTTTATTTTTAATATCTGTAAATATTTTTGATTTAAGAGATTATTTATGTTGTTTGTAATTATATTTTTAATAATTATATTTTTGTGTTGGGGATCGTTTTTAAATGTTGTTGCTTATCGCTCTATTTTTGATAAAAATTTTTTTCAAAAGCGATCTACATGTAATAATTGTAATGGTTTAATAAAATTTTATGATAATATTCCTGTAATTTCGTACTTAATTTTAAAAGCTAAATGTCGCCAGTGCAAAGCCAAAATATCTGTTTTGTACCCTGTTATAGAGATTTTAACTAGTTTAATTTTAACTTTATTATTTTTTAATATTTTTTATATAAATAATAATTTTATTTTTTATAATAAAAATATTTTAGAATTTTTTGCGTATTTTATATTTTTTTCAGCTTTAATAATATCAACAAGAACAGATCTGGAAGCTCTTGTTATTCCACAAGCTTTTTCTATATATCTTGTCCCTGTTGGGTTTATTTTTGCTTATTTTAATTTATTAAAAATTAATTTTTGGGATAGCATAATTGGTGCTTTTTTTGGTTATTTAATATTATTTTTAACGGCTAAAATTTTTAAATTTTTTACAAAAAAAGAGGGATTAGGCGAGGGCGATATGGAGCTTTTAGCCTTAATTGGTGCATTTATAGGCTTTGCAGGTGTTTGGTATACAATATTAATAGCGAGTTTAACAGGATCTTTAATTGGTGTAATTTATCTTTTGATAACAAAAAAGACCCGAGATTTACAAATTCCCTTCGGGCCTTTTTTGTCGTTTGGCGCGATCGTATATTTTTTTTTAAATACCTTTATTCGTATTTTTTAAATTTCTATCTTGGTCTATTTGCCAGATATCATAAACTTTTTTACCAGTTACATCTCCGGCAGCACTAGCTAAAAATTCTGTTTTACTTGCATAAGTATTGCCCAAGTTTTCTTTGGGTGTTTTTAATTTGCCTGTAAAATAATTAATACCTTCTTGTGCACCTTCGCAATTAAAACCATAAGTATAATAAAAATTTTCTTGTTCTCCGCCACCTTTATAACCTTGAGGTTGCCAGCCAATTCCGTCAGGGCCAGAAAGCTTTGCACAGTATTCACCATGTTCGGCAAAATATGCCTCTTGCGCTGTGTGCAAAGATGCCAAGTTCATGGCAACTTCTGCCTGTTTTGCTTTTGCATAATAATTAAAATATCTTGGAATAGAAACTGTAGCCAGAAAAGCTATTATAGATACAACAATCATGAGTTCAATTATTGTAAATCCAGAGTTACCAGATTTATTAAATTTATTCACGGCTCCCCCTAAAAAAATAAATTTTGCAAAATTTAATATTTATTTAAGCAATATAAGTTTTGCAAAATTATTTTAATAATAGCAATAAATTTTTTAAATTATAAATTTTTGGTTATTTTCTCTATCAAAATATCTATGGGCTCATTGCTTAAAATACCGGCTGCATTTGTATGTCCACCACCGCCAAAAGGGGTAGCAAGTTTGTTAACATCTTCTGTTTTAGAGCGTAAAGATACTTTTGTTTGGCCATTTTCTGTTTGATAAAATAATAACGTGTATTCTATACCAGAAATTTGAGATAAAAAATTATTAAAACCTACAAGAGAATTAATTGATAAATTATTTTCTTTTAGATCTTGTTGTGTTATTTTTGCCCAGGCGGCTTTTTTACTTTTAGAAATTTTTATATTACTTAAAATTTTACCCCAAAAAATTATAATATTAGGGTTTTTATTGCAAATTAACTCTGTTTTAAGATCATATAAATTAGCGCCTAGTTCCATAAGTTTTGCAGAAATATTTAAAGTAGAAGGGTATGTTGATTGCGTGTGAAATATCATGCTGTCGTATAAAATGCCAAAAAGTAAGCATTCTGCAGTATATTTGTTAATTAATTTTTTGTTTAAATCTTTTTCCCAAATATTTATAATTTCGAACAAAATTTCACAAGTGCTAGAACTATCTGGGTTTATAAAATTAAAATCACTATTTAAACTATTGCTAACATGATGATCTATATTTATAAATTTTTTATTTCTAAAAGATTCTGGGAAATATAAACGTTCATAGTTTGCCGTGTCTAAAGCTATTATTAAATCAGGGTCTTGTTCGTGTTTATTAATAAAATATTTTTTTGGCATACGTTTAAGTTCAAATTCTGGTTTGCATGGCAAAACTGTTTCAATATTTTTTCCCATTTCTAAAAAAATATTTTCAAGCGCAACGCATGCACTAATTCCATCTGCATCAGGTCTAAAGTGAGTTAATAGTGTTATTTTTTTGCTATTTATAATTAAATTAAGTGATTCTGAAATTAAATTTTTATTTAACAAATTTTTCTCCATAACATTTTTCTAGCTCTTGTATAGAACAAGCTCCCTGCCTAATTATTTTTATATTATTATTATTAGCAATCTCTATTATTGTAGAAGGGAGAGTTTGATATAATTTATTTTTAGTGTCAATAATTTTATCTGGTTTGTCTAAAATTATGTAATTTATATTTTTTATAATTTCTGGATTTATATTATTTATATTTGTTGGTGCCTGTTCGCCAGTTTTGTTGGCACTTGTAGAAAATAAGCCATTAAAGTTTTTTAAAATATTTTGTAATCCTGAGTGTTTTGGACATCTTATAGCGATAGTATTATTTTTTGATTTTAAAAAATCAGGTAAGTTTTCGTGAGCTTTAAATATTACAGTTAATGGCCCTGGCCAAAATTTATTTAATAAATTTATAATTTTATTATTTTTATTAAAAATATTTATATCTATAAAATATTTTAGTTTGCTTACATCGCTTATTAATATTATAAATGGCTTTTCTTCTCGTGCGCCTTTTATATTTATAATATTATTAAAACTTTCTTGAGTGGTATTGCCTAAAAAACCCAAAATAGTATCTGTATCTGTAATAGATATTTCGTTATTATTTAACGAAGCTTGTAGGCTATTTATTGCTTCTTTATTATCCCAACTTAATATTTTATTCATAAATTTCTCCGCCCAGAGAATACGCTCTTGGCTTTATTTGTATTAAATTGCCAAATAGTATAGTTTTTTTTATAATATTTATTATTAAATTTCTTTGTGTATATATATCTATAGCTTTATTGTACATATTAAATGCGATTGTTAAAAAAATAAAATATTATATAATTATTATAATATAATTTGTATAAAATTAAACAGTTTGAAAATTTTTTTAAGATTCTTAGGGTATATAAAATTGAGGGATAATATGAATATGCCAACACAGAGTACATCAAATATAAATAAAATGGGAATTAATAAGGGGAGAAACTACAATCAAGTGATTTCGCTTTTAGATTCTTTGCGTCCATATGACTATGATGTTAATGCGATAAAAAGAATGAAAAAACTTGATTCTTTATTGGGCAATATTTCTAGTAATTTAGATATAGTTCTTGTTGGTGGTTCTAGTGGCAAAAGCTTAGCTATTTCTTTTGCTGCAAGAGTATTAAAAGCTGAATCTTATAATGTTGGTATTGCATATTCTTCGCATATTTTAAATTATAACGAGAGAATAATTATAAAAGATGCTCAAATAAATAATAAAGACTTTTCAGATGTTTTAAATAACGTAATAGATATTGCTATAGAAAATCAAATAGATGCAACAAGTTTTGAAATTATGACAATGGCTTCTTTGGCTTACTTTAAATCACAAAATATCGATATAGTTTTATTAGAAGTTGGTATTGGCGGCAGATACGATGCAACAAATTTCTGTAATCCAATAATTTCTGTAATTACAAGAGTTGCTCAAGATCACAAAGATCTTTTGGGTTCAGACATAGAACAAATTGCTGCAGATATGTTAGAAATAGTAAGACCTAATGGTTGGTTTGTTTCTGGTGAGCAAAGCAAACTTTTATTGCAAAAAATGAAAACAATGGTCGAAGCTAAAAATGCAAATTGGTCTATGCCTATTAGAAAATTGGCAAATTTACCATATATTTATGAACAATTATATGGCAGAACAGCTTCGTTGGGTGAGCGTATAGCACAAATTTATGTAGAAAATGTAAAACAAAAATTTTCTCCATTTTTAAAAGGTAATTTGCTTGCAACAGAAAAAGGTCAACGTGGTAGACCAACACTACAAGCAAAAAGAGATGCAGAATTAAATCCAGTTAAAACGCTTAAAAATTTTTGGTCAGATAATTTTGAACTTTTAAAAGGTCGATTTGAAATTTTAGATAAAGAAAAACCAACTATATTACTTGATAATGCTCGTAACATAGATTCTTTAGAAAATTTATTCTTGGGTATTCGTTTATTGCATTACCAAAAACCAATTAAGGGATTTGCAATAATTTTGGGTATAAATAAAGATATGGATGTTCAAGAAACATTAAAACTTATTCGTTACTTGAATAAAAAAGTAAGTGGTCATATATTTTTTGTTCCATTACACGATATTAAATCTCATGATGTTTTAGAATTAGAACAAAAAGCTAAAGAGCTTGGAGTAAAAGGTAAAGCTTATACATCGTTTGATGTAGCATTTCAAGCAGCAACCACTGTTGTAGACCCAAGAGATGGTTTATTGTGTATAACTGGTTCAACAGGTATTGTAAAACAGTATTGGAATTCCAGAGGAATAAAGAAAATCTAGTAAAATTTAAAAAATGTTTTAAACTAATGCAAACTTAGGTTTGTTTGGGGGCTTGAAGTTTTTCAGGCCCCTTTTTTATTATAAATTTTTATTTTGAGTTACTATGAATTTTAAAAAAATAAATTTTATTTTAATTTTTACTATATTATTTGCTGTTAATTTAAAGTCTATGGTAAGATCGTCGCTTAGCTTTGATGCTGACTATAGTCAAGAATATTTTAAGAAAAAAATAAAAAAATATGTTCTTAAGCTTGGGATGTTAAATTTTAGTTTAAGGGTTAATACAAACAAATATAATAAAATGTTAGATGATAGTAATAACGGCATAGACATGTGTTTTGCATTTGTTGAAGATCAAGAAAAACTTGAGCCTCTTGATAAAAAAATAGAACGTCTAAAAGATAAAATATCTAAAACAAAAAGAATACTAAATGAATGGCATGATTTGTACAGATTTATTTATCCGCAAGATTTTAATTAGAACATCTGTTTAGTACTTTTAGTTTTTAAAGCATCTGCCTTGCCTTGCATAACAAGCATATCTTTATCTAAATTTAATAATAAATTTAAAATTTCTTGAGAATATTTTGAATGTTTTAAAGCAAATTCAATATTGGTT
>LBNX01000005.1 GCA_000989185.1 candidate division TM6 bacterium GW2011_GWF2_28_16 | reverse complement strand
AAGGTCCCAAGGGTTTGGCTGTTCGCCAATTAAAGTGGTACGCGAGCTGGGTTCAGAACGTCGTAAGACAGTTCGGTCCTTATCCGTCGTGGGCGTAGGATATTTGAGAAGATCTGTCTCTAGTACGAGAGGACCGAGATGGACGAACCTCTGGTGTTCCAGTTGTTTACCAAAAGCAACGCTGGGTAGCTAGGTTCGGAAGGGATAACCGCTGAAAGCATCTAAGTGGGAAGCCTACTTCAAGATTAGATATCCCGTAGTTGGAATTGAGTTTTTTAGGTTCGCTTAGAAGATGATAAGAAGATTACTTTGAAGATCCCTTGAAGACTACAAGGTTGATAGGCTGGGTGTGGAAGTATCGTAAGATATGGAGCTAACCAGTACTAATAGATCGATAGTTTTATCTATGCTACAACAAAAACTAAGTGTAGTTACCCAAATATGCCGCAAGGCAAAATAATATTGCTGCAAATATTTTGAATTTATCTTGCTCGTTTATTTTATCTTTGGTAGAATAAGCGAGCAAGGCCAAACCTTGAAAATTTGAATAAAAATTTCCTGGTGGCGATAGTAACAGGGAAACACCCGTTCCCATTCCGAATACGGAAGTAAAGCCTGTTACGCTGACAATACTTGACTGGTGACGGTCCGGGAAAATAAGTACTGCCAGGATTAAAAATCAAGCCCTGATTAATTTCAGGGCTTTTTTTTATTCTAAAAATCTAAAAATTAAATAATAATCAAAATTAAGTTAATAAATTACTTTAAGTTTTTATTTTTTATAAAATTATTTTTTTAAAAATAGAAAACTTAAAGAGCTGTGTGTGTTTTATATATAAATTTAGATATATTGAATTAATGCAATCAAACGTAATATAATTTATTTTAAAATAAGATCTTTTGAAATTTTATAACTTCTTGAGCCGCTTAATTTAGGGATTTTTTAGGGGATATTTAGAGTTTCTGGGAGGGCGTCATGAAGATTTTTATTTTTAGATTTTGTAATTCAATAACTTTTTATATTCTTAAAAAATTAAAAGAAGGCATTTTTATAGCCTTCTTTTTTTTTGTTTCATGTTTTTCTTTTACAGATATAGAACTTGTACAAATAGCTAAAAAGAGCTTTCATAAAAATTTGCCAGGATTTTCTTGTATTATAAATAAATTACAACAAGATATTTCTAGAAATAAAAATGTTTGGGGTAATATTTTTGAAATAGAAACTGCTTTATTTTTTAATACTTGTTTAAAACAAAATATTTTAGGCTTTAATTTAGATATTTTTGTTTTTGATCATAAGGGAAAAGATCGAATTAAGATTAATTTAGATAATAAAAAAATTACGTTAGTTCAAACTGAATTTGATGTTATAACTAATAATTATTGTGTTGAGGCTAAATCTGGAGTTCCTAATCAATACGAAAAATATGAACGTCAATTTGTTAAAGAACAAAATATGCTTGAATGGTTTAGTGTTATAACGCGAGAACTTACCAACAAAACTATTAAACTTACAGCTATAGTTGATAAGAGAAATAAAAATATGATGTTAATGTTTAATGGAATTTCAACTTTTGGGAAAAATATTTATCTTAAATGTAATTGGATTAATGGTAAAAATAAAGCTCCATATTTATTTTTAGATGAATGGCATGGGCTTATAAATATTTTATCTGGTAAAAAATTTTGTGCTAGTTTTAAAAATAAGATAGAAATAAATTCTAAAACTGAACAAATTCTTAATAAATATAAATTTCCATATATTCATAGTTTAGATCTAGAAAATTTAAAAAATACTGTTTTTGCTAATTTTATTAATTTAAATTTGTTAACACAGAATGATATTAATATGCTATGTCCATTAGAAGAATATGAGATTTAGTGTTATTATATATTCTTATTTTTAATTAAATTTTAAATTATTGGGATTTTATGCAGTTATATAAATTTTTACCTACAGCAGGAGCTTGCTCACGAAGAAAAGCATCTGAGCTAATTAAATCAAAAAAAGTTAAAGTAAATGGACAAGTTATTGATAATATTTTTTATGAAGTAAAAAAAACTGATCTTGTTCAAGTAGATGGTAAAATTGTAACTTTGCCTGATTTTAAATATATTTTATTAAATAAGCCAAAAGATTATATTTGTACTCTTTCAGATCAAAGTGATAGAAGAATTATTATGGATTTAGTTGAAGATAGTAATTTACCTAGAGTATATCCTATTGGTAGATTAGATAGATCTACAACAGGCTTAATTATTTTAACAAATGATGGTGATTTAACCCAAAAACTTTCGCATCCTAAATACGAAATCCCAAAAGGATATAGAGTTACACTTGATAGGCCATTAAGTAAACAAGATTTTGTTGCTATAAAAAAGGGCATTAAATTAGAAGATGGTTTTATTAACGTAGATAATATTGCATTTGTAAATGGCTCTAAAAATAAAGAATTAGAGTTAGAAATACATTCTGGACGAAATAGAATTATAAGACGTATTTTTGAATATTTTGATTATAAAGTAAAAAAATTAGATAGATTTTATTATGCAGGACTTACAAAAGCAGGTTTGCCATTAGGTAAGTGGCGACTTTTAACAAAAGCTGAAGTAAGTTATTTAAAGGGTCTTTCTAATGACCAAAATTTTAAATAAATTAATAAATAAATATTCTGGAAAAAATTTTTTGCATACTTCGCCACATCCTGATGATGTTACTTTGGGTTATTTGCCATATATTAATTGGCTTTTAAATACTAGTAAAAACGAACATTATTTTTTAACCATGACAAGTGGCTCTAATGCTGTAAGAGATAGTGATTTAATAAAATTTTTAGAACTATATAAAATAAATAAAAGTTCTATTGATATAAATCAAGTTAATAATATAGATTTTTTAAAGGGGCTAGTAAGAGAACATGAAGAAGAGTCTGTTTGGACAAGTTTGGGTATTCCAAATAAGAATATAATTCACTTTAGGGCAAAGTTTTATTCCCAGAAGCTACAAGATTTGTCTAATGACATAGAAGTTCTATATAAATTATTATTAGACATAAATCCAGATATTTTAACAGTGGCTATTGATCCAAAAGGAGTAGGTCCGGAAACTCATTATAAAACTTTTTTGGTTGTACAGGGTGCTGTTAATAATTTTTTTAATAAAACTGGCAAAAATATAGAAATTATTGGATATAGAAATGTCTGGTGTCAATTTGAAATAGAACAGGTTAATTTATATTTTCCTGTAGAACAAAGTGATTTTGATTTATTATATAAAACTTTTATTAATAGTTATTTATCGCAAGTCGATGCCATGTTTCCTAATAATAATTACTCTGGAAATTTTGCAGAAATTGCTATTGCTATTATGCAGGATAATTTAAAAAAATTTATTAATAAATTTGGATTAATTATCCCGGAGTCAGACCCGGGATCTAGTAATATTAAAGGGTTGTGTTTTTTAAAGACTATGAATATAAAAGAGTTTTTGAATTTAAAGTTGTGAGGTCATCCCGGCCTCAGAGCCGGGATCTCTATTTTGGTTTTCAAAAAAATTAAAAAAAGGGATTATGTATGCAAAAAGAGATAGAAATAAAATTCAAATTAGAAAAAAGTGATAATAATAACTTAAAAAACTGGTTAGCTCAAAATAGTAAATTTATGGGCATAATAAATATCACAGATTATTATTTAGATAATCCTAAATTTTCTTTTTATATAAAATCTCAAGATCAAATAATAGAAGCCCCTAATTTTTTGCGAGTTCGTGTTACAGATAAAGACAGTTTTTTGTGCTTTAAAAATCGTAAAATAGATAATGTAGGAAAAACAGTTAGCGTTGATGAATTAGAGACAAAAATAAATGAACCTGAAAAAATTTTAGAAATATTAAAATATTCAGGTTTTACAGAAATTTTAGAAATTAAAAAAACACGCGAAGTTTATTTGTATAATAATTTATTTGAAGTTGTTTTTGATAATGTTGATAATCTTGGTAATTTTATAGAAATAGAACTTAAAAATTATTCAGGTTTTGTTGATACGGGTAAACAAGAAATTTATAATTTATTAAAAAAAATTGGGTTTAAAAAAATAGTTGAATTTGATAGAGGTTATTTAACTATTTTTCTAAACCCAAAAATTGATTTTGAAAAGTTGATAAATTTATAGATTAATACCCTTCAATAAGTTTTTTTTCTGGTAAATAATCGTTTGAAAAAAATTTAACACAGTGCCCTTGTTTGCACATTATAAAGTTATAATTTTTTAAAATTTTTGTAATTTTAAAATTTAATTCACTGAGAAGGTTAATTTCTCCATTTTCTAGTTCTATTTTTGGATCAATAATTCTTGTTTTTGTTGTAATTTTGAAAGATGTTTTTGTTTGCTTTTTTAGAAATCTGAAAACTTTGCTTGGCTTTTTTACTTTGTTTCTTAAATCTTTTATATCTAGATCTTTACTGGATTTTATTTTTGTCCATAACATGTCATCACTTGTTTCTGTATCTAATATTAAATTTTCTACTGTAATTATTCCAATATTTAGGGCTTTTTGAAAAAGAATTGCACCATAATAGTTCATAATGGCATTCCATGGAGCTGCAGAATTTTTTTTGTCTAGTTCCATAGATGTGTTAAAGAGTATTGTAGCCATGTAGATACAG
The DNA here is from genome assembly GCA_000989185.1 of candidate division TM6 bacterium GW2011_GWF2_28_16. Taxonomy (GTDB): domain Bacteria; phylum Babelota; class Babeliae; order Babelales; family UASB340; genus UASB340. Next base: position 97,567 of record LBNX01000005.1, on the reverse strand, counting down.
GTTGTATCGTCCTCATTTTTTTTATATTTTTTAAATATCCAGTAGTTGTCTTCTGTAATGTTTAAATGTTTTGTTATATCATCAATAATTTCTTTAGTTATTATTCCTGCTAAAAACGCACCAGTTAATGTGTATTCTAAATTATCTGCACATAAAAGAGGTGCAGGTCGTTTTATGACTGGATTATTTTCTAATAAAATTTTGCTCAATTCAATGCCATATTCATTTAATATTTTTGTTATGCCTGTTATTTCAAAATACCATTCAAATATCATATCTTGTATGGCTGTTTTTTGTTCTTTTGAGGATAATATAAGATCACTAATTTGTTTTATAATTTCATCATTATAATTTTGTTCTATTAGTAATCTTAGTAATGAGTCTCCTAAATGAGATAAAAGGGTATGCGTGAAATCATGTAACAATGCACATATAATTTCATATATTGGTCTATTAAAATTAACCAAAATCATAGCCATATTTATGGAATGATCACCACGCGTATATTTATGAAATGATTTATCTTTGAATAAATCTTTAGAGTGTTTACTAAAAACACTTAATCCATATTGATTTATTCTAAATAGTCTTAAAAAATAAGGATTAGTTATTATATCAATTATTAAAGCATTGTTTTGAAATTCTCTTTTTAGTGTTAAGTCACCATAAAGTGTTGTATGAATGAGTAATCCTGTTATTAAAAATGATCCATTTTCTGTAATTTCATAATTAGTTATTTTTATTTCAACTAATTCTGTTTTTACCAATGTTAAATTATCACAACTTTGAAATTTAAGATCATCATTTTTTAGTAATAAATCTTGTTCAAGTGATGGATGATGTATAGCTAGGGTTGCATTAGCTTGAAAATTAAAGCCAATTATAAAATAAAGAACAAATAATATTTTTATTATTCTTTTCATAGAATCACGTCTTGATAATTAAAATTGTAAAAAATAAATGTAAACCAAATAAATCACTAATTTTTAGTGAGAACAATATATTAATGAATAGAAAAAAATTGTAAAGATAAAAAACAAACTAGAGCTTAAAATAAATTAAAACTCTAGTTTATTTTTTATTAGAAATTAATATTTTTTTATTTAAATTAAATTTATATCTTCAAGAAGATTTTCAAGATCATCTTCGTGTTCAACTTCGTCGCTTAAAATTTGCGAAGCCATATTATAAGTTATAATGTCTTTATCTTTTGTAAGATCTACTAATTTTTGATAAACATCTATTGCGCAGCGTTCGCCTTCTATATTTTGTTCTAAAAGCTTTTTCACTAATGGATTTTCTGGTGCTGAATAACCACAATTAGTGTTAGTATACCAGTCTTTTGGTGACAATAATGGCGTTCCACCAAGCTGTATAATTCTTGCACTAAGCATTTGCGCATGTCTTAATTCATCTGCTGCATGTTGCGTTAATTCAGCTATTACAGCTTCTTTCATTGGGCCTTTTGCAACTTGTGCACCAAGCCAATATTGATAATATGCAAGCCATTCATCAGCAAATGCTTTATTTAAAGTTTTTATTAATTCATTTACATCTAATTTTATTATTTTTATACCTTCTTTTCCCATGATTACTCCTATTAAAATTAAATATTTCAAAAAAAATTTTTTATCTATATATTGTATTAATTTTTCACCCAAAATAATAGCGAAAGATTTTTATGAATAAAATTAAAAATATATTTGTTTTTTTATTAATACAAGCATTTTATATTAATGGTGTTTATTCTTCTAGGCTGGATATTTCGAGTTTTACATGTGATAGTCTTGATCATGAATATAACGAAGATAGAACATCTATAAAAAAATATGATGACTTAGGGCTAGACGTTTATGCTGTTTTTGATGGTCATGGTGGCAGTGAAGTTTCGCAATATTTACAGGATAATTTTGCAGATGTTATTTATAATTTATTACAAGATAATTTATTAAAAAATAATAAATTTTTATTTGAAGATATTTTAAAGCAAGCATGTAATGTTGTAGATCAAGATTTATATTATTTATACAATAATAATAAATTGTTTGAACAAACAAAAGGTCGTAAGTTAGAGCCTGGTTCAACAGCTACTGGAGTTTGCTTTTATGATAATAAAATATATATATTTAATGTTGGTGACTCTAGATCTTGCCTTTGGAATAACAATGGAGAAGTTATATTTAAAACAGATGATCAGAAAGCTGACATAAATCGTGAAATTACTAAAACTTTAATTCAAAATGGTTTATTTTTTTTAAACGAAGTTCGTATTTTTAGTGATAATGATAATGATAAATTTTATTTAAATTATTTTTTTATGCTAAAATCTAGGGTGGTCTTTGATGAGGATATACATGAAATAAATTTAGAAGAGTCTGAAAAGATTCAAAATGCATTTGATAAGAAAGAAAATTTTGAAGAATATTTCAAAAAATCTATTGATGAAATTACATATTTAGAATGTGGATATTTATATAATCGAAAAAAAGAACAAATTTTATCAATGGAGAGTGCTTTTGGTGATTTTTATTTAAGAGAATATGGGTTTAAACCAGTACCCGAAATTAAAGTAATAGATAGAAATTCTTTAGATAATAATTTAAAATATTTACTTATAGCAAGTGATGGGTTGTGGGATATTGATAATGGTAATAATAATATTTTTGAAGTATTTGAAAATAGCTTTCATATAAATTTAGTTAATAGAATAGTTGATGAAAATTTAAATATAGCAAGATCATTATGTTCTTTTGCTCGATGTCAGGAAGGAAGCCCGGATGATATTTCTGCTATTTGTATAACTTTTAATTAATATTAAATAATTATATATTTTGTTTTGCTTTAAATATCAACAAAGTTTTAAAATTCTTTTTTTCTTAAAATTATTTATTTAGCATGCACTAAGGTAGTTAAATACTTGTGTAAATTTAAAATATTTTGGGGAGAAGAACGTGAAAGAAAAAGTTGGTATATTTTTTTTAAGTTTATTTTTATTTAATATTTTAAATAGTACTGTAATTGTAACTCATGGTGCATGGGGTGATGAAATGGAATGGTATCGGCCCGGAGGGTACTTTCATGAAGCTTTAAAAGTTCCAGCTCAAACTATGGGCCAAACCATTCAGGCTTTTACATGGAAGCAATCTCTTGGAGGAATTACCCACAGAGAACGATTAAATGCAGCAAAAGATCTCGCAAAATTAATAGTTGATTTAAATAATAAGGGTGAAAAAGAAATAATACTTATAGGCCATAGTTATGGTGGACATGTTATAAAAGCAGCAAGTCAACTTTTGGCCGTAGCGCTTGATTTTCAGACAGCTCAAGTACCTATAATCTCTCAAGACAAAAATAATTTAGTATCTGATAAAATTGCCAATACTCAAGAATGGGATCAAAAATATTACGAACAAGTTTGTACTGAAGTTAAAGAATATAATAAATTACACCCTGTAAGTAAAAGTTTGAATTCAGATTGTTTAATGGATAGAGTTTATACTCTTGGAACTCCAAATGATATACCAGATTATGAAGCAAATATGAAAGTAGTAGGTTGCTTATTTAACTTTTACTCAAAAGGAGATCTTGTTCAAGATTTAGTAGGCGATCATTTATTGCCGGAACCAAAAAATGATCGTGCTGCAAATTTAGAAGTAAAAATAAAAGGAACAGGGTGGTTTGGATTAACAAATAAACCCGGACATATGAAAATGCATTCAGAAATTATTGCAAAGTGGATATTATATATACCCTTTTATTTAATGACAGATAAAAAGACTGGATTTGATAAATTTAATTTTGAAAGAAATGGTTTAGTAAAATTTGCAGAAAATAAAACACCTACTTACTCATACACAAAATCTACCATGATAGACTATTTAAGTTGGGATTATATAAAAGAGCTTTTGGGCATAAAAGTATAATTTATAAATTATAAAGCCCATTTTCTTGATAATTTTATTATGTTAGAATGTTTATATATTAATTATTAAAATATAATAAAATTGGGTTAATTATGGTAAATGATGAACAAATAAAAGATCAAGAATTAAATCAAGAACAAGATTTATGTAAATTAGAACTTGATAAATTAAAAACGCAACTTTTAAGAACAAATGCAGATTTTGATAACTTTAAAAAACGAGTTACAAAAGAAAGAGCTGAATGGGAAGAATTAGCTAGAGCTAATATAATAGAAGAATTTTTGCCGGTTTTTGATGATTTAGAACGTGCAATAACTTCTATAAAAAAAGAAACAGAAAATACAAAAATTTCAGCTATAGATGGCCTTGATTTGATTTATAAAAATTTAAATAAAGTTTTAGATAGTTTAGGCGTAAATGAGGTAGATTGTTCTGGAGCCTTTGATCCTGAATTACATGAAGCTTTAATGCAAGTAGAGAGCGATAGTTTTAAACATGGCCAAATTGTTCAAGTTTTGGCTAAAGGCTATACTTTTAATAATAAAGTAATAAGACATGCAAAAGTAAGCGTTGCAAAGTGATTATAATTTAAGATGATGGTGAGTAGGGAGTCCTGTGATTTTTGCAAAAATTCGCAAAAAACGATTTCAAAATTTAGCAAAAAATAAAAAGATTTTATTTAAAAAAAGTATTAATTTATTGCCAAATATATTTACTTTGGGTAATGCTTTTTTTGGTTTTTGTTCTATTATTTTTACAGCAAAATCTGAATATCTTTCTGCTGCTTATTTTATATTGTTGGGAGCATTAATGGATGCCCTTGATGGCCGCATAGCGCGTTTAGTTGGGGCAGCTAGTCCAATGGGCTTACAGTTAGATTCACTAGCTGATTCTGTGTCGTTTTGTTTAGCTCCGGCTTTATTAATATATTTTTGGCAGCTTAAAACATTGGGTTTTTTTGGCTTATTATTATCCTGTATATTTTTTTTGGCAGGTATTTTGCGTTTAGCAAGATTTAATCTCATGGCACAGGAACAATCTATATTTTTTTTAGGTTTGCCTACAACTATTGCAGGATGTTTTTTAGCTATATTTTATTTGAATACGGGTTTTATTTACGATAATAATTTTATTTTATTATTGATAACATTTATTTTAGTTTTTTTATTATCAATTTTAATGGTAAGTAGGGTTAAATTTCCGGCATTTAAAAAAAATATATTAAGTTTTACTTCATCTTTTGGTTTAACAAAAAAATGGCGTAAAATTGTTATAATTTCTATTTTTGCATTTGCATTTATTTTGCAATTTCATAAAACGTTATTAGTATTATTTTTACTTTATTTTTTAAGTGCACTTTATTTTAAATTTAAGTTAAAAATGCTCTAATAAATAATATCTATTTTTTATTGATCTGTTATTATTTTAATAGTTGGCTATTAAAATTTATTAATTATTGTCAGGGGTTGTAATGTATTATAATAATGAGAATAAAACTATTAAAAAAATAGTTATTTATATATTATTGGGGATAATAATATTTTCTTTATTTTTTATATATAAAAATATTAAACAAAAGCGTAATTTAAAAAAATATAATGAATTTTTAGCTACGCAAATAATTAAAGAATCTGAAAACATAAAAAATATAGACAATAATCAAAATAGCTTGCCCGATATTTCTACACCTAAAACTTGGCTTTCTGTTCAAAAAAAGGTAAAAAACACTGTTGTTCAAGTTTTTACAATGGTAGATGAATTTAATTGGACAGAACCATATAAAACTCCAAAGCAAGGTGGTGGGGCTGGTTCTGGTTTTTTTATAGATGATAAAGGTTATTTTGTAACAAACTATCATGTCGTCGCTCAGGCTAATAGTGTTAAAATACAAATACCGGCATTTGGTCGAAAACAATTTGATGTAGAAATTGTTGGTGTTTGTCCCGATAAAGATGTTGCTCTTTTAAAACTAACTAAAAATTCTTTTGACGAAATTAAAAAAGAATTAGGGCACATTAGTTATTTAGAATTAGGTGATTCAGACGCTGTTTTGCGTACTCAAGATGTATTAGCGTTAGGATATCCATTGGGTCAAGAAAGATTAAAAAGTACTTTAGGAATTGTTAGTGGCCGTGAAAGTTCTGGCTTTATACAAATTACGGCGCCATTAAATCCTGGTAATTCTGGAGGACCTTCTTTGGATAGTGATGGTAAAGTTATTGGAATAAATTTTGCAATAATATCTGGTGCACAAAATGTGGGATATATAATCCCTGTAAATGAAGTTAAAAGTGCGCTTAAAGATATGAAAAAAGTAAAACTTTTAAGAAAACCTGTTCTTGGTTGTATGTTTACAGTTGCAACTCCAGAGATAGTTAAGTATTTAAATAATCCTGAACCAGGAGGTTGGTATATTGCTCAGGTTTTTGATAACACAGTATTACATAGTATTGGTGTTAAAGAAAATGATATGCTTTACGAAGTTAATGGTTATAAACTAGACCTTTATGGAGAAATGTCTGTTCCTTGGAGTGAAGATAAAATTTCTATACTAGATTTTTTAAATAGATTTACTATAGGTGATGATATTTATTTTGTAATTTATAGAAATGGTGTTCGTAAAGATTTTAATTTTAAATTAAATGATAAATATTTGCCTCCAGTAAGAAGTATATACCCAGAATTTGAATCAGATTTGATTGATTACGAAGTTTTTGGTGGTTTGGTTGTTATGCCATTAACTTTAAATCATATTGCTATATTTGCAAAAGAGAATTTGTTTTTGGCAAATTATGTAAAACCAGAAAAGCAACATGAGCCGGCACTTATAATTACACATATATTACCAAACTCTCAAGCTCAAAAATCTAGAGTGTTGACGCAGGGTTCAATTTTGGCAGAAATTAATGGAAAAGAAGTAAAAACACTAAAAGATTTTAGAGATATTATTTCTGGTGTTAAAAAAGATAGTTTAATAACTGTTAAAACTGTAGATAAAATGTTTGCAGTTTTATCTACGGAAAAAATATTAAAAGATGAAGACAGTTTATCTTCTAGATACTTTTATAAAAAATCGGATTTAATTAAAAATATTATGGAAAATTAAAAATTATTTTTTAAAATTATGAAAATAAAAAAACGCTTAGATTTATTAGTTCAAGAAAAATATCCTCAGTTTACCAGAAATCAAATACAAAGCTGGATTTTGCAAAATAAAGTTTTGGTTGATGGTAAAGTTGTTTCAAAAGCTGGAACGCCTATAAATGAAGAACTAGAAATATTACTTACAGTTGAAGAACCAAAGTTTGTAGGACGCGCTGGGTTTAAGCTCGAAAAAGCTTTAGATAGTTTTAATGTCGACGTTAAAGATTTAGTTGTTCTTGATGCTGGAATATCTACAGGAGGTTTTACAGATTGTTTATTGCAGCGTGGGGCAAAAAAAGTTTATGGTGTTGATGTTGGTCATGGCCAAGTACATGAAAAAATTATAAACGATCCAAGACTGGTTTTAATGGAAAAAACTAATTTAAGAAATTTAGATTATTTACCAGACTTTGTTGATCTTGTAACGCTAGATCTTTCTTTTATTTCTATATTAAAAGTTTTACCTGCTGTAACTAAATTAATTAAACCATCAGCTAAAATTATAACGTTAATTAAGCCACAGTTTGAAGCAGGACCAGAAAATGTAAGTAAAGGTGGTCTGGTTAAAAGTGATAAAGTTCATCAAGAGGTTATTGAAAAAATAAAAAATGGCATGCTTGAATTTGGATTTAAATGTGTTGGAGTTATAGAATCACCAATTCTTGGTGCATCTAGTGGGAATAAAGAATTTTTAGCGTTATTTGAAAAATAAATAATTTTTTAATTAAGTATATTTAAAATAAACAACAATAAAAAAAGGCTGCTAAATTTAGCAGCCTTTTTTTATTTATTTAATTTTGTTCTTGAATTACTGGTTGATTTTTATTTTTCATAGTTTCGATAAATTCTTTAAAGTTGTTGTTTGTTTCTCTTAATTCTTGCCATAATAATGATTCTTCTGTTGGTTGTTTAGGTTCATTCTTTTTAGGGAAAATAAGGTTGGACAAGGTGTTCTTTGATGTGTTCATTAATTTTATAAATGGCTGAATAGCTACAATGGCAGTAAGGCCTAATATTGCTTTGCCTGCTAATCTGTCAGCTTCCCATTTTTCGGATGTTTCCTCTATTTCTCTAAATACATACTCTCTAATTGATAAATCTTTGTTTTCTAGTCGTGCATTAAAACCAATATCCTGAAGTCTTTCTTTTGCTTTTGCAAAAGTATCAGCAAGATATTTGTTTTGAACAGAAAAAGAATTAAAGTATGAATTTAAAAATGCTAAATTTTCAGCATTTAAATTAGTTAAATTTGGGTTATCCAAAATACTTAATAATATTAGAGGTTTTTCTGTTGCATTTGGAAGAACATTGTTTGTTTTAAAATATGTTCTTAGGGCTGTTAATTGAGTCTCATTTTTTAATACAAAAAACATAGGCATATTTGCTTTGTATTCATCTATAAATATTTGGCCTGCATATGTTCTTTGTGGCAATATTGTCCAAGCTAGAAAATTTCCAATACCTAAGAAAGACTTTTCTCTGGCGCCTGCAAATTTTTGTGGAATTCTTTTTCTTGCACCATAAAGATTAATGGTATGCTCTAGTACGGATGGTTTTTCTAAATGATTTTCTGATTTTACAAATTCGTTTGAGCCGAAAATATTTGTACCTACTTTAATTAATTCAATGGTATCTCTTGCTGGAAAATACTTAGTAACATAAATATGTTCTTTTACAGGAGTTGCATCAAAAAATAATACTCCTTTAGCATAAAAATTTAAAGATTCGTTTATGCTTCTTTCTAATTCTTCATAATAGCAGCAATTTTCATCTTCAACATCTTCATTTTCAACTACAAAATCTTTTTCTGTTGGTTCAATAATTTCAGCGCTTTCAGATATGTTTTCTTCGTTTATGTTTGTAATTTGTTCTTCTACTGATGTCATTGCTCCTAAATTTAAGCAAAGCATTGCGCTCAAAAGACCAGAAAGAAATAAATTATTTTTCACGTTTAATCTCCTAATAATATATTATGAATAATACTTTCAACTTTACAATCGAGTTAAAAGCATATTCTATATATATTTTTTTTCAATCGTTTTTGTTATAAAAAATATAAATAATACTATTAGAAAATAAGGTATTATCAAAAATAATGGATTTATCTTAAATTGAATAAAAAAGTTAATTAAAAGGTCTAGTAAAAGCATTATGGGATATGGTGTAAAAATTATTAACCATTTATAGTTTTTGCAATATTCAAATAATACAAACAAGCTAAAAGTAAGTGTAGGGTATATTATTATTTGTAGTAGTAATAATAGCTTTTTTATTAATTCATAAAAGAGTTCTAGCCATAAATTATATGGCAAATAATTCTTTTTAAAAATAATATAATTTAATAAGTTCTTTACAGAAGATATATTTTTCTGTGCTTTTAATTGTGAATTAATCCCTGGCAATAAGATGGTTTTAGATTTTAAAAATTTTTCTTTATTTTTATTAGAATCTACAATATTGCATTCGTGTAATTTTAATTCGTCTAAATTATTGGTTAAATTAAAATTTTTAGAATTAATTATTTTATTTATTTTAAAATCTTGTGATATTTTTATTATTAATAAATTATTGCCCAAGTTTTTGGGTATATCAAAAAAAGAAAAATAACAAAAAATTTTTTCATTATTTTTCTTTGTATCTTTAATTTCGATCCATTTACTGGTTAGAATTTCAAAATTTATTTTTTTAAATTTTTTAAATTTAAACTGTGAAGATATATTTTGTAATTTATCAGCAATAAGCTCTTTGCCTGCAAAAGTTAAAGTAGCTGTAATTATTCCAGAAATAATTAAAATATTAAAAATATTTTTATAATTTATATTTAATATTTTGAATATTTCCCATTCATTTTGTTCAAAAAATTCTTTTAAAAGCATTATTGTTGCAAGCCAGCAACTTATATTTACATATTCAAAAAAAGAAGGAATAGAATTAAGTGCTATAAATTTTAATATAGCACCTATTGTAGCATCTTTTACTCTTATTATTTTTTCAAAAAATTCTATAAAACTAAATAAAAAGGTAAAACTTATATTTATTAAAAGTAAATAATAAAAAAAGCGTTTAAATATGTATTTTTTCAGTATCATGCAATTTTTGTAAACTCTCTGGTGTTACTATTCCGCAAGAAACTACAGCTTTTATAGCTTCTTCAAATGTTAAATTTGTATGAATTATTTCATCTTCTCTTACTATAAAAAAGTAGCCACTTGCAGGATTTGGTGAATTTGGCATAAAGACTTTATAATATTTTTGTCCTTGAGTATTGGGTATTAACGGTTGATAATCTTTTTCTGCACTATCTAATTGAAATGCTATATGGTAAAAATGTTCTCTTGGAAATTGTATTAATACAACTTTTTTGTCTGAACTGGCAAAACTTGGAACATTAAAAAAGTTAGCAAGACTTTTTGCTGCAGCATATATAGTTTTTATTATAGGTATTTTGCCTATAAGTTCTTCGATGTTTTTTATTATTGGGCCAACTATTAATAGTTTTACAAGTAAGCCAATAAAAATTATTGCTGAAATTATTAAAGCAAATTCTAGTGCAGGTATTAATTGGTATTTAAGAGGTAAGCATCTTTTTATTGGAATTAACCATCTTGATAATAAATTATAAGTAAAATGTATTACAAATATAGTTGCTGTAATTGGTATTAATGTTACTAATCCATTTATAAATAATTTTTTAATAAGATTTAATATTTTTTTTATAAATTCTAATATTTCCATATAGCCCCTTTATATTTTATTTTAGCTCTGCTTGCAAGCTATTTGCAAGTTCTAAAGCTGTGCTTTTTGTTAATTCTTCGTTTTCACCTTCAGCCATAACTCTTAATAAATTTTCTGTGCCGGAATATCTTACTATTATTCGACCATTTTTTAAAATATTTTCATGTTTTTTTATTATATTGATAAATGGCGAAGCATTTAGTTCACGCTTAATTTTTATAGGCAAATTTATAGTTATTTGCGGTATATTTTTAAACTGTTTTAAATTTATAATATTATTTACTATTATAGTTTCTAATACTCGTAGTGCTATAAAAATTCCATCGCCTACATTTAAATAGTCTGTCATTATTATATGACCAGAACTTTCTCCGCCTAAAAATAATTTATTTTTTGATAGCTCTTGTGCTACGTATTTATCGCCTACTTGTGTTCTTAATAAATTAATATTTTTATTTTTAAGATATAACTCTAGACCTAAATTTGTCATAATTGTACCAACTACAGCGTTAGAATTATTTGTTTTTGGGTGTTGGGTTAATATGGCAATAATTTGGTCACCGTCTATTTTTTCGCCATTACTATCTATACCAATTACCCTGTCGCCATCACCATCAAAAGCAAAACCTGTATTAGCTTTATTATTTATGACAGCCTTTTCTAGCATTTCTGTGTGTAAAGCGCCGCAATTTTCATTTATATTTTTGCCATCAGGGTTATTATTTATTGTTATAACTTGAGCCCCCAATAATTCAAAAATTTGTGAAGCTATTTTGTATGTTGCTCCATTTGCACAATCTAAAACTATTTTTTTATTTAATAAATAATTTTGTGTAAATTCTTTTTCTAATATTTTTACATAAAAATTTTGAGCTTCGGCCCAGGTTGTTATTGTTCCGGATTTTTGAATATTTAATTTATTTATATTATTTAAATTTTCCTGAAAAATATCTTCTATAATTTTTTCATCATGTAAGCTTAATTTACCGTGTTTTGCGTCAATAATTTTTATTCCGTTATCTGTGTATTTATTATGTGAAGCAGATATTATTATTCCAAAATCAAAACTTTTATCGTAATTTATAATTTTACATATAGCTGGAGTTGGCATAATTTGAGCATCTATAATATCTAAATTATAACTTAATAAGCCTGTTTCTAGATTTGCTTTAATTCTTGCACAAGATTCTCTAGTATCATGGCCAATTAAAAGTTTGGGACTATTTTTTTTATATTTATTAATTGCCCACCGGGCAATAGAATAACCCAAAATTTCTAGTGCATCTTTGGTAAATGGGAAATTATTAGCATAACCTCTTATTCCATCTGTACCGAATTTAATCGTATTATTCAAGTTGAAGTCCTTTTATTTTGCATTACACTTATGTTTTACGATATTATAAATATAACAAATTATAATAGCTTTTGTTACTTAAAGTTTAAGAGGGGGATTTTTATGGAAGTTTCTATATTATTAAGATGTTTTTTAATAGGAGTTTTAGCATCAGCTTCGTTAGGTCCTATTTTTATATTAACATTTAATAGGGGTTCGGTGTATGGCTTTTGGTATGGTTTTGCAACAGGCTTGGGGGCTTGCATAGCTGATGGCTTGTATTTTTTATTAGGTTTAATAGGCGTTCTTGCCATTTTAAAAGAATCTAACAGTTTTGTTTTTGTATTAGATACATTAGGTGGTCTAATGCTTTTATATTTGGGTATTTATTCTTTACGTAAAGCATTTCGTGGCGAAAATCATATTAGTTATGAACAGCGACTAGGTATTTGGGTAACGGCTATAAAATCTTTTTTATTAACTGTTTTAAATCCATTAGCTTTATTCTTTTTTATGTTAGTTGGAATACAAATATTACCTAAAAAAGCTTTTTTATTACCATTAAACCAGGTTTTTTTTGCAAGTAGTTTTGTTTCTTTAGGATCTTTAACTGTATTAACATTGGTTTCATTATTTGCTTCTTTAATAGGTAGTTCTTTAAGTAAAAGAAGTTTGAAAATAATTTCTTTTATTTCAGGATTAATATTTATTGGAGTAGGGCTTTTTTTATTAGATCATTTAATTATTAATATTATAAAAGTTTATACAAAATAGAATCTGTAGAAAAATAAGACACTTTTTGTAATATTTTTAAAATTATTAACAAACAATAGCTTTTTAATGTAAGATTTGTTTGATAATAATATTTATTAGGGGGGAGTATCATGAAAACTATGTTAAATATTTTTGAAGCTATTCAAAAAAATATTGTTTGTTTTTTTAAGTCATTTTGGGCTTGGTTTAAAAATCATTTTGCTATTTTTAGCACTACTATACTATCGTTGCTTGTTGTTTTGTTTTTTTTGAGTCTTTATCAAGAAAAATCTTATTTTTTATCTGGAGTAATAACGCAAGATATTGATTTAATAATTACTTCTTTAAATAAAATAGATAAAGAATGCAATATTTTAAATATAAAAAATGATAGAAATTATATAGATTTTTTGAATGTAGAAAAATTTACAAGTTCTGAAGTTGGCTGCTTAAATTTAGCTTTTCCTAAAAATTGGCAAGGTCCATATATATTTGATAATCCAACTCTACAGGGTAAGTTTTATGAAATAATAAAAACAAAAGAGGGGTATTTTGTTGTTCCCGGTAAGAATACAAAATTACCTAATGGTTTAATTACAGGAGTAGATTTTGATTTTGATAGGGGTATTCCTGTAAGCGAAATGTTAAAAGTTGGTGGATGTTTAAATTTTAAAGGTACCCAATTGGCTGTAAAGTTAGATTTTGAAATTGGTGACTGGGGTACAGACTTAAGTGATAAAAAATTTAATAATATAAGTAATATGTTGCAGGAATTTAATAAGGCTATGCCTTTTACATATAATCAAACATCTACAACAACTTTTTAAATAAAAATTAAATTTTAGTAACAAAGCTTGATAGAATTTTTTTCTCGCCAGCTTTAAAAGCTATAATTAAATAATATTCACTATCATGTTTTTCTGTTTGTTTAATTAAGCCAACACCAAATTTAGGATGAGAGACTAGTTGGTTTTTTGCCCATGGGCTTGGTGTTAGGGTTGATTCTTGTTTGTGAAAAATTGTTATAGATTTTTTATTAGTTTTGCTTTTAATTATTTTTTGCTTTTTTGTATTAAATAATTTTTCAGATTCGCTTGTGCTTTTAAAGGTCATATTGCTTGCAAGATCACTAGCAAAATCTTGAAAAGTTAATACTGTGTTGCTTTTGTTGCCAAGCCAATTTGCAAGTTCAAAATTTATTTGAACACTTGTTTTTTCATTTATATCTAACACTTTTATTAAATTTTCTGGAATTTCTGTTAAAAATCTGGAAATAACTTGGTCACTAATTTGGCCATAGCTGTTTCTGCTTATTGCATGTAATAATATTAATCGTTCTTTTGCTCTTGTTATACCAACATATAATAATCTACGTTCTTCTTCTAATTCTTTTAAACTATTAAATGATTTTGAACTAGGTAGTAACCCTTCTTCTAGTCCTATAATTATTATTGTATCAAATTCTAGTCCTTTGGCTGCATGTAATGTCATGCATTGTACTTGATTATTATTTTCTTTTTCGTTATCGATTTTTTCTTGTATTAAACTAACTGAGTATAAAAAATCTTTTAAACTATTTTGGACGTTATCTTTTTCAAAGTTATATATAGAATTTATAAGTTCTTTAATATTTTCTTTTTTGGTATTGCTTTCTATGTTGTCATATTCTTTTTCTAGATAATCAAAGTAATTAATATTATTTATTATATTTTCTATAATATCGTGAATGCTATTTATATTTTCTATATTTTTATATAATTTTAAAAAGTCTAAAATAGCTTGTTTTTTTGTTCCAGTTATTTTTATATTATTATTATTTATTATAAAATTTAATATTTGTTTAAAATCTAATAATGGGTTTAGATTCCATTCTGTGTCTAAAATTTCTTCAAATTTATCACTTAAACCTCTATTCGGACAATTTATAACTCGCATCAAACTAATTTTGTCATAAGGGTTTATAATTAATCTTAAATAAGCAAGTAAGTCTTTTATTTCTTTTCTTTCATAAAATCTAATTCCCCCAATAATTTTATATGGGATAGAATTTGCAATTAGAGCTTCTTCTATATTTCTTGATTGATAATGTGTTCTGTATAAAATAGCTATTTCGTTTAATTTATTATTATTATTATTATTACATAAATTATTAATAATATCTGTTACAGCATAGGCTTCTTGCTTGCCTGATCTACACGATATAGATAAAATTCTATTATTGGCTTTTTTATCTGACCATAAATTTTTATTTGTTCTATTTTTGTTATTTAAAATTAAATTATTAGCAGCATTTAGTATTGGTATAACAGTTCTATAATTTTGTTCTATTTTTATAAGCTCTACGGGCTTAAAGTCATGTTGAAATTTTTGCATGTTAGTGGCCATTGCACCCCGCCAAGAATATATAGATTGGTCTTCGTCACCTACAGCGCAAATTGAGTCTATATTAAATTTATTATTATTATCTAGAGCCATATATCTTAATAATTCATGTTGTACGCCATTAGTATCTTGATATTCGTCTATTAATAAATGTCTAATTTTTTTTTGAAAATTATTTCTAAAATCAATATTACTTTTAAACATTTTTAAGATTTCCAAAAGTAAATCATCAAAGTCAAAATTATGGGCTTTTGC
This sequence comes from candidate division TM6 bacterium GW2011_GWF2_28_16, assembly GCA_000989185.1. Classification (GTDB taxonomy): domain Bacteria; phylum Babelota; class Babeliae; order Babelales; family UASB340; genus UASB340. Next base: position 82,042 of record LBNX01000005.1, on the reverse strand, counting down.
TTTTTCAGTTTCATATTCGTGAAATATTTCTTTTACTATTGGAGTTAAAAGTTCAAATTCATCGTGATTTATTTTATTTTTAAAATTAGATATTTCGTAAACCATTTCATTTACGGAAAATTGTTTTTCTAGTCCAAATTTTTTTAATATTTTTTTAATTAAAGATTTTTGATCATCGCCATCTAAAATAGAAAAATCTTTAAAATTTAATAAATGCGAATTTGTACGTAATAATAATAAACAATAAGAGTGAAAAGTGCCAATATAAGGTGATTTTGAGTAGGTGTTAAAATTATTATTATTACCAAAATTATTTAAAAAATTATTTAAACGCTCTTTCATTTCGTTTGCGGCTTTATTTGTAAATGTTAAAGCAACAATAGAATTTGGTAATATATTTTTATTTAAAATTAAATGTGCTATTCGAGAAGTAATCACTCTGGTTTTACCAGAACCTGCTCCAGCAATAACTATTAATGGACCTGAATCAAAAGTAGCGGCATTTTTTTGGGGATTATTTAATTCTTTTTCTAAAAATTGATTAAAATTTAACACAAGTTTATTCTCTATTAATTAAAATGTTTATTAAATTATGTTTATAAATATAAAGTAAAATTTAAATTTTAAAAGAAAGAGAAAAATATGAGCATACAAGCAGATAAATGGATTTCTTATATGTCCAAAAATCATAAAATGATAGAACCATTTCAAGAAACACAAGTAAGATATATTAACGAAGGTAAAACAAAGGTAGTTAGTTATGGTCTTTCTAGTTATGGTTATGATTTAAGAGTTGCAGATGAGTTTAAAATTTTTACAAATGTTTTAAGCTCAGTTGTCGATCCAAAACAGTTTGATGCAAACTCTTTTGTAAATATAAAAAGTGATGTTTGTATTGTGCCGCCAAATTCTTTTGCATTAGCAAGAAGCGTTGAGTATTTTAAGATTCCAGAAAATGTTCTAACTATTTGTTTAGGAAAATCTACTTACGCTCGTTGTGGAATTATTGTAAATGTAACACCTTTTGAACCAGGGTGGGAAGGCCATGTAACATTAGAAATTTCTAACACAACTCCATTGCCTGCAAAAATTTATGCAAACGAAGGTTTAGCTCAAGTTATATTTTTTAAAGGTGAAGAGCAGTGTTCTGTTACATATGCACAACGTGGTGGTAAATATATGAAACAAACAGGTATAACATTGCCTTCTGTATAAAAATTAAAAAGAGAATTTATGGAACTAAATAAAAATAATTTAAATAATAATTTAAATATAAATAATATAAAAATAAAACGACCATATGGTGAAACAGATCCTTATGCAATTGTAGAACTTGTAGCAATTACACAAATGCAGGGTTCTAAATATAATACAGATCAAATGCCAGCTCTTTCGGCTAGAGTTTCGCATGCTGCAAGTGGCAAGACTGGAGAAAATGTTGAACGTGATTTGGGGCTTATGAATTACTTGGCTCAAAATTTTCACATGACTCCATTTGAGCATCAAAGTGCTACATTTAAAATTGTTACACCATTAATTGTGGCAAGACAATGGATGAGGCATAGAACACAATCTTATAATGAAGTTTCTATGCGATACTCTGCAGATCCTGTTGGTAAATTTTATATGCCAGATGTTTGGAGATTGCAGGCAAGTACAAATAAACAAGCAAGTTTGGGACAAGTTGCAGATCAAGAAGTTTGTACAAAAATTTTAAGCGATGCATATAATAATTCGTTAAATGCGTATAATAAATTATTATCTATGGGAGTATGTCGAGAGCAAGCAAGATTAATAGTGCCTGTTGGTAATTATACAGAATTTTATGCTACTGCTAATTTGCGTAATTGGTTTGCTTTTTATAAATTAAGAATTGCACAAGATGCACAATGGGAAATTAGACAATATGCGCAAAGCATAGGCGAAATTTTGGAATCTATTTGGCCTAATTCTTGGAGTGCATTAAAAAATAGTAATAAATAAATTTAGACATATTTTAATAAATTGTACTAATTATTTATGCTAGACAGCTTATATCTTTAATTATATTTAAAATAGCATTTTTAAATTCAGGAGCCATATTAATATATCTAGTTACTTTTGCATCGTTTGCGATAAAATTTAAAAAGTTTACAGCTAAATGTGGAGCTTTTTGCATAATTAGTATGAATTTTTTTATAGTTGGATTTGCTAAAATATTTTGTATTGCTACATCATTTAATAATGCTACTTTTATTTCTTGACTGTTATTTAATAGCTCAAAATTAATAGTATATTTTTTATTAATTATTTCTTTAATAGAATTTAATAAAGTTGCTGTATCTGTTGATAAATCGTTATTGTTAAACTCTAAAGCTTTATATATAACGTATAAAAATATATCACGTACTATTTCTGAAGCGCTTTTTCCATTTAAATTTATATTTTGAAGTAATAATAAATCATTTTTTGCAATTGTTGCACCTAAAAGTTTTTTAGAAATTACGGCTATAATAACAGCATTGTTCAAATATATTGTTGCATTTGTATTATTAAATTTGTTAAATTCTGCTTCTAAATTTGGATTTTGCAAAATTACTAATATATTTTGCAACAAAGAATTTAATTTTGTTACGTTTTCTATTTGTTTTGCTTTTTGGTCAGCAGCTGTTGTTTGTTTATTATTTAGTTGTTCTGGTTTAATTGTCGTAATTTGCATTTTTTCTAGTCTATTTTCTAAACTGTTATTTTCAGGTGTTTGCATAGCTGTTAAACTATTTACTAAAACTATGGCTAAGCTGATTATAATTAATTTACGCCAATTTTTTGTATTCTTAATAAATTTCATTTTATAATCCCCCACTAATAAATTTACTTTTTCTATATTATTCATAAAAATGTCTTTCTTTTGTTTTTACTAAGTCAGCATCTTTTATTACTACTAATTTTAAACATATGGTTATATACGTCAAAAGGCTAAGCACTAAAAAGTACAAGTAGTAAACAAGTAATCTAAAAGAAAGATTATTTTACACAAATAACAAATTTTTGAAACTATTGCATTATTTGTTTTGTGTTAAAGAAATAAATTTTTCTGTTTGTAATGGTTGTCCCCAGCTGTTTACAGTCTGCAAACATGAAATAATGTCTTTTTCTGGCGAATTTGGCAGTTCGAGTATTACTGGTAAATCTATAAGCTTTGGATGTAAAGTTAAGTTTTTTAGTGTATTTTCGCCTATTAATCCATGCCCTATAAGTTCGTGTTTGTCTTTTTTTGAGCTTTTTTCTTCTAAAGAGTCGTTTAGGTGTATTAATTTTATATTTTTCAAACCTATTGTTTTATCTAATAAATTTATAAAATCTTCTGTTTTTTCTATATTATATCCATAAGAGAATGCATGAGCAAAATCAATGCAATATGCGATTCTTTCTGGAAAATCGAGTTTCTCTTTTATTAATATAAAGTCATTAAGATCACTACCAATAGTACTGCTTTTATGTGCTGTGTTTTCTAGATATAAATTTATAAAATGCTCTCTTTTTAGTATTAAATTTAATGCTCTTGCTAAATTGTCTATTCCTCTTAGTTTGCCATTTGGATCTTGGGGGATACTTTTAAAGTGCGTCGATGCTCCTGGGTGTAAAATTAAATTTCTAATTTTTAGTTTTTTAGCAAGATCTATTTCTTTTTTTAATAATTTTATACTGGACTGATATCCTATGTTTTTGCCACTACATAAATTTATCCAGTATGAATTGTGAATATATAAATTATTTAAATTTTTAGTGATTCGCAAAAAGTTTTTTAAATCTGTATTATCGATTTTTAAATATTTGTTATCACTTTCTTTTGTTAAAAAAAACTGAAATGATAAAACGTTAAATTTTTGTGCTTTAACTAAAAGAGCACAAAGGCTATTTTCAAGTTTTATATGTAAGCCTATATTATTTTTATAATTCAAGAGTATCCCTTAATTCTTTTAAATTAAAATATGGTTTTAAAGCTTCATAAAATTCTTTTTTTATATTATTTAAGTCATCTTTGGTACTAGATTCAAATCTTAAACAAATTACAGGTTGGGTATTTGATGCTCTGACAAGCCCCCAACTATTTGTTTTTGTTGCTCTTATGCCATCTATTGTTAAACTTGAATATTCTTTATTTTGTTTAAAAGTATCTTTTACATGGTTTACTATTTTTTCTTTATCTTCTTCTTTGCATGCTATTCTAAATTCGGGAGAGCTTTCTTTTTTGGGAAAAATTTCTAGTAATTTATCTAGGGATTTTCCAGATTCTTTTATTATTTCAAATAATCTTAATATTGCATAAATGCCGTCATCATAGCCAAAATATTTATCATTAAAGAAAAAGTGACAACTTAATTCGCCAGCAAGTTTTGCATTCGTATCATATAATTTTTGTTTAATTAAAGAATGTCCTGATGCACAAATTTGGTCATTAGCACCCCATTTTTGAAGTAATTCTATTAATCCTGAAGATGCCTTTATATCAAAAACAATAGGAGCTCCTGGATATTGTAGTAATATTTTTTGAGCAAATATAGCTAATAATTGATCGCCAGGGACCAAAAAACCAGTTTTTGTCATGGGTGACATTCTATCACAATCACCGTCTAATCCTAAACCCAGTTCAAGATTATTATCTGTTTTTAATAAATTAAAAATATCTTGCATGTTTTTAATATTAGTTGGGTCAGCTTCGTGATTTGGAAAATTACCATCTAAGTTTTCATATAAAGCTTTAACATTTTTCCAGCCCATTTTTTTTATAAGTTCTGGTATGATTACGCCTCCGGTTGCATTTCCGCAATCGATTAAAGCATTAATTTCATAATTTTTTAAATGCGCAAAATTATCACTTAACCAGTTTATATATGGTGAATTTATGTCCTGAAAAGTTACTGTGCCAAGATTTTTTAAATTATTTATATAAAAATTTTTAGTTTCACAAATATTTTTAATTTCTTGTATTTGTGAACCATATACAGATTTTGTATCTAAGCATATTTTCATGCCATTATATTGTGCAGGGTTATGGGATGCTGTGATCATGATGCCAGATTTTATATTTGTATTAAAAAGGGCAAAATAAAATACAGGAGTAGGGCAAATGCCTATATCTAAAACATTTATTCCCATATCTGTAATAGCTTTTATAATATTATCTCTTATTGCTGGAGAATGATTTCTTCCATCTCTGGCGACAATCAGGCTATTTATTTGGGGATTTTTATTTTTTAAATAAGTAACTATAGCTTGTGCTAATATATAACTTTCTTGTATTGTAAACTCTTTATCTACAAGTCCTCTTATGTCATATTCTCTAAAAATGACGTTTTTCATCTGTTTAAAGCCTTTTTTTGAAAAAAAATTAAATTCATTTAAGATAGTCTACTTATTAAGTAATAGTTGGGGCGGATAGTATTTTTTAGCATAATAGGGCATTTATGAAAAGAAATTTTTTAATATTTTTAATATTTTTGTTCAGCTTGAATTATTTAAAAGCACAGGTAAACCCTTTTTTGAACAAAGAAAATTTAGAGTTTTCTAAAGAACAAGAAGCTTCTTTTGATTCATTAAAATATGCTTCTATATATTTAAAAACATTAGATAGTTTAAATTCTTTTAAAAAGATATTACATAAAGAAATTGATAACACAATTTTATTTTCAGATTTTTGGTATTCGCATTTAAAAGATCCAAGTATTCAAGATAAGCTAGAAAATTTATTTTCTAATTCTAGTGAAAATATAAAATTAAAATTAAAAAAATTAGAATATTTAAAGATTAGAAATTCTTCTTATTTAGGTTATATAGATGAATTAATTATAAATTTATCTAATGATTTTGATCATAAGCTAAGTCTTGTAGAGTATAAAAATTTGCTAGATAAAGCGATCTTTTGCGTAAATTCTTTTTTTACAAAAAATATATATCCAGATCAAAAACTATTTAATAGTGATTATGAATCATTTAAAGCTTTAGATTTTGAATCTAAGGCTAAATTTCTTGTAAATAATTTAGATAATATTAATGCATTTAAAATATATTCAAAAAATGCTTTTATAGGTTTAAATAAACAAAATCATTTAAGACAAAATTGGCTTAAATATTCTTTTTGGACAGTTGTTTTGGGAACAAGTGCTTATTTGTTTTATAAAAATAAAGATAGTATTAAAAATTTTGTAAATAATAAAAAACAAGTTGTTTTAAATTATGCAAATCAAACTAAGCAAAATATTTCTAAAATAGAGATCTTAAAATATAAAAGCTACTTAGAAAATAATTTACTTAATGGTATTAAACAATTAGATGAAAAGGGTTTTAATCCTGATTTTAATAACGAATATTTGTCACCTTCTATGGATATGCTTCTTGATCTTAAACGACAAGTTCTTTTAAATAATGTACAGGAAAATGATCAACAAAATAATGGCTTTTTTGCAAATTTTCTTGGTATAGCATCTAAAATTAATAGTGGACTTGGTGGCGTTAGTGACAAAACTCCTGTGATGATAGAGGTGCATTATTTAATGGCATATAGAATTATTTTGGATAGTTTAGATGCGATTTCTAAAACGTTTAATGTTGTTAAAAATCCATTGTTAATTGGAACAGCCGGATTAGTATCGATTTATATTTTAAGAAAAATAATAAAAAATTATTTTAATTCTCGTACTAATAATTTAAATTTATGTGTGTCTGATGTTTACAAGATTTTACTTAAATATAATAGTGAAAAGAAAGATTTAAGTTATACTGACAAAGGTTTGATTATTTATTTTACCCAGAATTTGGAAAAACAGGTAAATAAATTTTCGGGTCAGAAAAAAATTAGTTTATTTAAATTAATTGATGCATTAAAAGATAATACAAAATCTGTGTATGAAAAAATTAGTTTAATAAAATTGGAGCCTGGTGTTACGTTAGCTGGAGTTTAAAATGATAGATTTAAATTTATTAAGAACAGATGCTGATAAAATTAAAAAATTAATTTTAAAAAAAGAGCCGAAGTTTGAAATAAATAAATTAATAGATTTAGATATAAAAGTTCGAGCCTTGAATTTAGAAATAGAAAATTTAAGAAAAGAAAAAAATGATCTTGCTGCAAAAGGCAAACAGGGAATTACTCAAGAATTGCGAGATAAATCTATAGAAATAAGTAAATTATTAAAAGACAAAGAAAATAATTTGCTAGAAATAGAAAAAGATTTTAAAAAATTATTATTATCTTGTCCTAATATTCCACAAGATGATATTCCTGAGGGCAACAAAGAATCTAATAAAACAGCTTGGGATTTTGGATCAAAAAAAGAGTTTAATTTTAAACCAAAAAATCATGTTGAACTAAACGAAAAGCTTGGTTGGTTTGATTTTGATGCTGCAACAGTAATGTCGGGTTCAAATTTTATTTTTTACAAAAAAGATGCAGTTAAGTTAATTTATGCATTAACAAATTTAATGCTTAAAAATAATTATCAACATGGTTTTGAACCAGTAATACCACCTTATTTGGTAAAAGAACAAGCTCTTGTAAATTCTAGTAATTTACCAAAGTTTGAAGGTGACTTTTATAAAATGCAAGATGATTTGTGTTTAATACCCACAGCAGAGGTTAGTTTAACAAATGTGCATGCAGGACAAATTTTAAATGTTCAAGATTTACCAAAAAGATATGCTGCATGGACAAGTTGTTTTAGAAGAGAAGCTGGAGGTTATGGTTCAACAGAAAGAGGCTTAATTAGAATTCATCAATTTGAAAAAGTTGAAATTTATTCTGTATGTGAACCAAAAGAATCTAACGAAGAATTAATTCGTATGATAAAATCTGCAGAAAAAATATTACAAATGCTAGGCTTACATTATAGGGTAAGTTTATTGGCAGCACAAGATTGTTCTTTTGCTTCATCAAAAACTTATGATATTGAAGTCTGGCTTCCAGGTCAGGGACAATATTACGAAGTTTCGTCTTGTAGTAATTGTACAGATTTTCAGGCAAGAAGAGCTCAAATTAGGTATAGAAAGAGTGCTGATTCAAAACCAGAACTTGTTCATACTTTAAATGCATCTTCGCTTGCGTTGCCAAGACTTATGGTTGCTTTAATGGAAGTTTATCAGCAACAAGATGGTTCTGTAATTTTGCCTAAAGTATTGCAAGATGCAATGAATAATCTTTGGTAAAATAAAAAATATAGCAAAAAAGTATTTTTGTAATATAAAATAAAGCCCGGTTTTATTTTTAAAGAGGGTTTTATGTATTTTAAAAAATTATTTTTAATATTAATTTTTTTTGTAATAAATATTGCTATTTATTCACAGACAAGAAATTTTGTTGAACAAGAATATACTTTTAAAGATTTATTAGAAGCTGTAAATAATGCAGATAAAGATGAAGTTATTAATGTCTTAAATGCAAATCCTGAATTGGTTTTAAAAACAAGTGAAACAGGCCTTACGATTTTTGACTATTTAAACGAAGCTGGAAGTCTTTATGAAAGTAAAGAAGATTTGTTTGATAACATTTTAAGTATATTAGATAAGTATAAAGATCAAGCAGAAAAAGAACGAAAAAGTGAACAAAAAATTTGTTGTGTTTGTGATCTTTTTTAAAATTTTATAAAAAATTAATATTAATATAGAGAAGTTAAATTGAATAATTTTGAGCATTTATATATACACTGGCCATTTTGTCGCAGTAAATGTTTTTACTGCGATTTTTTGTCGTTTTGTAATTTAGATAATTTATCACAAGAATATAATGACATTTTATGTTCACAAGTTAAAAGTTTTAATAATTTAAATAAAATTAAAACTATATTTATTGGTGGAGGCACGCCGTCTATTTGGCCTATTAATTTATTAGAAAAATTTATTATAGAACTTAAAAATAATTTTGATTTTAGTGAATTAAAAGAATTTACGATAGAAGCCAATCCTGCAGATATTACTCAAGATAAGTTAGCTTGCTGGAAAAATTTGGGTATAAATAGATTAAGTATGGGAATACAGGTATTAGATGATAATGCTTTATCAAAAGTGGGGCGTAACCAAACAGTTGCTCAGGCTATAAATGCTATAAATTTAGCTCAAAATTATTTTGATAATATCTCTGTAGATTTAATTTTAGGCTTGCCGGGTGTTGATGATAATATTTGGGAAAACACACTCAAAATTATTGCTAGTTGGCCATTAAAGCATGTTTCTGTTTATTTGTTAACGTTGTATAAAAAAACAAAATTATTTGATCTTATTAAAAAAAATGAGCTTTTTTTATTAAACGATGATATGATATCTGACATTTACGAAAAAACCGTTAATTTTTTGGAATTAAATAATTTTATGCAATACGAAATTTCTAATTTTGCCAAAGTTGGCTTTGAATCAGCTCATAATATGGCTTATTGGGATAGAAAAGCATATTTGGGATTAGGGTTGGGAGCTAGTTCTTTTGATGGAACAACAAGATATATAAACGAAAAAAATTTAAATAATTATTTAAAAATTGAAAATAGCCTTCTAGATTTTGCTCAAAAAGAAAATTTAACCGAACAGCAGGTGCTTTTAGAAAGATTAATGCTTGCATTAAGAACCAAAAAAGGTGGGGACTTGCATAGTATGTTATACTTTTTAAGTGATGAAAAAAAACAAGATTTTTTAAAAGAGTTAAATGAGCTAAAAAATCTAGGATTAATTTTTGTCGATGGAGGTAATTTTTATCTTACCAAAAAAGGTTTTTTGCTTGAAAATGAGATAGTTTTGAAACTTATATAGTTTAAGTTTATTTATAAATTTTTTTAGGGGTATTATGGCTAAACACGTTGGCGTTAAGTTACCAGAAGATTTAGTTAATTTATTAAAACGCAAAAATACAGTAGCAGTTTTGGCTACTTTTTCTGAAAAAGGTATTCCAAATACAACTCCGGTTCAGTGTGTATATCCAAAAGGTGATGAAAGCTTATTGCTTACAATTCACAAAGAACATACTGGATATAAAAATATGGTTTGGCAAAAAAAAGTTATGTTGTGCTTTCTTGGTGAAGGTAATGTTGCATATAGTGTTTTAGGAAGAGCTGGTGTTGTAAGAGCTCCTTCTTCAGTGCATCCATTAATGAATATTGTAAGAATAGATACTATAGATATAAAATCAGATAGATCAATTTTAACTAGAGTTGATCAGGGAATTTTATGGAGTTATACTTCTGGTGAAGCAGATGAGTTAATAAAAAGTCTTTTTAAAGAATTAGAAGATCTTGCTAAAACTTTATAAAATTTAAAAAAGGTTTTTATGAAAGTATTTAATAGAGTAGTGGTATTTTTTGGTGTGGTTTTTTTTTGTAGCTTATTAGCTCAAAATACAGATGGTCTAGAAAATACCAATTTATCTGAAGATAAAATTGGGGTACAGGGAAATTGGGTTAAAAAGAAAGAATGGTTAAAAGAATCAGATAAGATTAATCGAGAGATTCAGTTTGTTGTTGAGTCTATTCAATCTTTTGCTCAAAAGTATTCTCAAGAATATTTACCTATAGATGCTTTGTTAGATGCGTTTTATAAAAAAGAAGGATTTAACCAAGCATCTATAAATGCATTATTTGTTAGTGTTAATAATTATCTACAAAAGCAAAAGAAAAAATATTTAGAACAATCTGATAGGGGCGTTATAAGTATAGAAGAAATTAGCCTAGATGAGATCTTAGAAGATAATAAAAAATTAATTAAAAATGTAGAACAATTAAAATTGGATATAAAATCTATAAATGATCTGGATAAAGGTCTTAATGATAGATTAAAAAAAGTAGAAGAATTTGTTTTAATGGCAAATGAAGAGTCTATAAAGTCTAGTAATATGGTAGATGAAATTTGGAATATTATAGATGACAAAAAGGCTAGATTAATTTTTTATAAATTAAAAGGTGAAAATTTAGAAAAAGTTAATGCCATTAAAAAATATATAACAGAGACTTTATATAATGATTTTAATAATTATTTAGATAATATTAAAAAACAAATGGATTTGGTATCTAATCAAATTCAAGAATTAGAGTCAAAAGGTATAGTAATTAGAGAAAGAGCAGAAAGAATTCAAAAAATAAAAGAAGAAAATCTTTTAAAAACCAAAGAGCAACAAGAAGATATTTCAAAAAGACCAGAAATAAAATTTTGGTATCAGAAGGTTTATTATATGTTTGTAGACATATTTGCTAAGCTCTATAATTTTTTTAATTAAAAAATAATTAAATTAATAAATAATTTAAAATTAAATATTAGAAGGGAAAGAGTATGTGTAAAATTAAATTTATCACAAATTTAATTTATAGTTTGTTTATTGTAAATTTTGCTTTTACTCAAATTGCACTTAAAGAATCTACTGAAAAATATATAGAAACTCAAAAAGATTATTTAAAAAAAATAGATACTGTTGCAGAAAAAATTAGATTATCAAGAAATTTGGCTCACGAAAATTATCAAAATAAAGTAGATAAGCCTTTGGATGAATTGTTATTAAAAATAAGTTCAGGAACTGGCGCATTTCAATCATCTAGTCGGTTTAATTTAGAATCAGAAACAATTAAACCAGAATATTTAACAGAGTTGGAAGGTATAAAAAATAAATCTAATGAAATAGATTTATTAGAAGACAAAGTTTTGGCTAAATTATCAGAAATTGATGCAGCGGCTGCAAAAGCAGCAGAATGTGCTATTAAAAGTAGAGAATTGAAACTTGGGGATATAGATAATATTAATGATATAATGTTGAACGAAAATATTGAAAAGTTAAAAAATTATTTAACGCTAATTACAGATATTTTGCAAAATATAGAAAATAATTTAATAAAAGAAATAGATAAATTATTTCAAGAAGTTGAAACAGGAATAAATTCTATTAATGAAAATTTAGATATTTCTGTAAAAAAAATCGAACAAGAACAAGTAAACAAAAGCATTAATCAAGATAAAATACAGGAACCATTTGCGCTAGAAATAGTAAAACAAGAGCAAATAGTTCAAGATGTTTCTCTGTATATTAAAATAAAAATTTATTTAAAAAATATAACTATTAAAACTCAAGATTTATTTAAAAAATTTGTGCAGGACGTAAAAAATAAGGCAAATGAACTTAAAACAAAATAATATTTTTGAGCTAAATAGATTGCCAATAATTTAATTATCTGGTAACTTTTGCTTGTAACTTTTAATTGAAAAATTGTAAGTTTTTTGCTTGCCGAGGTGGCGAAACTGGTAGACGCACTGCTTTAAGGGGGCAGCGGGGGTAACCCCGTAGGGGTTCGAGTCCCCTCCTCGGCACCAGCCTACGCCAAGGCTACGGCTGGCGTGCCAGTATTAGATTTTTATATTAAATTTATTAGCGTATTAAATTTTATTTAGGAGAGATTGATGGCTGCAAGAGTTGGAAGATTAATATTTTCAAAATTAATGATATGGATTGCTGTAGCAATTATTGGAGTTTATTTTTTATTTAATATTGATATTAAAAAGGCACAAAGATTAGAATCAGATTCTGGTAGAAAGTTTTCCTTTGTTGAAAAAATGTGGCACGCAGTAAGTATGCCAAGATTAAAATTGGGCATAGATTTGCAGGGTGGTACATATTTAGTTTTGGGTGTTGAAGTTGATAAGGCAATAGATTCAAGATTAAAGCTTGAAAATAAAAACTTGGACCCTGTATTTAAAACAAATAGTTTAAATGTTTGGCCTGTAAAAAGAGAAGTTGTTGGAACAAATTTAGTATTATCTTTTAATGATGAAAATGATGCAAAAGTTTGTTTTAATTTAATTAAGCGAGAAGTTTTAAATTTAAAAACAAGCTTAAAAGGTTTAGATGTAGTTTGTGAATTAACTTCAGCAGAAGAACAACGCATTCGTTTGGGCTCTGTAGAGCAAGCTGTTAATGTTTTATCAAATAGATTAAGTGGTTTTGGAGTAGAAGGTATTGTTGTTCAGCAACATGGTGAAAAACAAATTATTGTTCAATTGCCAGGTGTTGATGACCCAGAACGTGTAAAATCTGTTATAACAAAAACAGCAAAATTAGATTTTAAGTTAGTTGAAAAAGTTGCAAAATCTGAAAGTGAAATTTTAGATGCTTTTGATGGTGAGTTGCCATCTGATAAAATGATTATTAAAGGTAAAGTTAAAAAAACAGGAATGGATGATGAAACTGATGGTGTAGTATATTTAGTTTCTGCATTTCCAGATTTAACAGGTGATCATATTGTTGATGCTCGAGTAACTTATGATCAATATAATAAAATAGCAGTAAGCTTTAAATTGGATTCTTCTGGAGCCGGAAAATTTAGAGAATTAACTGGTGGTAATATTGGTAAGAGTTTGGGTATTATAATAGATAATATAATGTATTCAGCTCCCACAATTCAGTCAGAAATTGGTGGTCAAGGACAAATAACAGGAAATTTCTCACCAGAAGATGGTAATGATTTGGCACTTGTTTTACGCTCTGGTGCTTTAGTTGCGCCTATAAAGTTTGAGCAAGAAACTCGTGTTGGCGCGTCTTTGGGTCAAGATTCTATACGAAATGGTATTTTGGCATGTATTTTGGCTTTATTAGTATTGTTTGTATTTAGTGTAATTTATTATAAAGTTGCAGGAATATTTGCAGTATTTGCTCTTATTTATAATATGTTTTTGATTTTATTGCTGCTTTCTTATTTTGATTCAGCATTAGTACTTTCGGGTATTGCGGGTATGGTGCTTACAATTGGTATGGCTATCGATGCTTCTATATTAATTTATGAAGGCGTAAAAGAACAGCTTAAAAATGGCGTGCCATTTAGAAAAGCATTAGATGATGGTTTTAAAGGGGCAATGGTTGTTATTTTAGACTCAAATATTACTACTTTTTTAACCGGTTTAGTATTATTTAAGTTTGGTGGCCCAGTAATAAGGGGCTTTGCAGTTACATTAATGATTGGTATAATTGCTACAGTATTATCTGGTGTATATTTTTTAAAAGCAATGTTTGATTTTGTTTTGGATAATACTAAAATAAAGAGCATTAAACTCTAAAAATTTAGTGGCGACGTAGCTCAGGTGGTTAGAGCGACGGAATCATAATCCGTAGGTCCGGGGTTCGAATCCCTGCGTCGCTACCAATATAAAAATAATTTTTAATCCCTGGCATTACCAGGGATTATTTTTTTTATATATTTAAATTAATAAATATTTATTTTTTGATTAAAAAATTGGAGAAAATATGAAGTTTATCGAAATCGCAAAAACTTTTGAACTAATAGAAAAAGAATCTTCTCGAACAGAAATGACAAAACTTCTTGCAGATTTATTTTCACAAGCAACCCCGACTCAGGCTGCAATTATATCGTATTTAACTTTAGGTGAACTTAACCCTACATATATTGGCACTCAATTTAATTTTGCATCAAAAAGTATGATAAAAGTTTTGGCCAAATTTTTAGATAAAAGCGAAGATAGTATTAAACATGCAGAAAAAAGACTAGGTGATTTAGGGCTATTAATTCAAGAATATGATCTGCCAGAGCCAAAAAGTAGTTTGACGTTAAACGAAGTTGAAAATTATTTGCAAGAATTTTTAAAAATATCCGGTGATGGAGCTGTAGAAAAAAAAGAAAAATTTTTATTAAATTTATTTGAACAATTAGATGTTATTTCTATAAAATATATTATAAGAATAATTCTTGGCAAGTTACGTCTAGGTTTTTCTGATATGACTTTATTAGATGCATTTTCATGGATGCATGCTGGTGATAAATCTATAAGAAATATTCTTGAGCAAGCTTATAATGTTTGCGTAGATATTGGCATAATTATAAAAATTTTAAAAGAAAATGGGCTTAAAAAATTAGAGCAACCTGAAATTATTCCAGGTATACCATTGCGACCTGCAGCTGCAGAACGCTTGCCCTCTGCAAAAGATATTTTTCAAAAATTGGGTGCTTGTGTTGCGCAGCCAAAGCTAGATGGTTTTAGATTACAAGTTCATGTTGATAATACAAAAAGCAAATCGCATATTAAATTTTTTTCCAGAAATTTGCAGGATATGTCAAATATGTTTCCTGACCTTAAAAAAGCGGTACTTGATTTGGACGTAAAAACACTTGTATCCGAAGGTGAAGCTATTTCATATGATGTTCAAACAGGAACATTTTTGCCATTTCAAGAAACTGTAAAACGTAAAAGAAAATATGATATAGAACAAACGGCACAAGACTTTCCGTTAAAATTATATTTTTTTGATTTACTATATTTAAATGGTGAATCTTATCTTGATAAAACTCATGAGCAAAGGCGTAAAAAATTACTTACAATAGCTACAACAAAAAAAGAAGATACTATTTTTGTTATCGAAGAAAAAGAGATTAATTCTACAAAAGAATTAGAACGATATTTCGAAGAAAATATTTCGCAGGGTTTAGAAGGTCTTGTTGTAAAAAAAATAGATGCTTTGTATAAAGCAGGAAAAAGAAATTTTAACTGGATAAAATTAAAACGCCAAGAATCTGGTCATCTTGATGACACAATAGATTGTGTTATTTTGGGCTACTATAAAGGAAAAGGTAAACGAGCTAGTTTTGGTATAGGCGCATTACTTGTAGGTGTTTATAATAAAGATTTAGATAATTTTCAGACAGTTGCCAAAATAGGAACAGGGCTTACTGATATTGGGCTTAAAGATGTTAAAGATAAATGCGATGCAATAAAAGTTACAGATAAACCAAAAAATGTAGAATGTGCTAAAACACTTTACCCAGATGTTTGGGTAAATCCTGAAATAGTATGTTCTATAAGGGCTGACGAAATTACACTCTCGCCACTACATACAGCTGGTAAAACAGAAGATCAAGATGGGCTTGCTTTAAGGTTTCCAAGATTTATTGGATATCGACCAGATAAAGATGTTTTGGATGCTACAGATATCGTGGAATTACGAGAGCTTTATTCTTTGCAGTTTAAAGATAAAGAAAGAAAATCAAAAAAAGTTAAGTCTAAAAGAGTTAGTAAAAGAGAAGAGATAGATAAAAAGATTTTAAAAATGTTTTAATTACTACAGGAGAATTTTTTATGAAAAATATAAGAAAAATTTTATTAATAATAACAGTTTTATTTTATTCTGTATTGTCTGCAGAAATATGTAGAGATAAATCTGGTAATGTTTATGTTGATTCAGTAAAAGAAGCTATTAAAGTTTTAAATGCTAATAATCCTGAAGATAAAACATTGGTTTGTAATGATATATTTTACGAAGATATTAAAGTAGAGTCTTTTGCAAGGGCGTTGGGAAAAAATAAAACTATTACGAAGTTAGATATTAGTGGTAATTACATTGATTCTAGAGAAATACACATAATTTTTGAAAAATTAAAAAATAATAAAACACTTAAAAAAATAGATTTTAGTGATGATAGGATAGGTTTTTCTGTAATGGATGTGTTGGCTAAAAAATTGAGTGAAAATACAATTATTGAAGAACTAGATTTTTCTTATAATCGACTTGATGCTGAATGTGCAGGTATTATTGCAAACTTATTGAAAAATAATAAAACACTTAAAAAAATAAATCTTAGTGATAATAAAATTGGTTCAGAGGGTTTATGTGCTTTGGCTAATTTTTTTCTAACAAATAAAACACTAGAAGAATTTAATCTTAGTTATAATTGTATTGAAGGTAAAGTTATATTTGTATTAACAGATGTTTTGGCAAAAAATAAATTTCTTAAAAATTTAGATCTTAGTTATAATTTTATTGGCAATGAATGTAGTTGTTTTATTGAAATGTTGAAAGCAAATAAAACGCTTAAAGTATTAAATCTTAGCGGTAATGGTATGGGAGATGAAGGTATTTATAATATATTGGAGGGGTTGAATGAAAATAAATCACTTGAAGAATTATTGTTTAGTAATAATAAGATTACAAATGAAGGCATTAATGCGTTGTCAGGATTATTGAGTAAAAATCAATCTCTCAAAAAATTGGATCTTAGTAAAAATAATTTTTCAGATGATTGGGTAAGTAATTTAGTTATAGGATTAAAAGAAAATACAATACTTGAGGTTTTGAATCTTAGTGATAATCCTATAAAAACAAAAGATATTTATCAATTAGCTGATTTGTTAAAAATAGATAAAAAGCTTAAGATATTGGATTTTAGTAGCACTCAGATTGGTGATGAAGAATTAATAATACTAGCTGACTCATTAAAAAATAATAGTTCACTTGAGAAGTTGTGTGTTTATTATCTTGCTATTAAGGATGAAGCAAAAATATTAAATTCGTTTAAAAATCCTAAAATAGTTGAAGGATTAAAATTTATTTCATTTGATTAATATATAATCGATTAATTAGTTAAATACCAATAAAAATATTAAATATGTTTTAAATTGTTGTAGGAAATTTTTTATGAAAAATATTAAGAAAATTTTTTTATTAGTAATGAGCTTGTTTTTTTCTCGTTCACTATTTTCGATGATGGATCAAAATTGTAAAGTGAATGTGCTTTCTGCTGAGGAAGCTGTAGATTACTTAATGGCCAATGAATCATATTATACAATTTTGGATTGTAAATTTGTACCAGATTTAGATACACCTAATGTAATAAATGCGTTAAAAGAAAATAATACATTTAGAATATTAGATTTTACCAATAATTGTTTAATCGATGGTATTATTGATTTGGCAGAAATTTTAAAAGTAAATAATACAATAGAAGAATGGATTCTTGATAGTTGTTATATAAAAGCAGATGGATTTGTTGCTTTAATAAATGCATTAAAAGACAATAAGACGTTTAAAAAATTAGATCTTAGTAACAATTTAATTGATTTTAATGAATTGGAGTTTGAAGATATCTCTTTTGAAATAAATGAATCGCTAAAAGAATTAAATCTTATTAATAATAAGATTGGAGATAAAGGGGCTATTGCATTAGCCAAGATGCTAAAAAAAAATAAAACACTTGAAAAGTTGTATCTTATTAATAATGAGATTGGAGATAAAGGGGCTATTGCATTAGCCAAGATGCTAAAAAAGAATAAAACACTTGAAACGTTGTATCTTTGTAGTAATAAGATTGGAGATGAAGGGGCTATTGCATTAGCCAAGATGCTAAAAAAGAATAAAACTCTTAAAGAATTAGATCTTAAAGATAATTTTATGTCTATCTTTAATTTAAAAGAAATAAATGGATGTATGCGTAAAAGATATTTAGATAATTTAACAAATATACATGAATGTATGATTAAAGGATTTGTAGGTGGATATTTAATCGAAATTGTTAAGAGTGTTGAATCTGCTATTGAAGTGTTAAGTTCTAATGATCCTGATATTAAAGCTTTAAAGCTTTTTTATACAATGATAGATGATGTAGATATTGAAATTATATCTGATAAATTAGGACGAAATACAACATTAGAAGAAATATATTTTTGTTATGATTCTATTAATGATTCACAATTTGAAAAAATAGTTAGTGCATTAAATAAAAACAGGACTCTTAAAGTATTAGATTTTAGCGGTAATAATATTGAGTTATTAGGAATTATAGAGTTTGCAAAAGTCTTGAAAGAAAATAAATCACTTAAAGAAATAAATTTTAGCGTTAATAGAATTACAGATGATGCTATAAAGTATTTATCTGAAGCATTAAAAAAAAATAAAACGCTTGAAAAATTAATTCTTAATATTAATTACATAGGAGATGCTGCTGCAATTTATTTATCTGAAGCATTAAAAAAAAATAAAGGACTTAAAAATTTAAGTCTTAGTATCAATGATATTGGATACAAAGGCATTGAAGAATTATTGAAAATGTTGGAAGAAAATAAAACCCTTGAAGAATTGGACCTTAGAACTAATAAAATCGAAATTAACGATATTTTGGAATTAACTGAAATATTAAAAAAACGGAGTTCTTTAGAGAATTTTAAAATTTCTTTTAATAAATTTGGTAAATTTCAATTTGCAGATATAAAATTTAATTTTGTTGGTGAAAATGAAAAAAATATAAAATTATAATAAAAGAGATAAGATAGATAAAAAGATTTTGAAAATGTTTTAATTACTACAGTAGCTTTTTATGAAAAATATAAGAAAAATTTTTTTACTAACAACAACTTTGTTTTGTTCTAATTTATTATTTGCAGAAATAAAAAGAGATAAATCTGGTAATGTTAGTGTTGATTCTGTAGAAGAAGCTATTAAAGTTTTGAAAGCAAATAAATCTAAGGATAAAAATCTACAAATTTATAGTGATATGTTTAATGGTGGAAATCAGGCAAAAATTTTTTTTAAAGCATTAATTAAAAATAAAACACTAAAAAAACTAAATATAGGTAATAATATCAAAGATGATATTATTCTTATACCAATATTTAGTATATTGGCACAAAACAATTCGCTTGAAAGTTTAGATATTACTTATAATGAAATCCGTGATGACTTTGGTTGGCTAGTAACCATAGAATTTATTTGGGATATATGGGATTTATTTAAAAAAAATAAAATAATTAAAAGTTTAGATCTTAGATCTAATGGTATAAGTGATGAAGGGCTTTGGAAGATCAAGTATTTTGATAAAAAAAGCGGTTCAGTTACAACAATTTATTATAATGAGTCAGGCCGGAGATATAGTGTTTCTTTTCAGAAAGAAAGGGATTGTTTAAAAGAAACAAAGAACCTTTTATTATCAAATAAAACGGAATATGATGAACCAATAGATAGCCGAAAATGTGAGATATTTTAAAAATAAAAGGACTTAAATGTTTAAGTCCTTTTATTTTTTTCATTAAATATTATTTATATCTATTATTTACAATATCCCAGTTAACATTTTTAATAAAAGCTTCAATATAAGCGCCACGACCATCAGCTTTGTGATCGACCATATAAGCATGTTCCCAAACATCTAGCACAAGAATTGGCTTAAAATCTGTAATTACACCATTTTGGTGTTCATGAACAAATTGATTTGTAAGTTCGTCAGTTTTTGGATCTGTATATAAAATTGCCCAGCCAATGCCACGCGTTTTGCCTGTATTTTTAAAATCTTCTAGCCAATTTTCAAAAGAGCCCCAAGTAGATATAATTTTTTCTTTTAACTTACTATTATCAAGATTATTAAAATTATTTAATTTTTGATTATTAGTTAAATTTTCAAAATAATATTCATGTAAAATCATTCCATTATACTCAAAGCCATAACGGCGGCGTCTATCTGCATAAATTAAACTTGACGCTTTACCCTGAGCGGTTAAATCTTTTAATTCTTCGTTTATTTTATTAACGTTATTTACGTAGCCAACATAAAGTTTCCAGTGGTCATTTATTTGATTATCTGTAATGCCAGCAAGACCAGATGGTTTTAGTTCTAATTTTTCTTTATATAAAAATATATTTTGCATGTTTTTATTTCCCGCATTTTTATTATTATTTTCTTGTGATACTAAAAAATTATTAAATAAATTAATAAATATAATTATAATTAATTTTTTCATTTAGTCCCTTAATTTTAAAAATTACTTATTTTATTTATTATTTAATAAATTTTTAAAAAATTCAGCTTCTTTAGCTGGATTGTTTGAATGAGTAATTTCTGTTCCAATAATTATTCCAGCAGGGTCTAAAGAAATAATTTTATTAATATTTTCTTTTGTGATTCCGGAAATAAATATTGGGGTGTCGGTATTGCCAGAAACATTTTCCCATTCTTCTAATAAAATATCCAAATTTTCAGCTTCGTGTGGTCCGTGAAATATTATAGCATCTATATCAAGCGCTTTAGAGTCCATAGCAGATTGGCCAAGAGAGTGCGAATCTACTAAATCTAAAGCAATTTTGCATTTATTTTCGTGGGCTATTTGTGTAGCTGTATGTATAATATTATTTGTAGTGCCTGCAAGTACAGATATATAGTTAGCGCCAATTGCAGCGTAATCTATTATTGTATCTTCTATTCTGTCAATAAGTTTTACATCTGCATAGATAGTTTTTTCGGGAAATTCTTTTTTAAATCTTTTTACAGATTCGAGGCCATATTTATTTATTAAAGTTGAACCTACTTCAAGAATATCTGCAAATTTATAAACTTGTTTAGCTATAAAAATAGCATTTTCGAGGTCATTTATATCAAATGAGACTTGTAATTTCATCAAATTCTCCCAAATTTTTAAAATATTTTAATTTAGCTTTATAAATTTTTATAAAAGTATATTTTTGTATTTTAACATATTTCAATATATTACTAGTTTGTTTATTAATAGTCTAAAATTTAGAGTATTTTGTGTATGAAAAATTTAATTAAAACAATAAAAGCTAAATCGCCAAAAAATATTATAATTATTGGTGATGTAATGCTGGATGAATATATTTTTGGTTCAGTTTCTAGAATATCACCAGAGGCTCCAGTTCCTGTGCTTAAAGAGGAAAAAAGAGAATGGAATTTAGGTGGTGCAGCTAATGTTGCATTAAATTGTAAAAAAGCTGGTTGTAATATAAATTTAATTAGTATTATTAATGATAGCGATATTGCAGGTAAAAAGCTTCTTTTATTATTGCAAGAAAACAATATTTCTATATCAGGAATTGTAAAAAGTGAATCAAGAAAAACGACATGTAAAAAAAGAGCACTTTGTGCTGGGCAGCAGTTATTACGTATAGACAGTGAATGTGATTATAATTTAACAGAGCATGAATTAAATTTAATTTTAGAAAAACTTAATAGTTCTATAACTAAAGATTCTATAATAGTTATATCTGATTATGCCAAAGGCTTAATCACTCAAAATTTATTAAAAAATATTATAAAAATAGCAAGAGAATGTAATTGTAAAATACTAGTAGACCCTAAGGGTAAAGATTTTGAAAAATATGTTGGCGTTAATTTTATAAAACCCAATTATAAAGAATATTGTTTAATGCTAGAAGCATATAATTTATCACAGCATGATACTATAATTAAAAATGCTAAAATTTTATGTGATAAATTATCTCTTGATGGTTTAATAGTTACATTGGGAGAAAAAGGTATACAATTTGTATCTCAAGAACAAGAAGTTTTTATTCCAGCATTAAAACGAGAAATATTTGATATAACAGGTGCTGGTGATACTGTTTTGGCATTTTTGGCATTAGGTTTATCTGTTAATCTTGATATAAAAAATTGTTTAACTTTGGCTAATCATGCAGCAGGAATTTCTGTATCACATTTAAAAAATTATGCTGTAAGTTTAAATGAGCTAGTTGAAGTCGAATCTAATACCATACAAAAGATATCTCAATCCTGGATTAACTTAAAAATAGAGCTTGATTGGCTTAAGGCTCAAGGTAAAAAAATAGTATTTACAAATGGTTGCTTTGATTTATTACACGTTGGTCATATTTATTTGTTAAACGAAGCCAAAAAGCTTGGTGATATTTTGGTGGTGGCAATTAATACAGATGCCTCTGTAAAAAGATACAAGGGTGATGCAAGACCAATACAAACACTTGAAGAGCGTATGAGCATTATGGCATCTATTGGAATAGTAGATTTTGTAGTTTCGTTTGATCAAGATACGCCAAAAGAACTTATAGAATATTTGCATCCAGATGTATTGGTAAAAGGTGGAGATTATAAGCCAGAATTTGTTGCTGGAGGTGATTTTGTACGTGCCAATGGTGGTAGTGTTGTAATTGTTAATTACCAAAGTGGTTTTTCGACTACAAATATTGTTAAAAGAGTTAGTTTATGATTAAGTATTTGATTATTTTATGGTTATTTTTTGGTAGTTATTTGTTTCCTAAATCTGGAATTATTTTAGAAAATAAAACAGAAAATAATTTTTGTTTTTCTATTGGTTTAAAAAAAGAATCTAAGCTTTATGAATATAAATGTTTGCCTAATCAATCATTAGTTATTAATTTTTCAAGAAACGAAAATTCGATAATTTATTATAAAAATATTGATTTTTTGATATATATAGAACCTTTAGATACTACAAAATTGAAAACTTCTTATGGACCTGTTAATTTGTCAGATCTTTGTTTAGACCTTGATTATGAATTGTATCTTGATCAAGATATATTGGAAATAAGGCCTGTCATAGATCTTGCAAAATTGAATATGTTTGTTAATAAAAAATCTATATTTTTAAAAAAAATATATCAAAATAATTAGTTTAATTTAATAAAATTTAATTATTTATAAGCATTTTTTCAAAAATAAGTGGGCTTAATTTTTTCTCTTCTATTTCTGTAGGTTCAAAGTATTTTTTTATTGGTACAAAATTTAAAGCTACGCTATTTTTGCCATCATCATTTATGGCAAAAATGTTTCTTGGCAAAATAAGTTGTTTGTTATCGTTTGCCATAAAGTCGCCAGTAAGAACATAAATATTTTTTGCTTTTGTTAAAATTATTACTGTTTTTTTATCTAATATATTTGATGCTGGCAATTCTTCTTGTGAAACTTTCCAAAAATATTGTTTGTTTACGTCTATTTGTTTTTCAAAAAGATAAATTTTTGTAGCCTCTTTTTTTGATGGTAAAAGTTCATAATGGGAAAATGTTTGTCCCATTATATTTTTTAATTTTATATTAGGTGTTATTACAAGATATATTTTTTGTTCATCTTGTTCTAAAGGGAAAAATATTTGACCATCTGTATTAGAAAAATCTGAATATCCGTTATAAAGGGTTAAAAAGCCGCTAATTTTTTTTAGTCTATTTTTGCGTAATTCTTTTTTTATAAGATTTACACTTATTTGACCCGGGGTGTTTTGTTCTAAATAGTTAAATTTATCTAAATTATCACTTTGTGTAATGCTATTTATAACATTTAAAGGTATTGGATCTATGTAAAATACAAGTTTTAATCCAGACTCTGCATTTAATAAACAGATATTTATTAAAAAAAATAAAAAAATTAATAGAATATTAAACTTTTTCATGGCTCCCCCTTTTAATTTAAAGCTTTATTCCCTAATATAAGATAACAAAAATAGATATTTTAAAGCTATATTTTTAAAAAAGGTCTACAAATATGAAAAACATAAAGCAAAAGCCTCAAGAGATTATTTGGGCTGAATTTGCAAAAATAGAAAATTTAACCCCAGAACAGGTTGAAAAATTTCAAAAATACGCAGAATTTTTGGTTGAATGGAACGAAAAGTTTAATTTAACGGCAATTACAAATCTTGCAGGTATTGTAAGACAGCATTTTCAAGATTCTATAATTTTAAGAGATTTTGTTGATTTATCAAAGATAAGTTCTATTGCAGATATTGGAGCAGGGGCAGGGTTTCCATCTATACCATTAAAAATACTCTTTCCTGATATAAAACTTTATTTAATAGAAGTCACACAGAAAAAGCAAAAATTCTTAAGTTTTTTAATTGATAGACTTTCTTTACAAAATACTGAAATAATAAACCTTGATTGGCGTACATTTTTAAGAAAAACGGATTATAAAATAGACTATTTTGTGACAAAAGCAGCTTTGCATGAAGTAGAACTTATACGAATGTTCCAGCCAAGTTGTGCCTATAAAAATGCAAAATTAGTTTATTGGGCATCTCAAGATTTAGTTATATACCCAAAAGCTGAAAAATTTATTTTACAAGAAAAATTTTATAAATTAGCTAAAAAAGAAAGAAAATTAGTATTTATGGGGAATAAATAGGGGATTTAAAAAAATAAGGGGGGATTTATGTTGGGGTTTTGGGATAACATAAAAATAATAATTGTTAGTTGCCTAATTTTTGTTAATAATATTCAGGCTTATTCTGGAGTTTCAAATAATACTGAGAATAATTTTATTTTAAGTTGCGAATATGATAATGAAATATTTTGCTTAGAATTAAAGCCCAACGAAGAAATTTCTTTTAAAAATACTTGCAAGATTCGTTTTTTTTATCTAGATATTAAAAATAGATTGAGAGAAATTCGTTTTTTGCAAGATGACTTTATATTATATAATTCAGAATTTTTTAAAATTATATATCAAACTAATGACCAAAATATTTCAAGATTTGGATTATCTGACATAAATATAAAATCTATATATTATGCTATTAAAACCAAAAAAAGTTTTTTTATTTTTCTAAAAAACGATTCAGATGAACAAATGTTAATAGATTTAAATGGGAAGCATTTATTGTTACCTGGTGATGTATATTGTTTTATAGGTAATATGCTTTTAAAAAGTTTAGATAGTCTCAATGTTTATAAATATTTATCAAAACCTGGGATATATAGATTTTTTTGTACAATAAAAAATATTACTGATAGCACTGAATCTTATGAGTATAAAATAGAATATAACGGCCAAGAGGTATTTACAGAAAAATTTTTTCATACGCATTTTAATTAAGGGGTGTGCAAATGAAAAAACTTGTTTTATTAATTTTATTATTAATTTTATCGAGCAATATTAAAATTTATTCTGGAGGTGTTTTTATAAAAAATAAATCTGGAATAAATGCAAGAATTCTTCAAAAAGACGATAATAGTCAAAATCAAATTCATGCTAGAAAGTTTCTTGCAGGAGAGAAAATTCAAATATCTATAGGCGAATTTATTATTAATTTTGGTGACAATAAAAATTTACATTTTAATGCACGAAAAAATGGTAATTATGATTTTGATTTTGATGAATCAAAAAGTATAGGGACTTTAATTCATGAGCTTGAATGGTCTTGTTTTTGCCCTAGGTTAGGTATTAATTATTGTGTTGTTATTCAAGATTAAATTAATAATTATTGCTCTATTAAAGCTTCTACAACATTTAATTTTGATGCTTTTTTTGCCGGATAAAATCCAAAAAATAAACCAATTATTATAGAAGAAGCAAGCGAAACTAAAATAGATTTAATAGATATAAAAATAGGCCAGCCTAAGGCATGTCCTACAATTTTTGCAATTGTAATTCCACCAATAATTCCACAAAATCCTCCAAGCATACAAATTATAACAGCTTCAAGAACAAATTGTTTTAATATGGCACTTGTGGTTGCACCTATTGCCATACGAATTCCAATCTCTTTTGTGCGTTCTGTTACTGTAACAAGCATTATATTCATAATTCCAATACCGCCAACAATTAACGAAATTGATGCAATTACTAGTAATAATAAATTTAAAACAGCAGATGCTGCATCAGAGGCTTGCGAAATATCATCTTGAGTAAATACTGTAAAATCATCATCTTCATTTGTTGCAAGGTTATGCTGTTGTCTTAAAATAGATTTTATTTCTGATGATGTTTGATTCATTTTATCTTTTTCTTTTGCAGAAATTATTATGGCACCATATTTTTGTGTTTTTATTCCCATAAGTTTTTTTTGCATGGTTTTTAGAGGAACCATAATTATATCATCTTCATCTCGACCATCTGGAGTTTTGCCACGTTCGCCAAGAATGCCTATAATTTTAAATGGAACTTTTTTAATTCTTATTGTTTTGTCTATTGGATCAACAGTTCCAAATAATTCTTTTTTAATTGTTTGACCTATTACAGCAACTTTTTTTCCAGATTTTATTGCATGTTTATCAAAAAATATTCCAGATACTAAATCCCATTTTCTTATTTCTAAATATTTTTCGTTTACTCCTCCAACCATACATTGCCAGTTTTTACCTTCGTAAACAGCTTTTAAACTGTTTTGTAAACCTGGTGATGCCATAGCAACATATTCGCATTCATTTAAAATTGCCTGATAATCTTTTTCTTTTAATGTTAAATTACCAGAGCCACCACGTTGAGCCATTAATCGTTTTGGTGTGCCACCAAGAACTATTATAAAGTTCGTACCTAAGCCTTCTATTTCTTTTTTTACTCTATATTTTGCACCTTCACCAATAGACATAACTGCAATAATCGAAACAACGCCTACAATTATACCAAGTGTTGTTAATAACGATCTTAATTTATGTTTATTTAAGGCTCTTAGAGCTGTTTGTAAAAGTTGATAACTATTCACAGTTTTTACCTTATTTTTTTATCTGCAATAATTTTGCCATCTTGTAATTGCACAATTCTATTCGTTTTATTTGCAATTTCCGATTCATGAGTCACAATTATAATTGTTACATTTTGTTCTTTATTTAATTTAGAAAATAAAGTCATAATAGTATCGCCAGTTTGAGTATCTAAATTACCAGTTGGCTCGTCTGCTAATATTATACTAGGGGTATTAATTAAAGAGCGTGCTACAGCAACTCTTTGTTGTTGACCACCAGAAAGTTGATAAGGGTAATGATCTAGTCTTTCACCCAGATCAACAGCTTGTAAATATTCCCGGGCTTTTATTTTTGCATCGTGTTCTGCTTTTCCTGCATATAATAATGGCAATGCAACATTGTCCGTTGCAGTTAAATCTGCAAGTAAAAAGAATTTTTGAAAAACAAAACCGATTTTTTCATTTCGTATTTTAGCTAATTCATCTTTTGTCATGTGTGAAACATTTTTGTTATCAATAAAGTAATCACCACTTGTTGGAGTATCTAGGCAGCCTAATAGATGCATTAATGTAGATTTGCCAGATCCAGAAGTTCCTGTAATGGCTACAAATTCGCCTTTATTAATTGTTAAGCTTACACCTTTTAAAGCCTCAACTTCCGTTTCACCCATTTTATATATTTTTTTTAAATCTTTAGCCTCTAAAATTACCACTTTTATTTCTTTCCATTATTTCCTATTGTCCCAGGTTGAGCAAATAGCCCTTTTAATAAGATATTTTCTTTATTTATTTCATCAACAAAACTTAAAACCTGATCTGTGTCTTTGATATTGTCAGTAATTATTTGAGTGTAAGCTCCGTACTTTGCGCCAACATCAACTTTTATTTGTTCAAATGTTTTGTTTCTTAAAACCCAAATATGGTCATGATCATTTTTTTTATCTGTCTCAGAATATGTTTTGACAGTATATCCTAAAGCTTTTGCTGTAGTTTCAAGAATTATATTATTAATTCTTAAACATTTATTTGGTACACATAAAGCATTTTTTGCTTCAAGAACTTTAATATCAACATTTGTTGTCATACCTGGTCTTAATTTTAAATCTGGATTATTTACATCTAATATAGTTGCATATGTAACAACGTTATCTACAATTTTTGCTAAGTATCTAATTTGTTGTACTTTTGCATGAAATTTTTTCTTTGGAAATGCATCAACTGTAAAAGTTGCATCCTGCCCGTCTTGAACTAGCCCTACATCAGCTTCGTCAACATCAACATTTGCTTCCATGTGATGTAAGTCTTTTGCTATTTTGTATAAAACAGTTGCTTGAAATCTAGATGTTATCATTTGTCCTAAATCAACTTCTTTGGCTATCACAACGCCATCGGTTGGCGATTTTATAAATAAATTATCATATTCTTGCTGACGCATTTCAAGCTCACCAACAGCTTGTATTACTTTAGCTTCGTAATCTTTTAGATTTTTTGTATATTCTTCGTATTGATCTTGAGATATTTGGTTTGCTTTATATAATTCTGTTTGCCTTGCATAATAATTTTTATAATATGCTAAATTTGCTTTTGCTTCATCTAAAAATGCTGTGAATTTTTTTACTGCACTATAATTTATGCCATCGTCAAGAATTGCTAATACTTGGTCTTTTTTAATAAAATCATTATCATCTGCTTTTATTTCGATAACTCTTCCTGCAGCTAAACTTCCTATAGTTATTTCTTCTTTTGCTCTTAATGTACCGGAGGCATTTATATATTGTATTAAATCTTTGCGTTCTGGGTTTACAGTTTCAAAGAGTTGCTTTTTAGTAGTATTCTTTTTTTTAAAAAAATAAATACTAAGGCTTGTTGCAAACACAAGAGTGCTTATTATTAATAAAATTTTTTGATTTTTCATTATATTCTTCTTAATTTTATAATATAAAGTGTATCCTTACAGGAGTATTATAATAACACTAACTCTTTTTAAATAAAATATTTTTTAAATTGGGTATTTTTATTGGAGATATAATGAGAAGATTTATTTTAATTCTTTTATTATTATTTGGGTTTAATTTGCACGCTGATAATTCTAAAGTAAATAAAATTAGATTAAATGCAGTTATAAATCGCCTACTGAAAAATGATAAAAAATTAGAGAGCATTAAATTGAAAGATTTAGAACTTAGTGGCAGTAAGCTAGATGAATTTATTGATGCTTTAAAACAAAATAGTTATTTAAAAGAGCTTTGTTTTGGAAAGCTCAAAATAAATGATAAGGACTTTGGAAAGTTGTTAACTGTTTTTGATAAAAATATAACTATATCAAAACTATGTTTTAATAATATGTCTTTTTCTTTAAGTAACATTGAAATAGTTAATAATTTTTTAGAAAAAAATTCTACTATTCAACACATAGCATTTAATTCTGATGCTTTAGATTTGAAAACTATTAGTCGTATTGCAAAAGCTTTAAATAGTAATTACACTCTTCGAAAAATTGAGTTAAAAGATAATCTTAATTCTAAAAATGCAAAACATGTTAAAGTATTTGAAAAATTTGCTAAATCTTTGGAGAATAATTATTCATTAGAAAACCTTGAAATTTTTGATGAAAAATATAATAAAAAAAGTAAATCAAGTTTAGTTTTGAATGAAGGTAATTTTGAAACTATTGCATATAAAGCAGTAAAAAAAATATTAAAAAGAAATAAAGAAATAAATGATAATATAGATAAATATGATCTTTATAAATTTAGAAAACCTGTTTATAGATCATACGCAATTATATTATCTGGAAATAATAATATTACGAAGGTATATTTTTGGGATATTGTTGCATATGTTTTAAAATTTAAAATTAAACAAAATGATTTTGAATTTGAAAGTTTTAATAAATCATTGAATGAGCAATTTAATGATTTATTAAAAGAAGAATGTTCTATTTGTTCAGAAAAACTTTTTGAAATTGATTTAAAAGATTTAAAAAAGAATGATATTTCAGTAACAAAATGTGGGCATATATTTCATAAAAAATGCTTGGATTTATGGTTTAATGAAAAAAAAATTTGCCCTATGTGCAGAGCTGATTTATAAGTTTTAAAATAAAATATTTTAAGCCCGTGAGTATTAATCTCATGGGCTTTTTTTATTCATTAACTAAAGCATCAACAATATTTAATTTAGAAGCTTTTTTTGCTGGATAATATCCAAAAATTAGTCCAATAATAGTTGTAATTGTAAAAGATAATATTATCGAAGAAAGTTTGTGTATAACTAGCCAGTCTGTAAAATGTGCGATTATGTATGGGGTTATAATTCCCAAAATAATGCCCATTATGCCACCTAGTGTACATAGTGTTATAGTTTCTATTAAAAATTGTGACAGTATATTTTTTGTTGTTGCACCTATTGCCATGCGAATACCAATTTCTTGAGTTCTTTCTGACACAGAAACTAGCATAATATTCATAACACCTATACCGCCAACAAAAAGAGATATTGCAGCAATAATTAATAATAATAAATTTAAAATATTAGAAGATTCTTTTGCTGCTTTGACCATTTCTTGTTGATCTATAATAGAAAAATCATCAGGATCTTTGTCCTTTAATCTGTGTCTAAATCTTAAAATTCTTTTAACAATTCTTACTATAGATGGCATTTGAGCTTTATCTTTTGCTGTAATTACTATTACATGAACATTTTGACTAGTGTCATGTAATAATTGTTTTTCTATGGTTGTTTGTGGCATATAAATATCAAAATTAGGATCTTCAAAGCCTTCGTAATATTTTATTTCATCTATAACGCCAATTACTTTAAAAGTTATATTTTTAATTTGTACAGGTTGTCCAATTGGGTTTGATAAACCAAAAAGTTCTTTTGCAGCTTTAAAACCTAGTACAATAACTTTACTGCTTTTTAAATATTGTAATTGGGAATAAAAATTACCCTTAATAATTTTTCTATCTATAATTTCTAAAAGATCTGGGTTGCCACCTTTTATATCCGAATGAATATTATTTTTTTTAAAACTAACTATATCGCGTGAAAACATTACAGAGCTAATTTTATCTATTTGTGGGCATTGTTTTTTAAAAATATCGACATCTTTTTTAGTCAAAAAATTAGGTCGGGCTTTTTGTTTTAAATTAGTTTTGCCTTCTTGTGCAACATTGCCTGAAAATATAAAAATAAAATTTTTACCCATTGCGAGTATTTTTTTGCGTAATTTTGCTTCGGCTCCATAACCAATAGCGAGTGTTGCAATAATAGCAGCTATGCCTACAATTATTCCCAAAATAGTTAGCGCTGATCGCCATTTGTGACGCATAAGTGATTTAATAGAAATTTTTGTTAAAGTTTTTATATTCATAAATATTCCTGGATCCTGAAATAAATTCAGGATGACAAAATTGTAAAAAGTTTTTTAATAATTTATAAATATAGCTTATACAGCACTATCATAAATTTTAGAATAAATCTTTTTAAGTTCATCAGTTTCTTCTATATCTATAATAATTTTGTCTTGTTCTGTAATACCAGATTTTATTTCGTAATAAGTGTCATCCGTTATACCAATTATTATTGGGGTTTCTATAAATTTATTATCTTTTATAAGCCAAATATTTTTAACAGCATCTTGCTGTTGGCATTTAGCTTCTAGTGTTTTAATTGAATTTTTACTAGCGAATTCTATTTTATGGTGTAAATTTTTTGCAACTGTTTCTATTAATTTATTATTTATCTGAAAAGCTTGAGTTGTTATGGCCAGGCAGTTTTTGCTTTTTGCTATTTTTATATCAGCATTAACTGTCATTCCTGGGCGTAGTAACATATTTTGATTTTCAACACACAGGCTAGCTTTATAAGATAATATATTATTAATAATTTTTGGTGCAAAACTTACGTCTGTTATAAATCCTTCAAAATTTTTATCTGGATAAGCAGAAACTGTAAAATTTACTTTTTGATTTTTTTTTATTTGACCAATATCACTTTCGTCTATATTTAATTGAGCTTCCATTTTTGTAAGATCTTTAGCTAATTTAAACAAAACTGTTGCGTCTAAATCTACAGTTACGGCTTCGCCTTCTGTTACTAATATAGCTATAATTATGCCATCTTCAGGCGCTATTATTCTTGTATTTTTATATTCTATTTCAGCCTTTTTAAGTGTTGCTTTATTTGTTATTAAATTAGCTTTTAATTGTTCTAGATCTTTTGTAACTTGTTCGAAATAATCTTGTGATATTTGATTTGCTTTAAATAACTCTTGTTGGCGTGCAAAATATTTTTCTTGATAATCAAGTTGAGCTTGTGTATTTTTTACTTGGCCAAGAGCAGCTTGAACTTCGGTATCATCTTTGCCATTATCTATTATTGCAAGTATTTGGCCTTTTTTAACAATATCATTTTCTTTGACTAGTATTTGTTTTACTGTACCAGCAACTAGAGAGCCAATTTTTAAAGTATCTTTTATTTCTAGAGTTCCTGAACTATTTATAATTTGTGATATATCGCGTTTTTCTATATTTGTTGTTTTATATGGTAATTCAGGAGATACTTTAAAATATTGTTTATAAATAAAATAACTTGAGCTTAATAAAAAAAATATTATTAATAAAAATATAATAATTTTTTTAAATTTCATTACTCTCCTAATTTTAATTAATTTATTTTGGATATCCGCAGGCAAAATTTAATTCACTTTCTTTTATAGCTACATTAATTTTAGCAGTCAGCCATGCAAAGTGTGCGTTTTCGAAATTATACATTGAATTATCTAAATCTACTTTTGATATAAGCCCAATTTTATAATTTAATTTTGCTAAATTATATTCATTATCTGCTTGTTTGTAGGCAGCGTCTTTGGCTGTTAATTGTTTTATGTAAGCCATAAGTTCATGATAAGCTTTTTGAACATCATATTTTACTTGTTGGAATAAGCTTTCTTTTTCTTGTAATGCTTTTAACTTATTTGCGTTATATTGCTGTGATTGATAATAATTTGATGCACCATCAAATAAATTCCAGCTCAAGTTTATGCCAATATTATTTGCGATAGTTTGGCTAGCACGACTTGCTTGACCCGTTAAACTAAATTCTGGTAAATAATTATACTTATAATATTTTTGATATTCTTCGTATTCAGCAATTTCTTGATCTTTTAATTTTAATTCTTTTCTGTTTTTTAAAGCCAAATTATAGTAATTATCAAGTGGGTTTACTGTTGTATTTTTATTAAAATCCCAAACAAGCTCTGGGCTGTTATTATCTGTTTTATAAGAATTACCAAGCAAATATTCAAGTTGATCTTGCGAAATAGAAAGTTCGTCTATATATGCATAAACGTTATACATTTGGCTTGCATAATTTGCACTTGCTATTAAAACGTCATTTTGGCCCAATAAATTTACTCTATCTTGATTTTCTGATTTTTTAATAGTTTGTTGTGCCGCAACTTCTAAACTTTTAATTGTTTTTTGTTTTTCTTGTAATAGCCAGGTTTGTAAAAAAGATATTTCTACATCTTTTCTTATTAAATCTTGACTGTTTTTTTCATTTAATTTTGCCATCTCTGTTTCTGTTTTGGCAATTCTTTTCAAGCGTTCTGGCCCAGAAAAGCTATAAATAAGCTGGCTAGCATTAATTGTAGTACTATTTTGTGGCCCTTTGGTGCTTGATGCAAATTGTTCATTACTATTTAAAGTTATTTGTGGTAAATAACCAGAAATAGCAACTTTTTCTCCTGCCTGGCTAGCAGAAATTGCAAATTTTAAAGCTTTTAAACTTGGATTGTTTTTGTACGCTAAATTTACGGCCTCTTGTATATCAAGAGTCTGTGAATTTAATTTATTATTTATATTTATTAAATTTATTAAAAAAAATATAAATATTACTAAAAATTTATTTTTCATGATTTTTCCCTGTAAAATTATTCCCCTATAATTTTAAAAATTTTTTTTGCTAAATATTCTGGAGATAGTTTATACATACAGTTTAGTATATTACTACTATTTTTTATATTAATTTTTATTTTAGTATTATTGTGCGACTTTTGATAATCGTGTGGGCATTCTATTTGTTCTACGTTTTTTATATTAAATTCGTGTAAATATGGTCCGTGTTTAAAAGCTTTTGTTGGACCAAAAATACCTATACTATTTTTTTGTAAAAAATCTGCTAAGTGTAAAAGCCCTGTATCTGGAGCAATAAGTAATTTACTTTTTTTAATTAAGTAAGCTAACTGTAATAAATTAAAATCTGGGGCAATTACAATATTATTATTACTATTATTATTAAAATAATTAGCTATATTTTTTGCACTTTCGCCAAAATTTTTGCCCAGTAAAATTATTTTATAATTATTAATAAAATTATTATTTAAATTTAATATTTTTATTAATTTTATCCAACTATCTTCTGGCCAATGTTTAGATTCCCATGTTGTATTGGGGGATAATAATACAAAATTTTTTATATTATCTTTATTTAGCCAGCTATTAATTATATTTTGATCTTGTTCTTGTATACTTAAATTAAAATTATTTTTTAAATGATTAATTACAGGGCAAAAAGTAATTTTTTTTAGATTAAATAAGCTATTTGTAACTAGAGACAAGTTTTTTTCTATTATATTTTTGTAATTAGGCGTTATTTTTTTGTCTGTAAAATAACAAGAAAATTTGTCGCGTGTATTATTTTTATCAAAACCATATTTTTTACCATTTAAAAAATATAATAAAACAGCTGTTTTAAAAAGCCCCTGAAAGTCTAGAATTAAATCGTAATTATTTTGTTTTATATTTTTAATTATTTGTATAGTTTTAGTTAAGTTTTTTATAGATAAATAATTGTCTGGTAATACAAAAACTTGATTTAAAAATTTTTGATTAGTTAAAAGTTGGGAAGCTTTTTTTTGGACAACCCAATCTATTTTTGATTCCGGTATTAAATGTTTTATTAAAAATATTGCCGGCAGTGTATGTACAACATCTCCAATTGCCGAAACTCTTATAATTAGTATATTCATATAGAGTAGTATACATTAATTTTTGGGAGATTTCATGAACGTTTTTATATTTTTTAAAAATAAAATATTATTTATATTGTTAATTTTGTTAATTTTATCGATATTTTTACTAAGTTTACTAAAAGCATGTACAGTAAAAGAGCGTGATTTAAAAATTAAAACGAAAGTAGAAACAAATATGAAAATTAATGGTATTAAAAAAGTAGTTTTGGATAATGGGTTTACGATTTTAATGTTTAAAAACACCCAAACCCCAAAAGTATTAATGCAAATTGCTTATGATATAGGTTCTTGGGTAGAAAAATCTGGCGAACGTGGGCTTGCACATTTAATTGAACATATGATATTTAAGGGTACAGATAAGCTTGCCGAAGGCGATATAGATTCTATAGCCCGAAAATATGGTGCAGATTTTAATGCGTTTACATCAAATGATATGACTAGTTATTATTTTGAGGTAGATAAAAATAATTGGGAGCCTTTTGTAGATATTCTTGCAGATTGTATGCAAAACGCAAAATTTGATCCTGAGCATTTAGCTTCAGAATTTAAAGCTGTAATGCAAGAATTACATATGCGAAATGATAGGTATGTTTCTATAATGGTAGAAGAAGCATTTAAAAATATTTTTCCAGCAAATCATCCATATCACACGCCTGTTATTGGGTATAAACAGGATCTTGTAAATATTTCAGCTAATAAACTAAAAGAATTTTATAAAAAATATTATCGACCAGAAAGAGCAACTCTTTTTGTGGTTGGTGATATAGATGAAGATAAATTTATTTCTGTTGCTTCGAGTGCATTTAAAAATTTAAATGTCGAAAATAAACATGATTTTGCAAAAGATCAAGAAGCTATGTTTGAGCTTATACCAAGTACAACAGTAAGTAATACAACTATGTACGAAGATGTAAAAACAGAACAGATGGGTTTTTATTGGCTTATTCCTGGACTTAGATCAAAGACTAAAGAATTGGCATCTGTTGTAGAATCTGTAATAGGTACAGGTGAAGGTAGTAGGCTTTATAAGCGGTTGGTTGAACAAGAAAAAGTTGCATCAAATATAGCTGCATTTTCTTATCAGATGATGGGTGCAGGTTTGTTTTTGATATTGGTAGAACCATTAAATGGCAATGCGCAAACTTGCAAAAAATTTGTTATAGAAGAAATTGAAAATATTATAAAAAATGGCATAAAAAAAACAGAATTAACAAAAGTTGTAAAAACAAGAGAGAGAGAGCATTTTCAGAATATGCAGGACATTGCAAGTTTTACATACGAATGGATAAGTTCTTATATAGCAACCAAAGATGAGCATGATATTTTTGCAAGTGTAAATAGATATGCAAAAATTACTCCAGATAAAGTTGTTGATTTTATAAAAGATTATTTAGATCCATTTTTTATTAATCAAGTTACTCTTTTGCCATTACCTGAAGATAAAAAAGAATCTTGGGTTAAATTAAAAAATAAATCAGAAGAACTTGATAAATTAATTTTGGATAGTCACAAAAGAACAACAGAACTGGAAGCACCTAAATATGTAAATAAATTAGCTAATCCTAAAAAACTTGAGTTTGAGTTTCCAAAACCAGATCGTGAAATAATTTTAGAAAATGGTCTTACAGTTTTAATTCATGAAAATAAACCTTGGCCTATATTTAGTTTAAGTTGTCAGTTTAAGCAGGCATCATTTTTGTCAGAAAGCAAAGAGGGTGTATTATTAGACTTTATGATGAACTATTTAATGGAGGGTAGTGTTGGTTGTTCAAAACATGATAATGTAAATTTTTTTGAAAATCTTGGAGCGCTTTATGGTTTTAATTTAGTAGGGGGCTCTATTTCTGGTTTATCTAAAGATTTACCAGAGCTTTTAAATAGATTTGCTTTAGTTTTAACAAAGCCAGACTTTCCTGTAGCTTCTTTAGAAAAATTAAAAGAAATTTTTAAAGATATTTATTCTCGTAAAAATGATTCACAAAAAGATTTGGGCGTAAGAATTCTTAAAAATATAATATATAAAGATCATCCATACAGTTGGACATTTGATGATGCTTTAGAAATAATAAAAAATATAGATATTAAAAAATTACAAGAATTACACAAAAAATATGTAACACCAAAAAATATGATTTTATCTATAGTTGGTTCATTTGATTTAGGCTTAATAGAACAAGAAATTAAAAATATTTTTAAAAATTGGCAGGGAAAAGAGTATTTTGTAGATGAACCACAAAGTGGTAATTTTTCTGTGCAAAATGTTGATTATTTTATGTTGCGCGATCAAGTTTTATTTTTGCTTGGACGATCAAGTAATGTAAATTTATATCATGCTGATTATATTCCATTAAAAGTTTTAGATTTTATAGCATTTAATTCTTTGGGTTCTA
Organism: candidate division TM6 bacterium GW2011_GWF2_28_16; assembly: GCA_000989185.1. Classification (GTDB taxonomy): domain Bacteria; phylum Babelota; class Babeliae; order Babelales; family UASB340; genus UASB340. Next base: position 44,668 of record LBNX01000005.1, on the reverse strand, counting down.
GGCTTTATCAGCTTAGAGAACAAACCGGATTATTTTATACGGCATTTGGAATGTTTGCAGCAAAAGCAAGCCGTGTAAATGGATTTGATTACATGGGTTCTATATTAAATTTAGAAAATGTAAAAAAGACAGAAAAATTATTTTTAAATGTTATAGAAGAAGTTGGCAAAAATGGCATTAAGCCAGAAGAGCTTGCAGCATCTAGACAAAATTATTTAAAAGAACTTATAGATTTGGCAGCTACAAATGAGGTACTTGCTACAGTTTATAATATATTAAAATCTTTTGATTTAGGTTTTGATTACTATGATAAAGTTTTAAGACAAGTTCAAAATATGCAGGTTCAAGATTTAAATTTAATTGCAGCTAAATATTTTAACTCACAGAATTTTGCAAAGGTTTGTGTGGGAAGAGTGGGGAAATAAAAAAAGCTTGTGTTTTCTAAGTCTCTTTGGTAGTGTAAAAATGTAAATCAGGGAATTGATTCCCTGATTTACATGAAATAATTATAATAAAAAAGAGGTTTATATGTTAAAAAGAGATTTAGAAAAAGAGATAAAATTGTCTGCAAAAATGTTTCCAGTTATTGCCATTTTGGGACCTAGGCAATCTGGTAAAACGACATTGGCGCAATATTGCTTTAAAAAATATAATTATGTTTCGTTAGAAGACTTAGACCAGCGAAAATTTGCACACGAAGATCCTAGATTATTTTTGGAAAAAAAAATAAATAAATATGGCATTATTTTAGATGAAATACAGTTTGCGCCAGATCTTTTGTCTTATATAAAAACTTATGTTGATAAAAGCAAAAAGCAGGGTGAAATAATTATTACAGGATCCCAAAATTTTTTATTAAATGAATCTATATCTCAATCTTTGGCTGGTAGAGTAGCAATAATGACTCTTTTGCCATTATCTATTAAAGAGTTTAAGAGAAATAAAATTTTGCCTAAAAATGTAGAGTCTATTTTAATATCTGGTTCTTATCCTAAAATTGCAGATAAAAAAGTAACAGCAGAAAAATGGTATCCAAGTTATGTCAAAACGTATATAGAAAGAGATGTTAGATCTTTAAAAAATATTGGTGATGTAACGACTTTTCAGCATTTTTTAAAATTATGCGCAGGGCGGGTAGGGCAAGTTTTAAATTTAAGTTCTTTAAGTAATGATTGTGGGATAGATGTAAAAACTGCCAAATCTTGGCTTTCTATATTAGAACAGTGTTATATTTTGTTTTTATTACAGCCATATTATAAAAATTTTAGTAAAAGGCTTATAAAATCGCCCAAATTATATTTTTATGATTCTGGACTTTTATGTCATTTATTGGGCGTTGAAGACGAAGAACATCTTATGGGCCACAGTAGTAGGGGTAATATTTTTGAATCTTTTGTTATTTCTGAAATTATAAAATCTTTTTATAACAGAGATAAAGTGCCTAATATTTATTTTTGGCGAGATAGTGCTGGCAATGAAATTGATTGTCTAATAGAAAAAGGCCAAAAATTGATTCCAATAGAGATAAAAGCCGGCAAAACTATTAATAGTTCTTTTTTTGATAATTTACAATCTTGGTGTGAGCTTACAAAAATCGACCCTAAAAATAGTTATTTGGTTTATGCTGGCAATGAATCGCAAACCAGATCTATTTCTAATATTGTTGCCTGGAGTGATCTAAAATTTTGATATAATTATAAATAAAATAAGTAGGCTGCCATATAGAAGGTATGTGATAGCCTTCTATATGGTAGCCTAGAATTTTGATTATTAAATTTCTATGTTAAGAAGTGTTGTGTTCTTTTGTAATGCCTCAAGTATAGCTAACCCTCCAGTATTGCTAATCCTATTGTAAAGAAGATTTAAGTCAGTAATAGTCTTATTTACTGTAAGCATTTTTGCTATAGCTATTGTTCCATTGTCTCCAAAGCCATTACCAGCAAAGTTTACGTAAGTAATTGTTGTATTAAATTCAAGTGCTTCTGCTAAACATATTATATCTTCTTCTGTAAGGTTCTGAAAACTAATATCTAAGGAAATAATAGTTTGATCTGTTTTAATCTTTTTTGCCAAATCTATCACATTTTCCGAGCGATTGAGTTTTAAGCCGCCCTCGGTTGTTATTATTGTAGTAATTTTTTTAGAAAGATTGTTTGGTCCAGATTCTTCGTTGTTTTTATAAGCTTTTTCCATTGCTGAAAGTTGTGTAAAAGAAAAATATAATGTTACAAAAAATATTTTTTTTAGCATTGTGAATCCTCATTTTATGGTTAGATTTATTATAATTTAAAAATTTAACATAGCGTGTATTATAGATTAAATTTTTATATTGTAAAGATTTATTCTTAATTATTTATAATTTTTATTTAATAGTTTTATCTATAAATTCTTGAGCAAAATGTTTATTCTGTGCATACAAAACTAAATCAAGTAATAATCTAAAAGCGCTATCACCCCCAGTTCTAGGGACTATAATATTTGCGTAATCTTGAAAATAAAAAACTGTATTTTCGGGGCTGGCCATAACTCCAATTGCATCTAAAGCTTCAAAATCTAAAAGATCATCACCAAAGTATAAAGTTTCTTCTTTTGTTATATTTTTTAATTTTTGAATAGCTTTTATTTTTGCTATCTTTTTTTGGTCTATGCCAGTAAAACAAAGTTCGTCTGGAATGCCAAGCATTTTGGCCCTAATTTTGGTCGCTTCATCTGTTCGGCCTGTTAAAAATGCAATATCTATTAATTTATTTTTTATGGCTGTTGAAGTTCCAAAGCCATCTTGAACAGAAAAAGATTTGCCTATATTATTTTCTGTTACCAATAAATTTGCATTTGTTAAACAGCCATCTATATCTGTTATTATTACTTTAATTTTTTGTAATTTTTCTATTAAATTTTTGTTATTAATATTATTTATAAACCAGTTTTTATCTATTTCGTATTTGTTCATGTTTGTACTTTCATTTTAATTTCTTTATTAATAATTTTATTTGCAACTTCGTCTGGTATCCATTGTTCGTGTTCGATTAAAAAATCAAGTTGTAATAAAGCTCGTTTAGTATTCCAGACAGGTCGTTTAAGCTGCACACCAGTAACCTGAAAGCCCATAAAATTTATTTTACGTTTTTGACATTCTTTTTTTACTGAAACTAAATTATCTTTCATGTCATCAAAAAAAATAATTTTATCTGGATTTAAATTATAACAATCTAAAAAGGCTCCTAAAGTTAGACCCTTTGATTCTTCATTTGTGCACAATATTCCTTTATAAAGACAAGGGTAATTATTATATTTTTGGGGTAATTTTTTAAAAATAATATCTGGATATTTACTTGTAAAATTTATATCCAAATTATTTAACATGTTTGCACGCCATTCTGGTAAATTTTTAATAATACCTACGGTGCCGGCTTTCATGTACGAAAGAGCAATTACGGGTATATTTTTGTTTTGTAAGTTTTTTATAATATTTACAATATCAGGGTCAAAGACGTAACGTACTGAATTTTGTACTACTATGCTTGCTATATATTCTATTTTTTCTTTATCAAAAATAATTTTTGGATATTTTATTCCGGCTATTATTTTAAAATACCAAGGGAACAAGACATCATTTGCAAATGCATCTTGAGATGTTATTAATGTATCGTCTATATCAAAAATAATAAGGCTATTTTTATCGCAATGGTCGAATAATTCTTTTACCTGAGAATAAGAATTTATTTTTGGAAAGTTTGTATTGCAACTATTTTTAAAAAATAAAATTACGCCTAAAAATAAAAATAAACTTAATATAAATTTTTTTATAAATAATTTATTATTATTATTAAGCATATTATATAACAGCTTTCATTTTATTTGCACAATCTATAATCTCTTGTTTGTTCATGGGCGTTTTAAACGTGTAAGTGAAAAAGTTCCAAAGATAACTTAATCCAGAAAAAATGCTACTAGTTTCTTTTGTTGCAATATAGTGAAAGTGCAAATGAGGCACACTTTGTAACCCTTGCCCACTTTTTTCTAAAATTATATAAGAAGTAGGGCCTAAAATTTTTTGAACAGCTAAGTTTACTTTTTTTAATAATTTACCAGCAGCCAAAAGTTCTTGATCTGAAATTTCCATAAAATTTTTAATATGTCTTTTGGTAATAATTAAACAGTGCCAAGGTTTTACAGCTCTATAAGAGCACATGCCGTAAATATAATCGTCTTCGTAAAACTTTTGTAAATTTATAACATCTGGATTACAAAAAGGACACGTTTTTTGGCCTGCATTATAATTGCTTGATATATTAAAATAAATAAAACCTGATAGTGCTACTAAAAATAAAGACAGTGACCAAAGAATTATTTTTTTGTTCATTTAATATTCCTAAAAGTTATTAAATTAATTTTAATAAATAATTATTATATTAAAATAATTGTAAATTATATATAAGAGTAGGGTTTTGTAAAAAAAGGGCATTTATCATGTTAAAAATTAATAAGTTATTTAGTAATTTACTTGTAATATTTTTGTTATTTAATTCACTTTATTCGCAAATTCCATTATTTAAATATTATCCAGAATTAAATAATAAATTATCGCATGTAACTTTGGGCCAATACCCAACTTCAATAATTAATGCGCAAAATTTGGCTAAAAATTTAAATATTAAAAATTTATATATTAAAGACGATGGGTATATAGATTCGCGTAATATACCTACGGGTAACAAAATGCGTAAGCTTGAATTTTTGCTGGCTGATGCAATAAATAAAAATTATAAAACTATATGCACTGTGGGTGGTGCTGGGTCCAACCATGCTCTAGAGACTTTAGTTTTAGCAAAAAGTTTAGGATTAGATGTTGTTTTAATGCTAGATGACCAACTGTCGACAAGTTCTGTAATTCGCAATTTAAAACTTATGGTAAATTATGGTGCTAAAATTTTGTATATAGATCCAATTTATGATACGTCAGAAAAGATAGAAAATTATGTAAAAGATTTTTGTGATAAAAATAATTATTATTTTATACCTGTAGGTGGGTCTAATGAAATTGGCTGTATGGGATTTGTTAATGCTGCATTTGAACTTAAAGAGCAATTAAAAGTTTTAAATATGCAAGAGCCAGATATTATTTATGTAACACTTGGTAGCGCTGGAACTGCTGCTGGGTTAATAGTTGGAGCTAAGCTTGCAGGTTTAAAAAGTAAAATTATACCTGTAAGAATAAGTATGACACCAGAATATAAAAGTAATATTTTGTGTGAGCTTATAAATAAAATAAATATTTATATAAAAAATTTAGGTAATAATTTTATTATAACACAGGCAAGTGTAGAAAATAATCAGGTAAAATATTTAGATCTTGATATAGAAATTAAACATGATTTTGCTGGTCCTGAGTATGCCTTTATTACACAGCAAGCTGCTAGCGCTGTAAATTTACTAAATAATTTTGAAAATATAAAACTTGAGAGTACGTATACAGGTAAAACTTTAGCAGCGCTTGTAAATGATGCAAATAATAATTTATTAAAAGATAAAAATGTTTTGTTCTGGAATACTTTTAGTCATGATAATTTTGATAAATTAACAAATAATGTAACAGAAGATATGCTAAATTCTTGCATTCCTGTTCAAATGCAACATTATTTAACAGATAAATTACAAGAGCTTGATCCTGGCTTATAATTTAAAAAATATCGCAGGCATGAGGTCTTTTTTTTGTTTAATAAGTTTATTTATTGTGCTTTTTGCTTCTAACGAATAACAAGATATTGTATTATTATTTAGAGAATATCTTTGCATGCTTTTTTGATATACTTCGTCAATAAGTTCTAATGAAACTTCTAAAAAATTATCTATATCAAAATTGGGAAGTTCTTCATTTTGTTCCATTATTGATATTAATTTAAACGCGATATTATCTATTATTTTTAAGGACATTATTTTTACGCCTAATAATTGACTATTAATATTTTCTTGAGCTGCTTTAAATGCATCATCAAAGCCAACCCCATTTTTAATGTTTTTTTTATGCTGATATAAAACTTCTTCTAGTGTTAATTGATTTGACATAGAATAAATTTTATTTTGATTTGTGATAGTTATAGATAATGCAAAAAAAATTATTTTTTTTAACATGAGGTTCCTAAATTTTTGATTTTAGCTTTTATTTTCCAGTATAAAACTGTAAGCGGGTTGCAGCTTAACACTCTTAATGTTATTAATGGTAAAGCTATAAAAATAGATCTTGTTTCGAGTTGTCTTTTTGCATAATTGGGACAAGCTTCGTGATAGATACATACGTTTTTTGGCCCCAAAAATGGGCGTATTATATTAAATAAAAAATAAATAATTTTTAAAAAAATATTTTTAAATTTATATCTTAAATTAATCATGATTAAATATTTTTTTGTAAAAAATCTTTTAAATTATCAAAAGATAAATTTAAAGCTTGTTTGTATATAAAAATTATTGAATTAACTTGCTTTTGATAAAGCTTATTTTCATAAAAAATAGATCTTAATTGGCGTCTTATTTTATTGCGTTTACAGGCTTTGCCTGTTTTTCTAGAAGCTATTATTAATAGTTTGCCAAATTCTTGATCTTTATTTTGAACAGGTGCTTGTAGTAACTTTAAACCTGTTATATATCCCTTGGTTTGAGAATTTGAGAAAGTTGAATCTATTTCTTTTTTTTCGAATCTAAATAAATTTTTTGTAAAAGATGTATTTTTATTTCTAGATGCTGAATCCCAGACTTTGCGTAAAGCTTCGTCGGGCACAGCAAGTTCAGCATGACAAGAGAGTTTTTTGTTATTTTGCATAAATTTAATTTTAATTTACTTTTTAAATAAAAAAAGGCCGATATTTATCGGCCTAAAATTTTTAAACAGCAAGTCTTTTACGACCTACAGCTCTTCTGCGATTAAGCAATTTGCGGCCCCAACGAGTGCTCATTCTTGCTCTAAAACCGTGTTTTCTTTTTCTTTTTATTCTGCTTGGCTTATAAGTTATGGACATTTTCAACTCCCGAAAAATCAAAAGCAATTTAATCTATTACGTAATAGGCTATAATTATAGCTAAAATTTATGATAAAACAACCTACAAGCTAAACTTTTCAAATTGAAATTATGCTTCTGCAGTTTCTATATCTGCTCCCGGCTCAATATCTTGTATTGGTTCTTTTAGTGTACTATCTGTCTGAGTACTAATTTCTTTGGATATTGTATCTAAATTGTCTGGTTGTTTAAAGTTAAACTGTAAGTCAAATGTTTTGTCTTTGCCTGCAATTTCGCAATCTATTAACAACCGTGGCATATTGCCCGAAAAAAGGTCTTTAATTGTTCCGGAAAGTTCTGCATTTTTTATATTTATTAAACTTAATGCTCCAGTTGCTGCCTTTTGGGCCATATTGCTAAGCCCAAGTGCTGCAAACATGGTTTTGTCTAAAACCCATTTTGTTGAAGCTTTTAATGCCTGTTGTGATGTTTTTTCGGTTTCTAGCAATGCTATATTACCGTATAATTTTGCTATTTCAGTTTCAATATTTACCATTCTGGTTTTTGGCCTGGTAGGTAATTTTAAATAACTTTCGCTAAATCTTATGCCTTTATTTGTTTTAAGTGATTCTTTAATTATACCTTTTCGTATTGCATATCGTATAAATTTGCCGGAGATTTTGTCAAAATCGATATAAACTATTGTACTTTCATTTTTTTGATTTCTTATTGTATTTGGCCACCAGCGTTTTTCTGATGTAATATTATTTTTTTCTAATTCTTTAAGTTTTGCAAATTCTAGTACCATGTGATCTAAATTTTTGGTTATATTATTTTTTGTTCCTGGCTGTAAAAAGTATATGCTGTTTGGTTCTAGTTCTATATTGGTCCATTTTAGAGATCCTGTGAGCATAATACGTAGTGTAATTGTGTATGGTGATATATTTTTAAACATAATTTCTGTTTTTGTTATATTGCCTAAATGTTTAAATCTATCTTCTTGTTTTTTATTGTTGCGCCAAACTTCACGTTCAAACCTGTTTATATCTTCGTTATAAAAAATTTTTACAGTACTTGTTTGATTGTTTTTTACATTTATATTGCGCGTCCATTTTCTGTGATCGAGTGTAGAACCTTTCATTTTGTGTTTATCAACAACAAAAAGATCATTTTTTGGAAATTGTACCCACATGTCTTTTATATCTGGACTACCTACTTTGCTCGATAACTTTAATTCCCATTTATCTTTTGGGCTTATTATTTTTTTATATTTTTTATTATTAGTAGTTTCTATTTTTATTAAAATTCTTTGTTTGTATTTATTTTCAAAAACTATTTTTCCTTTGCCGGCATATAGGTGTGAGATAAAAATAAAATAAAATAATAATATTATTATTTTTTTCATATTAGACCTTTATAATTTTTTTTAGCCGTTTTTATTTTTTCATATTCTTTTTCATATTCTTTTATTTTGGCTTTTTTTTCTTTTATCTGAATATCAAGTGAATCTATTTTTGAATCTATATTATCAAGCTTTTGTATGTTTTCTGTAATTGTGTTTTTAACACTAGAATCAAATATATTTAAATATTTAATTATGTTTTTAATTAAAAAATCATTTAAATCGTTATTTAACGTTGCTTTAAAAATTAAATCTAATTTATCTAGTTCTTTTAAAGAACCTACAGATTCAATTTCAAATTTTGTTTCGAAGACTTTAAATAATTGACCTAGTAAAAACATATTTACTTTATTTTTATTTATTAAAATATCTGTTTGGCCTTTTGCTATTAAAATATCAGCAAGCCCAGAAATTAATAAATGTTGATCTTCTGGCGTGAGCATTAAATCTAGAGTTGCGCCATCGTCCTTGGTGCCATAAATTCCATCTAAGCCTGTACCAGAAATTTTTATTGGTCCAATATTAAATTCTGGAATATAGCCTTGAGCTATTAAGCCATCGCTATTTAAATTAAGATTTATAAACGCCTCTTTATCCAAAAAGAATAATTTGCCAGCAAGTGATATACCTTGATCAAATTCTATTTCACCAATTTTTGTAGGTAATGGTGCAAATTTGAACAACGTATCTCGAAAACCCATATCGGGAACTTTATTTTTAAGTTTTTTAATATTTATGTTTGGGTTTAATTTTGCTGGTATAGCTAAAATATCTTCTAGCAATATATCGCCATCGTATTCGCCCATTAAAACTATTTGGCCATCTATAGAATAATTTGTTGCAACAAATATTTTTTTATTTTTACTTAATTTTAATAATCCTGTTAACCCTATTGTACTTGGTGTTGGTGTTGGAGGAGTAAGTGTAATAGCTATTTGTGCTGCTAAATCTGAAAGTGAAATGCCTTTAATACCTAGTGGGTTTTCCCACTCTCCTTGCATAGTTGCTTTTAGTACGCCACTTGGAGGGGTTGTTTGTATGGCAATTTCACCTGTAAATATTAATTCACTATCTTGTTCACTTGGTCGAATTAATATTCTAGTTTTAAATCCCATAGCTGGGCCTTTGCCCACAAGTACAAAGCTTATATTTTGTAAAAGCGCTTTTTCAGAAAGTTTAATTTCTGGTACAGGTATTGCTATTGCCAAATAAGTATCTGTAGGAGAATCTCCAAAAGATCCTGCTACTGTAAGTTGTTTTTTAATATCTCCCATTAAAACTTTTGCACTATTAAAAACGCCACCAGTAAGTTGCGTGCCAGCAAGCATGTTAAAACCATTATTAATAATAATTTTTAAATTGGGATCAAAATGTGTATAACTTGAAATAATTATTTTTATATTAGAAAGATCCAGTTCGTCAAAAAAAGAACCTTGTAAAGTTGTTATTGCATCAGAAATTCGCCAATTTTCTGGAGCCTGACATTTTAATGTTATTTCTTTTGTGCTTTTTATTTCTATTGTTGAATTAGATTTAAAATTAAGAATATCTGTTAGACCAGAAAACTTGATTAGCTTGTCTGAACCAATTGTTACTGCTGGATCTGTTATTGAAATGTCTCTAATCTGTTTAATATTATTAACACCAGAAATTTTTTCAAAAGGTTTTACTGTGCCTAAACCTTGGGCTGAAAATTCTATATAATAATTGCCAAATTTTGTATATGTTTGCGGTTCTTGCGCAACAAGATTTGGTTCTGATGTAGCTTGGGCGCTAGAAGAAGTCTCTGGAGTTATAATTGTTTGTTGTGTTTGGGCTGGTTTGGCAGGGGCTGTTTTACTTAGTTTGAGTTTACCAATTAAATTTAAATCTAATATTTTTGTTTGACCAACAATTTCTATATTGCCATCACTAGAAAAATTTAAAGAACAATTTTGAAGGCTAGCAATATTTTCTAAATTAATTTCTTTATTTATATCTAAATAAAAATTAAATTTATTTTTATCGTAAATAGCATTAAATTGTGTTTTAAGTTTACCAATTAATGGTAAATCTAGATTAGCTATACCAGATAAAAAGATAGAGGGTTTATTTACAGGTTGTTGGGTTGGTTGGGCTTGTTGGTTAGGGGTTATTGTTTTTGTTTGTCTTTTGGGGACAATAACTTTTAGAGTAATTTCTTCTAGATTAATATTTTCTAATATATTTGTATCTTTAAGCTGTGTTGTTAAAACAAAACCTTCTTGGTTTAAATCTATTTGAGCGTCTAGTTTTGATAAATTAAAAGCTTTTGGTAGCTTAAGTTTTTCAAAATTGGCAGTACAAAAAATTTTTATATTATGTTTTGCCAATTTATTAAATGGATCTGTTATAAGAAAAGTTGAATCTTGAAGTGATATAAGATTTATATCTGTGTTTTTTGCACTTTCTATAAGATCTGCAGGCGTTAAGCTATTTAAGGTAATTTGGGCATAACTATCTAAATCTTGTTTTATTTCATCTAAAGTTTTAACTTCGATAATATTTTTTGCAGGTTCTTTTATTGGGTTTTTTATAATTTCTTGTTCAGTGCCGTCTATTTTTACCGGAGGTCTTTTTTTTGCAAATATAAATTTGGCATCGTGCCCAAATATAGAAACATCTGAAGTTAATTCATAAAAATTGTTTGTTATAGAAAATATAAAATAATTTATGTCTATATTGTTCCATGGTGTTATAGCAATATTAATTAAATTTTCTGGTTTAATTTTATAAGAAACTATTTTATTTGGAATAAATTCTATCATCGAAAGTGTTGCAGATTTGTCTAAAATATTAACTTTGGCGCTTGCACCAAGCCCTTTTTTATTAGAAATGGATATGGTTGGATTTTCTATTTCTAAAAAACCGAGATTAAATATTTTATTTTTGCTTCCAGCAAGTGTAAAATTAACATTTGGAATATCTACAGTTCCTGTAACTTCAAATTTTCCAAAAGGTGGTAATGTTAATGTATATGCTGTTTGAACATCAAAATTTTGTTCTGGATATAATTTATTAACTAAAATAATAAGAAATAATAAAAAATAATATTTTTTTTTAATTATAATCATATGCACCCTTTATTTTTCTTATTTTTATTTAGTTAATTCATAAATAATTTCGTTTAACGCTTTTTCTCGTAATGCATATTGTTTAAGTATTCCTGTTTGTAGTGGAAAATCTGATTCATCTATTTTTTCTGATATAGGTTTAAAATAGATAAATTCTTTAAGTCTATTGTTATTAAAAAAATATAAATAATTTTTAACATCTTCTGGTGAAACGGTTAAATCTTCTTTATATGCTAATTGATCTATTAAAATTTCTTCTTTTAATTGCTTTTCTGCAAGCATTGTGACTTGTTGTAGAAAATCTTCGTTTTGTTTGTATACGTTATAATCGGGACGTTTTTTAAGATGATTTATAATTTCTTCTTGTCGTCTTACGCTAAAATGTTTTGGAATTTCGAATCTGTGTTTGGAAAGTAATAAATGAAAAACTTCTTCTATAATGGATTTGCGTTGGGATGTATCGTTTCTAAACGAAAAAACTTCTATTAATTTATTATGAATATCAACTTTGTTTTTTAGTTTAAAAGCAGATCTAAATGAATCTAAGTAAAAATTATTACCCTTGGTTATTTTTTTTATAGTTATTTTGTATGAATAATGATTGTATTCTTCTTCTGGGTCGAATTCATTTTGCCAGTATAATTTATTTGTTACAAAAATATCGCCTATTTTTTTGCTGACTAAAGATTCTTGAAATGGTTTTTTTATATATTTATTATTAATTTTTACCCAAAAATTACTTTTATTAAAGTTTTCTATCGGTTCATTATTATTATCTACTAATTCACACGAAAAATAGACCCAATCACCTTCAGATATTTCGTTTATATTGCTTCTTTTAAAAAGTGTTAATTCTTTTTTTAAAAATAAACTTACTTGTTTATCTAAATCTTTATAGCGTTTTCGTCTTGGTGGTCTGAATATAAAATATTTCCATTCTTTTAATAGTAATGGTGACGCAACCGAGATATCAAAGTAAAATATTGCATTTTTATTTTTTTCTAAAATCGCATCTTTTAATCTTGGATAATTTGCTAAAGTAATTTTTTCGTTTCTAAGTTCATCCATTAAAAAATCTAAAACAAAATGTCTAAATAAATAATTTTTGATATTGCATTCGATAGAATTTCTAAAATTTTCTTCTAAATAGCTTAGTGGCGCAGATTCTTTTTTAAATCCTGGCAAAATAGTTTCGCGTTGAAAAGCTTTAATTGTTTGCATATAAAGAGAGTTCACTAGTAATTCATCAACAATTACTTCAGCAAGCCAGATATTTGCAGATACTTTTTTTAATTGTAAAGTTAATTTATCTTTTTTTTTGATTAAATCTACCATACTCTCTCTCCCGTTTAAACTTTATTTTTAAATTTATGATACATGATAATTAAATTAAGAGAAATTAATGGTCAAGAAAATTATATAATTGGTGCAAGAGGGGGGACTCGAACCCCCATCCTATTTCTAGGGCTGGCTCCTAAGGCCAGTGCGTCTACCAGTTTCGCCACCCTTGCATAATAAAAATGGTGGGTCGCCAGGGACTCGAACCCTGAACCTGCAGATTAAGAGTCTGTTGCTCTACCAATTGAGCTAGCAACCCACTATTATTTATATATTATCAAAAGTTTTAATAAATTAAAGTATCAAAAATAATCAAGCTTCATGGCTTGTCTAACTTCTTGCATAGTTTTATCGGCTCGTTCTTGAGCTTTTTGAGTTCCAGATTTTATTATATTTTTAACAAAATCAAGATCTTTAGAATAATGCTCGCGTCTTTCTCTTATTGGGTTTAAAATTTCTTGTAAAATTTCGTTTAAATATTTTTTTACTTTAACATCTCCTAGTCCACCTTTTTGATAATGCTCTTTCATTTCTTGTACAATTTTTTTATCTGGGGCAAAGTAATCAAGATAAGTAAATACTGTGTTGCCTTCTATTTTGCCTGGATCTTCAACTCGTAAGTGTGTTGGATCTGTAAACATGCTCATAATTTTTTTGTTTAGAGTGTCTGCATCGTCAGAAAGATATATAGCATTGCCTAAAGATTTACCCATTTTGGCTTGTCCATCTATACCAGGTAATCTGCCTGCATCTTTTGGAACAAGAGCTTGAGCTTGCGTAAATACAGGTTTATATAAACTGTTAAATTTTCGAACTATTTCGTTTGCTTGTTCTATCATTGGTAGTTGATCTTCGCCTACCGGAACTAAATTAGCTTTAAATAAAGTTATATCTGCAGCCTGACTTATTGGATAAACAAAAAATCCAACAGGTATACTTGTTCCAAAGTTTTTTTGTTTTATCTCTGTTTTTACGGTTGGGTTTCTTTGTAATCTTGCTACAGTTACTAGATTTAAAAAATAAAAAGTTAATTCTGTAAGTTCTCTAATTTGAGATTGTAAAAATATAGTGCTTATTTTTGGGTCTATGCCTACAGCCAAATAGTCTAGTGCGACTTCTATTATATTTTTACCCAAAATTTCGGGGTTTTCGGCATTATCTGTTAAGGCTTGCAGATCAGCGATTAATATAAATTGTTCATAATCATTTTGTAATTTTACTCTGTTTTGTAGAGAACCTACGTAATGCCCTAAATGTAATTTGCCAGTTGGCCTGTCGCCGGTTAAAATAATTTTTTTTTGCATAATTTAATCCCTTTTTCATAAAAACTTATAAAAAGTTTAAAATTTAATATTAAAATATATCAAATAATATATATTTTATCTAAAAACAGGTTTAGGGAATTAAAATTAATTTCTTGGGGCTTTAAGTAAAATGGTAATTTTTCGAAATATAGTTATAGCTATTTTAGTCTCTTTTTTTTGTGATATAGCTGCAGAGCCAAAAAAAATGCTTACACTAGAAGATGTTTTAATAAAGTATCAAGAGGCTTTTTATAATTCAGAAAATCCAGATATTAATAAAAAAATAGATTATGCAGGCACTACTGCATTAATTGCAGCCAGCAGTAGTGGAGATCTTAAATGTGTAAAAATATTATTAGATAATGGTGCTCAGGTGGCATGTAAGACTCGTGGTGGCATTACACCTTTGAGTTCAGCCTGTCATGGCGCATATAATGAAATATTTTTATTATTAATAGATAAACTTGTAAAAGAATTTGATTCAAAAAAAACTAAAAGTATTTTTAGTCGCAAAAAAATAAAAGATTTAAATTATTTTGTTAATAAAAAAGATTGGATAGGATTTAATCCATTATTATATGCTGTGACTGAGTGTAGCCCAGATGTAGTAGAAAAACTTTTAAATAATGGGGCTAAAATATCTATAGAAGTAGCGTCTTTAAAACAAAATGCATTGATGCTTGCATGTGCTGCTGATAAAACGGCAATAGTTGAATTGTTAATAAATAAACTTATAGAACGTGTTGTTATTGATGAAAATATTAAAGACAAACAAGAATATATAAAAGAATTTATTAATAAAAAAGATTATAAAGGCAAAACGGCATTAAATTTGGCTAAAAATGATTGTGCTAAATTAATAGACGAATATTTAAATAATTTAGATAATATTATATTTAGTTATCTAAATAGTAATTTAAATAAAAACGAAATTATAGAAAACTAAAAAATTCTAAATAATATTTTTATGTTATTATAAAAATAAAAAAATTTTAAAATATAAAAAATATTATGGAATCGCCAATAGAATTATTAAACTTACAAGAAATTCAAGAAGATAGAGTTCTGACCTTTGAGCCAGAAACTTTTGATCAATATCTTGGTCAAGATGAGATTAAATCTAAATTAAAAATTTATGTAACAGCATGTAATTTACGCAAAGAGCACTTGGACCATATATTACTTTTTGGTCCTCCCGGACTTGGTAAAACTACACTTGCTAAAGTTATAGCTAAAGAGCTTGGTGCGCCATTTAGAATTACTAGTGCTCCTGTGCTAGAGCGAAGTGGTGATCTTGTAGCAATTTTGTCTAATTTACAAGAACGAGAAATTTTATTTATAGACGAAATTCATAGATTGCCAAAAAATGTAGAAGAAATTTTATATAGTGCTATGGAAAATTTTGCTGTAGATATGATAATAGGCCAAGGAGCAGGAGCTAAATCTATTAGGTTGCCATTAAAGCCATTTACGCTTATAGGTGCTACAACAAGAACTTCACTTATCTCTGGGCCATTACAAACTAGATTTGGCATAGTAGAGCGATTAGATTTTTACGATAGTATAAGTTTGGCTGAAATAGTTAAACAAAATTCAAATTTTTTAAATATAAATATATTGCCAGAAGCGGCATTAGAAATGGGTAAACGCGCCAGAGGTACGCCAAGAATTGCAAAAAGAATTTTTAGACGCGTAAGAGATTTTGCACAAGTTAAAAATTATCCCATAATAAATAAAGAAATAGTTGATATAGCATTAAATTTTTTGGATATAGACGAAGATGGTCTTAATAAACTTGATCGCAAAGTATTATATTTAATTATAAAAGATTTTGATGGAGGCCCAGTTGGGTTAGATACTTTGGCTGCAATGACAGGTGAAGACAGAGATAGTTTAGAAGATGTTTGTGAGCCATATTTAATACGTATGGGACTTTTGCAAAAGACGACTAGGGGACGACAAATTAACCCTAAAAAGTATTTATATCTTCGAAAAAAGTTGCTGGGTGAAAATATAGTTGAGCAAAAAATTATGTTTTAAGTATGCTTTTGTTTTAATCTAAAAAATATATAATTATAAAAATTATCAAAAAATATTTGTTTTACAATTTAAAATATAAATGGATTATTTATGAAAAAATTAAGGGTAAATCTATTAAGCATAATTTTTTTAAGTTTTATTTTTAGTATAAATCTTTTAAGTGCTTTTGGCTCAAAAAACTCATGGATAGATGTTCAGCAAAAGTTAAAAAATGGCGTTGTACAAGTGTTTTCTAAAATCAATTATTTTAATTGGAGTGAGCCTTATAAAAATCTATATCAGGAGGGAGGTTCTGGTTCTGGTTTTTTTATAAAATTAAATAATAATATTTTTATACTTACTAATTATCATGTTGTAAAAGAAGCCATTGATATAAAAATTCAAATACCTGGCTGTGGTAAACAACAATTTTATGTTGATATTATTGGTGTGTTTCCAGAAGGTGATATTGCAGTTTTAGCCTTGACCGATCAATCCTATAAGGATGTTAAAAATATTTTGGGTGATATAAATTGTTTAATATTGGGTGATTCTGATTATGTTGTTAGAGCTCAAGAGGTTATGGCTGTAGGTTATCCATTAGGTCAAGAACGTTTAAAGAGTACCATTGGTATTGTTAGTGGTAGAGAATGTGATGGAATGATTCAAATTTCTGCGCCTGTAAATAATGGGAATTCTGGTGGCCCAACTGTCAATGATAAAGGCGAAGTAATTGGTATTAATACATCAAAAAGAATAGATGCTGATAATGTTGGCTATATGCTGCCTATTACAGAAGTTAAAGCTGTAATTGAAAATTTAAAAAATGTAAGACTTTTAAAAAAAATATATTATGGATGGTTAGCAACTCATTCAACGCCTGAGATAGTAAAAACTTCTAAAAATCCAGAACCGGGAGGGTTGTTGATAGTTAATGTTGTTGAAAATTCGATTGCACAGGCATATGGAATTCAAGCAGGCGATATGCTTTATGGAGTTAATGGTTACAAAGTGGATAGATTTGGTGAAATAGTTGTACCCTGGAGTGAAGATAAAATATCTGTTTATGATTATTTAAATAGATTTACTATAGGCAAAATAGTTAATTTTGTTTTTTATAGAAATGGTAAAAAAATAGATTTAAATATTAAACTTACAGATGATTATAATCCTGTTGTTGATTATGTGTATCCTGAATTTGAGCCTGAAAAATTAGATTACGAAATTTTGGGTGGCATAGTTGTTATGCAACTGACAATGAACCATGTTTATTTATTTATGGATAATAATGATCAATTGATAAATTATACACATAAAGAATTGCCACAAGAGCCAGCTCTTATCATTACGCATGTATTGCAAAATTCTCAAGCTGGAGATTCTAGACTTTTAGCTGGTGGTGAGTTGATAGATATTATTAATGGAATAAAAGTAAAAACACTCGCTGAATTTAGAAATGCTGTTTTAGATTCAAAAACATCTGGATATTTTACCTTAAAAACTAAAGACAGTGTTTTTGTAGTTCTTTCTATGGAAAAAATTTTACAAGAAGAAGATTATCTTTCTAAACAATATTATTATCCAAAATCAAGATTATTAGAATCTTTTGTTTAATAAATATAATAATTTAATTAATATAATAAAAAAAAGGCCCAGAATTTGGGCCTTTTTTTACTAAATAAAATTAAAGTTTATTTTCGTTCTTTAATTCCAACAATTTTTATTTGTTTGTTTTCAACATCAATGCTTACTATTGTTGCAGGGTTACCACTTCTTTGTGCAGGAATTCTATCCATTGTTTCTTTATCGCCATTCTTTTTTTCAACTTTAAATGTTTTAAATGTTGCTGTATCAACAGGCGTTTTATCTGCTTTTAATTTTGCATTTTCTCTGTCTGTTGTTTTATATGCATATACTATAATTTTTGCTATATCATTACTGTCTTTATAATGTTCTACTCTATATTCACCTTTTCCTGCTTTAATATCTTTAAGATAATTATCTCCCTTATAAAGTTTAATTGTTAAAAAATAATCTGATTCATTTACAAATGCTATGCCACCAAATAAATCTTTTGCTACATCTTTAGCTTCTTCTACTTTGGCTTCTGTTTTTTCTTCTTTTAAATAGTTTTTTGCAGTAGCCAAGTCGTCTTGCATATTTTTTATTATCACTTCTAATTTTGCCTTATTAGAATTTGTTTGTTGGGCATATGTTGCAGCAGAATTTGAAGCATCTTTTGCTTGTGTAATATTTGGTACTAAATTTGAATATTCTTTTGCACTATCGGCTGCATTTTTTGCATTAGTTTCGGCTGTTATAACTTTGTTATATTGTTCATTAAGTTCTGCTATTTTTGTTTCGATAAAACTAATTTTATTTTTTATAGTAGTTTGATTATCGTTTTTTGCAGCAGCTTTTACATCGTCCATGGCAACAGATACTCTCTTTTGATCTTCTTGTGCAGAATTTAAATATGCTGCAGTTTCGTTAGAATAACTTTGTGCAGCATCCTTTTGGGCAATAGCATTATTTGTGTTTGATATTTGAGAATTTAAATTTTGGGCCTTTTGACTAGCTGTGGTTTTTGCTTCTGTTAAATTGGCATCAACTTGTGATATTTTTTGTACTCCATCAGTTGAATAACCTTCTGCTTGTGTTGCTGCCGCTTCTGCCTGGGTGGCGGCATTTGTTGCTGTAGAATTTGTATTTGGTTGATTTGCATAATTTCTAGAATTTGTTGCTGCTGTTCTGGAATTTTTAGCAGCAGTACTTAAATTTGTTTGGTATGTGACAATTTCTTGATTGTTTTTTGCATTATCTATTCTTGTTATTAAATCATTTGTTTTATCTAGATCTTTTTTTACAACTTCAATATCGTTGGTTGATGTTGCTGGACTTTTTGATTCTGTTAATAAATCTGTCGATTCAGTATATTTTACGTTAATATTGTCTAAATATGTTTTTGCTTCATCTTTGAATTTTATAGCATTATCTTTTTCTTTTACAGCATTATCTATAGCGGTTTGGTTTGTTGTTGGGGTTGTTTTGCGTCCCTTAGATAAAATATTTATTGGGTTTAATAGCCCTAATAATATAAAAGACATTAAAATGTGATTTTTATTCATAAATCTCCTTTTTTATAAAAAAAATATAAAAATATTAAATACACGGTTTTTAAATAAATTTTAATATATTGGTTTTTAAATTTAATAATCAATAGATAGTTATAATCTTTTAATTTATTGCTTTGAGTATAGTATTTTTGGTAATTGCATTTGAATTATTTATATTTTAGTTTAAATTTGCAATAATATGTTAAACGAATTTACAATATTTGGGAGTTTTTATGATAAATTTAAATTTAAAAAAGCAGGAAATAGCTTTTGATGTTTATTATTTTACCCCAAAATATCATCATGCCCACCAGGGCAATATATCTTTTTAGTTTAAAATATCTTAATTTTTAGTTATTAATAATATTTTTATAATATTATTAAATTTAAATTTTTTATTTTAATAATAATTTTTTTAATTTAGAGATTTTTATGAACATTTTATTTTTATCTATATTTACAATATTGGGTTTATTTTATTTAGTTTTGGGCTTATTTGTTTCTAGAGGCATAAAAACAAACGATGATTACTTTTTGGCCGGTAGAAAAATGGGCTTGTTCCCATTAACATTTACTTTAATAGCTACTCAGGTTGGTGGTGGCATGATGCTAGGCACGGCTGCTCAAAGTTATAATATTGGTTATTGGGGAATTTTATATACTGTAGGAATTGGTCTTGGTTTTTTGATATTGGGTTTTGGATTAGCATCTAAATTGCGAGAATTTAATGTTGCGACCACAGCTGAGCTGTTTGAGTTAAAATATAATTCTAAATTTTTAAGACAAGTTGCATCTATATTATCTATAATTACGCTATTTGGAATTTTAGGAGCTCAAGTTGTAGCGCTTAAAAGTGTTTTAATTGCATTGGGTCTTAATAATAATTTTATTTTTATTTTATTTTGGCTATTTATAATTATTTATACAATGATTGGTGGCCTTGCAGCTGTAGCTATTACAGATACGGTACAAATAATTTTTTTGATTTTTGTTTTTGGTTTTTTATTTATAAAGACAGCATTTTTGGGAAATGCTATTAATGCATTTAGCTTTAGTAATTTTATAGGCCAACAGAATTTTTTTAATTCACAAAATTTTAGTTTTTTAACTCTTTTTCCAATAGTGTTTAATCCTATGATGTTTTCTTTGATAGAGCAAGATTTGGCACAAAGATTTTTTTCGGCAAAGACAAAAAAAATAGCAGCTCTTGCAGCATTGTTTTCGGGAATATTTATGCTTGTTTTTGCTTTTATACCTGTATATTTTGGTATGCAAGCAAAATTAAATGGACTTTTTATACCTGCGGGTTCTAATCCACTAGTTATAACTATAAATAATATAGCAAGTAATTTGTTACTAAGTTTGGTTGTATGTGCGCTTGCTGCGGCTATAACTTCTACAGCAGATTCACTTTTGTGTGCAATAAGTTCAAATATTGTTCAAGATTTTGATTTTAATTTTATAAAAATAAATAAATTAAAATTTTCCAAAATAGTTACTTTAGTTGTAGGTTTATTATCTATAATAGTAGCTTATTTTTCTAATGATATTATTGGTATATTAATTCAAAGTTATGAACTATCTATAAGCTGTCTATTTATTCCAATTTTTTTATGTTATTTTAAGGTGCAACTTAACAAAAATGCAGCTATACTATCTGTAGTGATGGGCTTTGCAGGCTTTGTTTTATTTAGATTTTTAAGCTTGCCAGTTCCAAAAGAGTTAGCTAGTTTAATTTTATCTTTATTTGGTTACTTGATAGGCAGTAAATTAATAAAAAGTAATTAGGAGTTTTTATGTCTGGACATTCAAAATGGTCAACGATAAAACACAAAAAAGCAAAAGAAGATGCAAAAAGAGGTCAGGTATTTACAAAATTAATTAGAGAAATAACTGTAGCCGCAAAAGAGGGTGGCGGAGACCCTGCAGGCAATGCCAGACTTAGAGTAGTTCTTGATAAAGCTAAAGCTGCGAATATGCCACAAGACAATATTACAAGAGCTATTAAAAAAGGTACAGGGGAACTTGAAGGTGTAAGCTATGAAGCTGCAATATACGAAGGGTATGGTCCTTATGGTGTTGCTGTTATTGTAGAAACATTAAGTGATAATAAACAAAGAACTGTTGCTGATTTGCGCCATATATTTTCTAAAATGGGTGGCAATTTAGGTGAAACAGGTACTGTTGGTTGGATGTTTGAGCATAAAGGTGTTATAAAATTCAATTCAAAAAAAATGTCACAAGATGATATTTTGGAAAAATTAATAGAATATCCAATAGATGATATCGCTGTAGAACAAGATTTAGCAACTGTTTATTGTGATATAAAAGATCTTGATGCCGTTAAAAAAGCTATTACAAGTTTGGGTTTTGGCGTAGAAGATGCCTCTTTTGATTGGGTTGCAAAAAATACTGTAGAATTAGAAAATGATGAACAAGAAGAAAAAGTTTATAAATTTTTAGAAACTTTAGAAGACCTAGATGATGTTCAACATGTATTTGTAAATGTTGGTTAATATAAAAAATATTAATAGGAGTTGATAGTGTTTTTAAGTATGACCGGTTTTGCTAGTAAAACTAGCTCTATAAAAGTAACTAAAGGTGATAAGATTTCTATTTATGTAGAAATAAAATCTATTAATTCACGTTTTTTTGAAGCTAGTTGCAAGCTGCCGAATGTATTTAGTGCTTTAGAAATTCCTATAATTAATAAATTAAAAACAAAATTATTGCGTGGTAGAATTTTTGTTTTTATAAAAATTTCTGAAGAAGAGGGTGCTATGTCTAAAGTTGTACCCTCTACAAAGTTATTACAAGATTATTTAGATGCTTTAAATAATATAAAAAAGACATTTAAACTTGAAGGTGAACTTACAGTTACAGATGTTTTAAATATACCAAATATATTTTCTTTTCAGTCAATAGAGTTTGATTCTAAAACAGAAAAAATAATTTTAGAAAATGTTGATGAGATTATAGAAAAGCTTATAAAAAGTAGAAATCTTGAAGGAATAGAGCTTAAAAAAGATTTAGAAAAACGTTTTGATATTTGTACTAAAAAAATGATGTCATTAAAAAAACGTTTTAATTCTTTTGTAAAAGAAAAAAGAGATGCATTAAGTTTAATTCAGCAGGCATATCAAAAGTCTGCAGATGAAGAATCAAAATTAAAACTTGATGAAATATATTCTCTTTTGAACAAAATAGATGTACATGAAGAAATTACAAGGTTTGAAAGTCATCTTAAGAATACTAAAAAAATTATAAAAGATATGGACATAGAAAAGGGAAAACGTTTAGATTTTGTTTTGCAAGAGTTATTGCGAGAATCTAATACTATACTTGCTAAATGTTCAGATTTTGAAATAAGCACTTTAGCTGTTGATATAAAAGTAGAATTGGAAAAAGTAAGAGAACAGGTTCAAAATATTGTTTAATAAAAAGTATTTATGATCGATTTTAATATATCTAAAGATATTCTAGAAAAAACAGAAAGAATTTTATTTATTTCTCATTTTTCTATAAAAGATTTTGTTTATGCGCAAAATTATTTTATAAATTTTGCAAAAGAATACCAAAATATAAAAATAGACTTATATGTTGATCCATTGTGTGCAAGGCCGGCAATTTTTAGATTTAGTGATTATAAAAATCACATGTTAAAAGATTGGCTACAAGAATTTAATATTTTTAATAAAGTTTATTTTGCACCAACTAATTTTTTAAAATATTTAGATTTAAAAAAAGAAATTAAAAATCAAAATTATTTATTAATAATAAATTTGGCTACAAAAAATATTTTAAAATTTAATAAATTTGCAAAAAATATATCTAAAAATGCGAATATAATTAACCAAAATATATTACAAGACAATAATTATAATAATAATATTTTAAATATCGATATCCCTAAAAAGTGGCTTATATCTGTTAAATTAAATTTTTTAAGCTGGGGTATAAATGATAAACAAAGGCAAATTAAAAAAATAATTTTTATAAATCCATTTGAGCGTAATTTACAAAGATTGTGGCCAATAGAGCGTATTTTTGAATTTATAGATGAATTAAGAGTATCTGAAAACTTTTATAATACAGTATTTATAATTAACGTTTTGCCGCACAATTATAAAAAATATCAAAAAGTATTAAAAAATTTCGCAAAGCAAAATACATTTTTGTTTGTTGTAACACATAATTTTTTTCAACTTGTTTCTATGGTAAAACTTTCGGATTTAGTTATATCTGTAGATAATCCTGTTCTTACTTTGGCACAAGTTTTTAATAAGCCTGTAATTAATATTTTACAAAAAAGTAAAATTCAAGAAATTAATAATAAAAATAATATATATCTTGCTAGTAAATGGCAGTTTAAGTCTGACATATTAATAGATAATTTAATTAATAAAGTAAAAGAGATTAATTATTAAATTGTTTTATAAAATTCTTCAAGTTTTTTTATAAGTGCATCAGACAAAAAGTTATTTTTAACGTGATTATAAGCATTTTGGCCATATTTTATTCTAAGCTCAGGATTATTAATTAAAATTTCTAGTTTATTTGCCATATCTTGAGGGTTGCCATTTTCGAACAATAAACCAGTATGTTCATGCTTAATTGTATTTGTAACACCTGTATTTGTAGGTCCTACTAATGGCTTTTTAAGCAATGCAGCTTCCATTAAAACTATTCCAAAAGCTTCGTCTTTTGTAGAAAGTGCTTTTATGTCTGAATAGTACATGACTTCTATGCGTTTGCTTGTAAAGCCTAAAAAGTAAACATATTTTTCTATATTTAAATCTTTTGCTAATTTTTGTAACTCTTTTTTTCTGTATCCATCACCGCATAATAATAAATTTACTGGAGTATTTTTTTCGTAAACTAATTTTTGTACAGCTTTAAAAATAACTGGATGATTTTTATACCCCCTTAAGCATGCAACTTTTACTATATTTGGATAATAGGGTAAATCGATATTAAATTCTTTTTTAAAAAAAGTTTTTTTATCCGGCATATTATTAAAATTAAAATTTAAAGATTCTCTTTCATCAAAAAATGGTGCTAAATGCTGCATTCTTGGGGCAGTTAAGTTTTCTTTTTGGCATTTTAAATTTATTTTGTCTATGCAGTTTTGATCTACACACAAAACATTTTTGAATATTTTTAAATATTTAGATTTTAAGGGTGAAGGCGAGTGCCGTGTTAAAATAATTTTTGTATTTAGATTATTTATTTTTTTGCACATTAAATATTCTTTGTGCCTATTACAGTTTATTATATTTATATTATGTTTATCTACTATTGCTTTTACAACTTTTGTAATTCCAGGTTGTCTGTGCGGCCTAAATATTTGTGACGTAGCCACCCGGTAATAAGAGATTTTTTCTTCTATAAATTTTTGTTCTAAATCTGACCCTTTTAATAATAAAATATAACTATTAAAATTATTTTTGATATGAGCTTTATGCTGAGCTAGCGCATGCATAATTAGACCGTCAAATTTAAATACTGTACAAAGATTTAAAATATTAGGTTTATTATTATTGTTATTTAAATATTTATTATTTTCATCAAAATAAACATATTCTGTTTTGTAAAAGCTAAATGGTACGTGTAATTTTTCTATAAACATTTATTGTCCCAATTTTAATTAATTAATATATTTTTATATAAAGTTTCTAATCTTGTTAAAGATTTATCACATGTGAAATTATTTTTTACATGATCAAAAGCATTTTGGCTATATATTTTTCGTAATTCTGGTGATTTTAATAAAGTTTCAAGCTTGTTCGTAAGATCATTAATATTATTATTTTCAAATAATAAACCAGTGTTTTCGTGTTTTATTGTGCTTGTTACTCCTGTGTTTGTAGGGCCAATAAGTGCTTTTTTAAGTAATGCTGCTTCCATTATAGATATTGGCCGGCCTTCGTTTTTGCTGGTTAATAAACTTATATCACTATGGTACAAAACTTCTATGCGCTTATTTGTAAAACCTAAAAAATAAATATAATTTTCGATATTTAATTTTTTAGCTAATTTTTTTAAAGATTTTAAATTATACCCATCGCCACATAATAAAATATTAAATAAAATGTTTTTTTCGTGAATTAATTTATGTGCAGCATAAAAAAGTATTTCGTGATTTTTGACATTAGTAAGTGATGCCACTTGAGTAACTATCGGCAAGTTATTATTAAGAGTTATATTAAAATTTTTTTTAAAAAAATTAAATTTATTATTTTCACTTGGTATAAAATCTAAAGACTCGTGATCTGTAAAAAATGGGGGTATTTCTATTATATTTTTTACAATATATTTATTTTTAGCTTGTTTTATAAATTCTTGATTTACAGAAATTATAGCATCAAAGTTATTAGCATATTTAGAACGTATCAAAGATTGAGCATGTCTTGTTAATATTTTTTTAATATTATTATCTATTTTGTTTAATAACAAAATCTCTTTGGCTCTATTACAGTGAATTACGTTTATATTTTTTTCTGTAATAATATTTTTAATAAGCTTTTTTAAACTAGGCTGTCTATGAGCTTTTAAAAAGAAAGATTTTTTAAAGCTGTAATAATTTAAATTTTCTTGTATAAAAATTTTTTCCAATATAGAGTCTTTTGGAATTATTACAAAAACGTTATAACCATTTTTTAATAATGTTTTATATTTTGCAAGCACGTGCATTTCTATGCCGCCAAAGACAGAAAAGGTGCAGATTAATAAAACGTTTGGTTTAGTGTTTAAATTATTGATCATGAATTTAATTTTCTAGTTCTTTTTTAAAATTGCGTTAATATCTATTTTTTCTATTTTAGATTCTAGATAAAGCTTTTTAATAAGCTTTATAAGCTCTTGTTCTGTTTTTTTAACAAACAAAACTCTTGTTACTGTTGGGTTAAATACCTCTTGTTCTTTACCTGTTTGGTAAATTTCTTCGCTTATAATAAAATAGGGTTTATTTATTTTATTAGTATTTTCTATTTCTGAAAGCTTATATTTTACAGAAACTATATAAAATTTTAGATCTTTTAAGGTTTTTGTTAACAATTCTACTTTGGAGAATTTTTCGGTTAAGGGCGTTTCTTTTACATTGTCATCTTCTAGTAAAGTGGCTATTTTTTTTGTAAATTTGCTTGTTTTAAATTTACCTTTTTCATTAAATAATTTTACTTTTATTGGTTTTGCGAAATTTATAAAAAAGCAGGTAA
This sequence comes from candidate division TM6 bacterium GW2011_GWF2_28_16, assembly GCA_000989185.1. Lineage (GTDB taxonomy): Bacteria > Babelota > Babeliae > Babelales > UASB340 > UASB340. Next base: position 18,188 of record LBNX01000005.1, on the reverse strand, counting down.
CTATTAAAAAAGATAGTGTTTTAAAAAGTTTCATAAAAAATCCCTTATTTTTATTTGGGTATAATTTTGCAAAAGAGCATAGCTTTTATTTTTAAATTTATAAAGAATTTTTTATTTATTTTGCTTAGCTTTTTAAGATATTTAAGCTAATAAAAAAAAGACTTGAAAAATAGGTAAAAACTTGTATAACATGCCAAAGCGTAGTAAAATAAGTTTTAATTGAATTTAATTAGTTAAAGTACAAAAATAAGTTACTTAAAAGGGGGACTTTTAAAATGTCTAACGATACCCAAAAGAAAGATAAATTTATTGGTGCGGTTACACCACTTTCTATAGAAAAAGAATTAAAGACGTCGTTTTTAGATTATGCAATGTCTACAATTATAAGTAGAGCTTTGCCAGATGTAAGAGATGGTTTAAAGCCTGTGCACAGAAGAATTTTGTATGCTATGCACAAGCTTGGACTTTATAACGAAAAAGCTTACAGAAAATCTGCAACAGTAGTTGGTGAAGTTATGGGTAATTACCATCCTCATGGTGATGCTGCAATTTACCAATCTATGGTTGGTATGGTGCAAGATTTTTCTAAAAGATATCCATTATTAGATGGTCAAGGAAACTGGGGTTCTATCGATGGTGACAATGCTGCTGCAATGCGATACTCAGAAGTTAAAATGGCAAAAATTGCACGTGATCTTTTGGCTGATATCGAAAAAGATACAGTATTTTTTATGCCAAACTTCGATGAATCTAAATTAGAGCCAACTATATTACCAAGTAAAATTCCAAATTTATTAATAAATGGTTCAAACGGTATTGCTGTTGGTATGGCAACATCTATTCCACCACATAATCTTGGTGAAATAGTTACTGCAGCTATGGAAATTTTAAAAAATCCAAGCATGTCTGAAGAAAGATTATTTACACTTATTCCTGCACCAGATTTTCCTACAGGCGGTGTAATTTGTGGTAGAGCTGGAATTATTAAAGCGTATCAAACGGGACATGGCAAAGCTATTTTGCGTGGTGTAATAGATATAGAAGGTGAAGAAAAAAATCCTACTTTGGTAATTTCACAAATACCATATCAGGTTAATAAGTCTGACTTAATTAAAAATATTGCTAATTTAGTAAAAGATAAAATTATAGAAGGGATATCTAATATTAGAGATGAATCTAATAAAAAAGGTATTCGTGTTGTTATAGAATTAAAACGTGGCGAAGCTCCTCAGGTTATATTAAATCAGCTTTACAAGCACACGGCGCTACAAAGTTCAATTTCAATATTATTACTTGCTTTAAATAATAATAAACCAACTGTGTTTACATTGCGAGAAATGTTAGATCAATTTTTATTACACAGAAAAGAAATTGTAACAAGACGTACACAATTTGATCTTGATAAAAATAAAGCTAAAGAACATATTTTGCAGGGGCTTGTAATTGCTTTAAATAGTATAGACGAAGTTGTAGATATTATTAAAAAATCTAAAGATACTGAAGCTGCAATTGTTGCATTGGATAAAAAATTTAAGTTAAGCGTTGCACAAACAAAAGCAATATTAGAAATGCGCTTGCAGCGTTTAACAGGTATGGAACAAGAAAAAATAAGAATAGAAATTCAAGAATTAAAAGCATTAATAGAAAAACTTGAATTTATTTTAAAAGATGAAGAAGAATTAAAACGAGTAATTACAGAAGAATTAGAAGAAATTAAACGTAGCTATGCAGATAAACGTAAAAGTGTTATTCAGGGCGCTGTAGATATTTTAGAAGAAGGCGATTTAATTTCTGATGAAGAAGTTGTTGTAACTTTAACACAAAAGGGTTATATAAAACGAGTTTTACTTGATACTTATGCTGTTCAGCATCGTGGTGGTAAAGGCAAAAAGGGTATGTCAGATCTTACAGATAATGAAGATATTGTACAAGATCTTTTTGTTGCCAAAAATCATGATGAGTTATTATTCTTTACCAACTTGGGTAGAGTGTACAGCTTAAAAGTATTTCAAGTACCTGAAGGTTCACGAACCTCTAAGGGAAGAGCTATTGTTAATTTGTTACCACTAACTGAAGGCGAAAAAGTTGTTAAACTTTTAAGTACCAGAGATCTTTCTAAAAAGTTCTTGGTCATGATTACAAAATTTGGAACAATCAAAAAGACAGAAGGCGAAGCCTTTGATAATATTCGCAGCACAGGAATTAGAGCTTTGGGTCTTAAAGATAATGATGAACTAGTATTTTGTGGTTTAAGTAATGGTAAAGATACAATTGTTATTGCATCTAAAAAAGGCCAGGGTATTAGATTTAAAGAAGAAGAAGTTCGTTCAATGGGCAGACAAGCCGAAGGTGTTCGTGGTATTAAATTACGATCAGGCGACGAGGTTGTAGGGCTAGAAATTATAGCTGAAGATGAAAAAGTAAAAGCATTGTTGTTTGCAACAGAAAATGGTTATGGAAAACAAGTAGAAATTGTAGACTTTAGAATTGCACATAGAGGTGGAATTGGAGTTCGCACAATACCTGCAGACAAACGTAATGGTGTTGTCATAGGTGTTACACTTGTTTCGCCAGAACATAATATTTTGTTAATCGATAGCAATGGTAAAATTATAAGACTTTCACCTAAAGAAATTAGAACAATGGGTAGACAAGCAAAGGGTGTAAGACTTGTACGTCTTGACAGTGACCAGCGTTTGTCTACAATAGCATCGTTTGAAGAAGCTCTTGAATTAGATGGTGATGGGGCTGAAGTTTTGCAAGTTGAACAAGTAGAAAAAACAGAAAATATAGAAAGCTAAATGCATAAAATGCACGTTCGCAGAACGGTTCGACTACGCTCACCGCGAACGTGCTATTCTTCTTCGTACAGCTGTTTGACTATGCTTACTACGAACGTCACGTTCGCCCTGAGCGTAGCCGTAGGCGAAGTCGAAGGGTATGCAATTTTAAAAGGGTTAACATCGTGGATAAAAATCAAGAAATACTACTGCATTTATCATTAATCTATGGTGTTGGCCCTGTTCTTGTTTTAAAGTTTATCAAAAAATTATTTGATGAATTTATTGTAAATCAAAAACATCCTGAGATACAAAAAACAAATTTTGATTTGTCTATAATTTATAATTTAAGAGAACAAGATTTTGAAAATAAATTTGGGTTTACTAAAAATCAAGCAGAAATAATTTTTGCAGGGCTTCAAGATAAAAAGTTGCTTGATCAAGAATTAAATTTAATAGAAAAATACAAAATAAATTGGGCAACTTTTTTGGATGATAATTATCCAGAAATTTTAAAATCTATATATGCTCCTCCTGTAGCTATTTATTCTAAAGGTGAAAGCCTTAATAATTATAAAAATAATTTAGCTATAGTCGGCTCGCGTAAAGCTACAAATTATTCACAAAAAGTTTTGGATAAAATAGTTCCTGAGTTGGTAGCTAATAATATTACTATAGTTAGTGGTGGTGCTCTTGGTGTTGATACTATTGCACATAAAAATACTGTGCATGCCGGAGGCAAAACTATAGTAGCTTTGGGTTCAGGTCTTTTAGCCCCATATCCAGAACAAAATATAAAATTTTTTAAAACTATTGCTAATGGAGCAGGAACTTTAGTTTCTATATTTCCATTAAAAATGGGTCCAGATAAGGGAACTTTTCCAGCAAGAAATCGTGTTATTGCTGGCTTGTCTCAAGGCTGTTTGGTTGTTGAAGCCGCACAAAAAAGTGGTGCACTTATTACAGCGCAATTTGCATTAGACGAAGGTCGTAATGTTTATGCTGTGCCAGGTAATATAGAAAACCCATTAAGTGTTGGTTGTAATAATTTAATTAAAAATGGTGCTAAATTAATACAAAATACAAGTGATATTCTTGAAGATTTTGGGATAATAACAGAAGTAAAAGTTCAAGATAATTTAAAACAAGAAAAAGTTTCTAAAACAAAAGTGCCTGAAAAACAAGAAAATAAAGTTAATAATAAAATTAGTAAAAATAATAATTTAAAAGAAAATAACCACGAAAGTTTAATATTAAACTTTCTAGATCGAGCAAAGTCGATAGACGATTTAAGTTTAAAATTAAATTTGGGTATTAATGTTTTGCAAGAAAAACTCTTTGATTTAGAACTTAGTGGGCAAGTTAAACAAAATATTTCTGGATATTGGGAGCGAGCAGAATAAATAAGGGGGACATTTTAATGTCCCCTTATTTTTAAGATTTATTTAGCAATCATTTTTCCTACAATAGGTGATCATATATTTTGTAAAAAAATCTGAGAAATCATTTATTATTACATCTTTATTTGCATTGATTGTTATATAACTTGTTAATATAGTCAACAATGTTATGATTTTATGATTCCAAGCAAATTTTCCAACTTTTAATATATTCTTGAAATTTAAAGCTGCTATTAGTGCAATAGTTCCTATAAGAAATTTATTTTGTTTTGCATATTCCATTGATTGTTCTGTTATTGTATTTTCTAGGCTTTTAAATATTTCATTCATTGTATCACCAGTTTTTGTACTATTTTCATAACTTTCTAATAAGGCACCTTTTTTTAAATCAAGCAGAATACTTGCTGTTTTGCCGGACATTGTTATCGCAGCTGTTGTTCCTATGGAAGTTACGGCTGTTGCTGTTTTAGCTGTTACTTCTTTAGTCTTATCCCAGACTCCACCCCATGTCCATGCATTTGCGTTTTGAGAATTACTTAGCAATAAAGTTATTGCTAAAATATTTAATATTTTTTTCATATATAACCTCCATAAAATAATATTAAATTAATAAATTTATATACTAATAAAGTATATAAAATGTATAATATCTACACAAACGTGTGTTTTTTGAAAAAATTAATATATTTTTGGCATTATTTACTGTTTTTTATTAAAATTGTTTTGTTTTTATCAAAAAAATAAGGAATAATGCTGTTTTATACAAAAAAAGAACTGTTTTTATTAAGTTTTAAGGGTTTTAAATGTCTAAAGATACATTATATTTAGCATCAGGTTCGGCGCAACGTAAACTTTTATTAGAACAGGCTAAAATTAATTTTAAAGTTATTAATCACGGCGCAGACGAAGCTACTATTATTTTTGATAATAATAATTTTAAAAATTACGTTTTAAATATAGCTCAAGAAAAATTAAAACATGCAAATTTACATGAGATTAAAAATGTACAAGAAGGGCAAATAATTTTTGTGCTTTCTGCAGATACACTTGTTTACACGCATAAAACAGCCCATATTTTAGGCAAACCAAAAGATATTAACGATGCAAAAAATATGCTAAAAATTATGCGTGATCAATTAGTTGATGCTAGTACAGGCTGTTGCCTTGAAAAAAAAGTTTTTAAAAATAATAGCTGGCAAACTCTTGATAAAAATTATTGGGTTACAACTTCTCAAGTTGAATTTATAGTGCAAGATCAAGATTTTGATACATATTTTATAAATTTGCCACAAGCTTTAAATTCAGCAAGTTCTGGAATTATAGAAAATTATGGGCAACGTTTTTGCAAAACTATTAATGGCTCATATTCAAATATAATAGGCCTGCCTATTTTTGAATTAGTTCAAGCGTTGCAAAAAATGCAATTTAAATTTTAATAAATTAATTTATAGGTTCGTTAGTTTTTGGAACCCAGTTTTTTAAAATTTCTGAAAATAATATATCAGTTACTTCAGTATTATTTTTATTTTTTTTAAGTAAATTTTTGTCTTCTATAAGTTGGTTTACATTTTGTAAGCTTAAAAGAACAGTTCTGCTGTCTATTTTTTGTGTATTTAATTTTTGTGCCATTGGTGATATTTCTTGTTTATAACTATTTGTGGTTTTGCTTAATTCTTTTAAAAGCGTATCTTCTAAGTGCATTAAAAATTCTAAAATAGAATTATGTAGTTCTTCTGCAAAATCTGAATCTACGTTTAATAGTTCTTCTTGTGTAAAAGTTTCTATTAGGTCTAGCTCTTGTTGTAAGCCTTGATCTAATGATTTAGCAATAAGCTTTTTAAGGTCACTTTTTTTATGTTTTAAAAGCCAGCTCATAAGTAACACAAGCTCTAATGAAAGAGAAAAACTGGTTGCCATGTTCGTTCCTTATGGTTTAAAATTACACAAGATGTTTTTATCTTAAAGCGTTAACCTACTTTTTAATATATTAAAAAAGTATAATAAAAGTATACGTATTTTTTATATAAAATAAAATCGTATATTTATTAGGGCTTTATAAAAAAAGGCGAGTTTACAATTAGAAACTCGCCTATAAAAATAAAAAATATTTAAATACTATTTATAATTATTTTAATTTAATATATTACTAATCTCTTGTTCACAAACTAAATCTAGAGCTGTTTTTAACTTATTATTATTTTTTAAATTATTATTTTTTAAAAATAAATAATATAGCGAAACTATTGGTTTATTATCGATATCATCAAGGCCGATAAGTTCATTAACATCAAGAACAAATTCTTTACCTCCAAGATTTGGGTTATAAAGATCCCAAATTGGATCACCTGTAATTTCGATAGTTTTGCCACCTAAATAAGAGTTTTCGTAGACTTTAAATGCATCTGTTTGATTAAATATTCTAATTCTTGAATCATCAAAAATTAATCTAGCCATGCCATAATTAGAAGTTAATTGTAAAAAGTCAGTTGCAAAATTAACCAATGGTATAGTTCTATCTGGATCAGGCGATAAAGGGTCTGGGCTAATTCGTTCTGTTAATACAGAGTCTATTGATAAAACATTTTCGTCATAATCAGAAAATTGTAATTGACCTGTAAATAATAAATTATCTTTTAGTAATCTTAATATATTATTTATTGCTTGTGTAACAAATACCATATCATAAGATTCTTGAATTCCAGTGTTTTGTAAAAAGTCTTCATATGTTAAATTACCCACATCAACTGCAGCGCTGCCAAGTAAACCCAAAGCTCCTGTGTAATTTAAACTATCAGTTTTAGAAACATGCTGTAAGCCTGAAAAATTAATATCCTGAATGCCAAAAGTATTATCATTAAATTTTATTAATATTGGGCTGGTGTCATTTTGTGCCCATCTAGTAGGCAATTGTGATGGTATAACTGGTGTAACGTTATCTATTCGATTTTGCCAAGTAAGCCCGTTATCTGCAAGTGAAAGAGCATTGGCATAATTATTGCTTGGTGATATTTGAAATTGTTTTTGTCCTTCGATACCATTAAATTTAAACGTTTGTGCTTGAGATGCATCGTTATTTATTAATTCTATTAATCCTTGGGTCATAGTAATATTTTCTGATAAACCAAATAAAACATTTTGGCCTAATTTTATTGATCCTTCGTCTAATCTATAACCAGAAGGGCTTAAGCCATCAACATAAACATTATATCTTAAATCTATTGTGTTTTGGTTAATGCGTAATAACTGAATATTTTTAAACGTGACTGTTTTGTTTTCTGCTACAACAAGTTGTGCATGTTCTGGGCTGCCAAAAATAATTACAGCGCCTCTGCCATCTATTATTGCGTTATCTGCTATATAAATTCTTTCATTTGGATGTATAAACACGCTTGAATCTAAAGATAAGTTTCCTGTAATTGGAGTTTTTGTTAAGGCTGTGCTTACAGATGTATTTAAAATATTAATTATTGCATTAGAGTTGTATCTAATTTTATTTTTAAAATCCATTGCTTGTGAATTTAGTAATGCATCAGAATTATGTTTTATAGCTTCGTAAAAGTTAGTATATCCAGCATTTGCGTCTGTTACTATAGCTTGAGAGTTATAATGAACTTTAGGAATTAAGGTAATTATAGCATTTGAGTTGTTTTTTATACGATCTTGTATTAGTGATGTTTGTGAATTTATTATTGCTTCAGAGTTGTATCTTATATTGTTTTGTAATTGTGTAATATTATAACTTATAATAGCATTAGAGTTATTTTTTATATTTATATTATTAAATATAGTCGCATTACTTGAATAGTTTATGTTTGTTTTTAAATTTATAATTGCATTACTATTGTTTATTGTTAGTTCTTCGTAATTTAAATTAATAATAGCACAAGAATTATAGTGAATATTATTTTTGTTAATAATAATAGATGTTGAATTATACCTAATATTATTAGTGTTAATAATTATATTATTTTTATTATTTATTATGGCATTTGAATTATAATTAATATTATTTTTATTATTTATTATCGCACTCGAATTATAATTAATATTATTTACATTATTTATTATCGCACTCGAATTATAATTAATATTATTTAAATTATTTATTATCGCATTCGAGTTATATTTAATATTATTTTTATTATTAATTATAGCATTCGAATTATACTTAATATCATCTTCGTGTTTTATAATTGCATTAGAATTATTTGTTATATTTTGTGCTATTACTGCCAAATCAACGCTTACTATAGCATCAGAATTATATTTAATTTCTTTTTTGTGAGTGATTATAGCATTACTGTTGTTAATAATTTTTTCTTGTAATTCAATATCATAAAAATAAATTATAGCATTTGAATTATATTCAATCTTTTTAGCTAATTCTGGCGTACTTACACTTATAATTGTATTAGAATTATTCTTAATATCTATTATATGTTTTAATATAGCATTAGAATTATTAAGTATTTTTTGTTTTAAAATTATATTTTCAGAACTTACTATTGCGTCAGAGTTATGTTTAATTGCCTCTTCAAGTGCCGTGACATCTACACTGACAATGGCATTGGAGTTATAACGTATTTTATTTTCGTGGATAATTATTGCACTTGAATTATATCTTGTTTTATTAATATTGATATTTAAATTATTTATATTATTAATAATGGCATTCGAATTATAATTAATATATTTTATATTATTAATTATGGCACTAGAATTGTAATTAATATAATTTTTATTATTAATAGTGGCGTTACTTATATATGGCAATTGTGATTTTAAATCTAAGATGGCGTTCGAATTATATTTGATTTTATTATTTAAATTTAAAATAGCATTAGAATTATATTTAATTTTATTTTCATGTGTAATTATAGCATTAGAATTATATCTAGTTTTATTAATATTAATATTTAAATTATTTATGTTATTGATAATGGCGTTCGAATTATAACTAATATTATTTTTGTTATTAATAATAGCACTCGAATTATAATTAATATTATTTTTATTATTTATTGTTGCATTACTTACATATGGCAACTGTGATTCTAAGTTTAAAATAGCATTAGAATTATATCTTATTGGTTTTAGATTATTAATAATAGCATTCGAATTATATGTTATTCGTTTGTCTTGCGAAATTATAGCATTAGAGTTATTTGTGCAGGCTGTATCAAGAGTGCCTGTGTCTACACTTATAATAGCATTCGAATTATATCTAATTTTTGTTTTATTATTTAATATAGAATTACTATTGTTTTTTATATCGTTATTTTGTGTATAAATAATAGCGTTTGAGTTATATTTTATATCACAATTAATTTGCGTAATTATTGTATTACTATTATTTGTTACTATATTTGTGGTTGGTTTAGTTTCTCCAATACTATATCCATAAGTAGTGTTATTATTTATCCAATTATTGTCTGGGTTATTTTCATTTATTATAGATTCTTGGCTCCAGCCAGCAAGTCCTGCTTTATTTGTTATACTAAGTTTAGAAGTATTTTTATTAAGATTTAAATTTGCATATCTGTTTGCAAAATTTAAATTATTTGTACTTGTTGTAGTATTGTTCATGTTTAATATATTTTCTACAATAACTCTAGAATTACCTAATGGTATACAATCCATATTATAATTATTGCCAATAGAACTATTTCCTAGAGTTAATCCATTTGAAGTTGCTTGAGGCGAATATGGAATATAATCAAAATGATAAACTTCTATTTCTTGGTGTAATGCATCTGGAGCTTGGCCACCAATGGCTAAATATTTGTCATCGTAACTCCAGTCTACAGAAAATATAGTATGACCATAATTTTTTGAATCAATTAAACTAAGATATCTGCCATTAAAATAATAAATTTGTAGTTCATTGCCACTAGTTGGATTATTTCCGCCAACAGCTAAATATCTTCCATCATGGCTCCATGTTGCTGAGTAAGCATTAATTCCATAATTTATAGCAGTATAAATGCGAATAATATCTCCAGCATTTGGATGATTTACAGTATAAATTTTTACAGCATTGTTATCTCCAGGAGATAAAATTGTTCCAGCTATGTAATAGCCATCGGGACTAAACGCAACAGATCTGATTGTTCCACCTAAAGATTCATCAATTAGGTATGTTAAGTCTGTGCCATTAAATTCATATACATGCATTCTGTTGCTACCAGCAAAAATAAGCATGTTGCCATCAGGAGACCAATCTATAGAATAAATAGTTCCTGTATATGGAGCAGATGCAATAAGTTCTGCTGTGTTATTTCTAAATTTATATATTTTAAGAGTGTCTCCTGTATCAGGGTTAACTCCTCCAACTGCAAGATAATTATTATCAGGACTCCATGCTAAAGCATAAATAGTTTGCCCATAATTTAAGCTTATAATCATATCGTCTGTCCAAGAGTAAATTTGCAATTCATTACCACTAATAGGTCCATTACCTCCAATAGCTAGATAATTACCATCAGGGCTCCATTCACAGGCATAAACAGCTGTGCCATAATCTACAGCAAAGATGCCTCCCATATAATCTACATAAACAGCATTTTGATTTACTAATCTTAATTCGTAACCATCTATTGGGTTTTGTCCGCCCGCTGCAAAAGTGTAATCAAATGGGTGCCATTTTACATTAAAAATTCTATCACCAAAAAATTTAGTAGCGTAAGATGTATTTATTCCTGAAATATTCTTATTATAAATATTTAGGGTGCTTATTGTTACGTTATTATCAAAATAAAGTGTGCCTTTAGTTAAATTTAATCCTGTATTTGTTATAAATAAAGAACTGTTGTTTAAATAAATTTTTGAACTTTTATCTGTAAAATTAAGAGATGTTTTGCTAGAAAATGTTGGATTAAATTCAAATGCAGTTTGTGGATTAATATTTAAACTTGATTGATTAAGTATATTTACAGGTCTGCTGGTTGTGCAAACAAATTTATTTGTGCCTGTTATATTAAAATTATTATTGATATAAATTTTACCTGAGCTAATATTAAAATCTTCGCTAAATGCTGTTTGGCAGTTATCAAAAGTAATATTTGCATTATATCCAGCACAAAAAATTTCTGGTAATAAATTTGAATTTCGCAGTTGCCATAATTGTGTATCATTTGTTGTACGTTTTAATGTTAAATTTCTAAACGTTACAGATGTAAATGTATCTAAAATTATTTGTGAATTTCGTCCCAAAATAATTGATTTATTTTGACCATCTAGTATTCCACTTGTAGTAATTATAAAATTTGCAAGATCTGGTATTTCGATATCGTTATTTAAAAAAATAGTATTTTCATACAAATTTAGTACAACGTCATCATTTTGATATGGGTTTGGGTAGTATAAATTCAGTTTGGCTTTACTAAAACCGGAATAAATAAAATTGTTGAATTGTTGTGCTGGTGCATTGGTATATGTTAACGTAGTGCCGAAATTATTAATATTTTGTTTTCCATACTCTTGTAATAAATTTTGTTTATACCAGCCTTGAATGCTAGATAACCCAGGTGCTGCAAAGTATGTTCTTTTGCTATCAAATATTATTGATGCTTCAGGTGAGTGAAATTTGATATTAGATGCTTTTGTGATATTAAAAAATAAAATAACTAAAAATATTATTATTTTATTAATAGTTTTTTTACTCAAATTACTCTCCCAAAATATTATTAACATTATTATTAATTATATTTTTAATTTCGTTTTCATAATCTAAATCTAACGAAGTTTTTAATTTTTTAGTTTTATTTCTGAATACAGAATAAAAGTCAGAAACAATTGGTTTATTATCTATATCATCAAGCCCAATAAGTTCATCGACATCAAGAACAAATTCTTTGCCACCAAATGCAGGGTCATAAAGGTCCCAAATAGGGTCACCTGTAATTTCAATAGTATTACCACCAAGATATGAATTTTCGTAAGCTATAAATGCATTATCCTGATTATTAATTCTAATTCTAGAATCATCAAAAATTAACCTTGCCATGCCATATAAAGATGTTAATTGTAAAAAGTCTGTAGCAAAGTTAACTTGTGGTATAGTTCTTTCTGGATCTGTAGAGCCTGCTTTAGCTTTAATTCTTTCTGTCAAAACAGTATCTATATCTAAAACATTTTCACCATAATCTGCAAATTGTAATTGACCTGTGAATAACAAATCATCCTTTAGTAATCGTAATTGGTTATTTATATTTTGTACTACAAACACCATGTCATATTTTTCTTGAATGTTTTTATTTTTTTCAAATTCTGTAAATGTTTCATCACCAATATCAACGGCAGCTGTACCTAAAAGTCCAAGCGCTCCTGTATAATCTATACTTGTAGTTTTTGTTATGTGTTCAAAGCCTGATAAATTTATATTTTGAATTCCAAATGTATTATCGTTACATTTTATAAGTATTGGCATTGTACCATTATTTGTAAATCTAGTTGGTAATTGTGATGGGGTATAACTTGTATAACCAGCTACCCTTTGTGCCCATGTAAGCCCGTTATCTGCTCTAGATAGAGCATTGCAATAGGCATTGCTTGGTGCTATTTGGAATTGCTTTTGACCTTCAATACCAACAAGCTTAAATGTTTGAGCATCGCCAGCATCATTATTTATAAGTTCTATTAATCCCTGAGTCATTGTTATGTTTTCTGACAAGCCAAACAGAACATTTTGTCCTATTTTTATTACACCATCATCTAATAGCCAGTTAGATGGGCTAGAACTATCTACATAGGCATTGTATCTTAAATCAAAAGTATTTTGGTTTATGCGCAATAATTGTATATTTTTAAGTGTTACTATTTTACCTTTTTCTACTGTAAATTGAGTTTTGTCTGGGCTTCCAAAAATTACTACTGCACCATTACCATCAATAGTTGCATTATCCACTACATGTATTTTTTGGTCAGGGTGTATAAACACACTCTTGTCTAAACTTATATCTCCAGTTATTGGATCTTTTGTTAAAATAGTTTCTTCTGGGCCAGCGTTAATATTTAAAATTGCATCAGAATTATGTTTTATTTCATCTGCAAGTATACTTACATCCATGCTTATTATAGCATCAGAGTTATGTTTAATTTGTGCTTGTAGATCTGTTTCTATTTCTATATCGTGTATTATGGCTTGAGAGTTATATCTAACTTTATTATTAATTAAAATTATAGCATTAGAGTTATTTATTACGTCTTGTAATAAAATAGATGCATCAGAGCTTACTATAGCATCAGAATTGTGTTTAATTTGTGCTTGTAGGTCGGGCAAGTTATAAGTAATTATAACATTAGAATTGTATCTTATTTGTTTATCATTTTCTATTGTTGCATTACTTATATAATTTAAATCTGTTTTGATATAAATTATTGCATTACTGTTATTTATGGCTAGGCCATTATTATAAATATTAATAATAGCACTCGAGTTGTAGCTAATATTATTTAAATTATTAATAATTGCGTTTGAGTTATATCTAATATTATTAACGTTGATATTAATATTATTTTGATTATTTAATATAGCGTTTGAATTATATTTAATATTATTTTTATTATTTATTATTGCGTTCGAATTATTATTAATATTTTTAAAATTATTAATAATAGCATTCGAATTATTTTTGATATTATTTTTGTTATTAATAATAGCATTCGAATTATTTTTAATATTTTTTGTGTTAGTAATTATTGCATTTGAGTTATAAATAATTTTTATGTCTTGAACAATAATTGCATCAGAATTATGTTTTATAGCTGTTTGTAGTAATAGAGAATCGCTGCTTACTATAGCGTCAGAATTGTGTCTTATTTTATCATCTTGTAAAATTATAGCATTAGAATTATTTGTTATTTGACCATCAAGATCTGTTGCATCAAGATATATAATGGCATCAGAATTGTGTTTAATATCATCTTGTAGTGTCATTGCATCGCTACCCAAAATGGCATTAGAGTTCCAGCGTATTTTTGCTTCTTGTAAAATAATAGCGTTAGAGTTATTTGTTATTTCTTGATCTAATCCGGTTGGGGTTAAATTTATAATTGCATCAGAGTTGTGCTTTATCGCTTCTTGTAAAATACTAGCTTCGCTATTTAAAATAGCGCTAGAATTCCAACGTATTTTGTCTTCTTGTTTTAAAATAGCGCTAGAATTATAAGAAATATTATTGGCATTAATAATTATATTATTTTTATTATTAATAATAGCATTCGAGTTATATTTAATATTATTTTTATTATTAATAATAGCGTTCGAATTATTTTTGATACTATTTTTATTATTAATAGTTGTATTGCTTACATATTCAACTTCTTTATCAAGTAAAATTATAGCATTAGAATTGTTTGTTATTGGTTTTTGTAGCTCCAAAATAGCATTTGAATTATATGTAATTTTGTCTTCTTGCTTTAAAATAGCACTAGAGTTATAAGAAATATTATTTGTATTTATATTAATATTATTTTGATTATTTAAAATAGCATTAGAGTTATATTTAATATTATTTTGATTATTTAATATAGCGTTAGAATTATAATTAATATTATTTTTATTGTTTATCGTAGCGCTGCTTACATAGCCTATTTCGTCTTCAAGCGATAAAATAGCATTTGAATTATTGGTGAGTAGCCTTGGAACATTTAGTATTGCATTAGAATTATATCTAATTCTTTTATCTTGCGAAATAATAGCATTAGAATTTTGTGTTATTTTTTCTTGTAAAATAATAGTTTCGCTACTTACAATAGCATTAGAATTGTATCTTATATCATCTGTGTTTTTTAGTATTGCATTACTGTTGTTTTTTACATCGTAAGTTTTTAATTTAATAATGGCATTTGAATTATAATTTATTCTGTTTTCGTAAGACAAAATAGCATTACTATTATTATAAACTAAATATGTTGGAGGTTTTGTTTCTCCTATGCCAAAACCATAAGTTGAGCTATCTGTAACCCAACTATTATCACTGCCATCAGCATAAATTATTGACTGTTGGTTCCAGCCAGAAATTCCATTTTTGTTTGTAATTTTAAATTTTGACCATGGATATTTTATTACAACAGAACCTGTTTTATTTGAAAAATTTAAAGTATTAGCAGCACTTGTAGAATTATCTAATAAAACTTTACCATCAATATGTACTCTTGCTCCAGAGAGTATGTATGTATCCATATCGTAATCAGAACCTGCTGTTGCATTACCAATCATTATACAATTTGCAAAAGTTTTATCCGAAGCGCTTAATGTTACTTTGTTGTCTAAATATAAAGTACCTTTAGTTAATCTTAATCCAGTGTCGGTTAATTTTAAAGAACTATTATTAAATTTTAATCTGGATGTTTTGTCTTTAAATATCATAAGATTATTATTGTCAGAATATGGTGAATACATAAAGCTTGAGCCTGGTGCAAAATTAAAAGTTGAATGTTGTAATATATATAATGGTCTTACGGAGCATTGAACAAACGATACGTTACCATTAAAATTGACATTGTTAATTATAAAAAAACGTCCACGTTCAAATGTAAAGCTGTTACTTAAAGAAAAATTGCAGTTATCAAAAGTTATTTGGCCTGTAGAATCATGATTTTTTATAATAGGTTTAGTATTAAAAGTATTTTTAAATGTTATATTTTTTAGCGTTAAACTGACATTAGTATCAATAAGTAATTGTGCATTACTTGCAAAATTAAAGTTTTTACCCAAGCCATCTATTACCCCACTAGATGTTATGGTAAAAGTAGTACTCGCAGGTAGTGTAATGTCATCATTTAAATAAATAACTTTTAATGCTGGGTTTAAACTAGTATCTGTACTTACTTGATAATTTGAAAAAGTATTATTAATTTTTTGTTGAGGAGCATAATCATGTCTTAATGTATCATTAAATGTTTTTATATTTTCGTAACCTGCTTCGCGTATTAAATTTTGACCGTACCAACCATTAATTGTGCTAGTATTAGGTGCACCAAAGTATGTTTTCCTGTTTGATAAAACTATGCTTGATGAAGGTGTACTAAATTTTATAGTTGAATAAATATTATTGTTAAAAAATAAAATAATTAAAAAAAGTATTATTTTATTGATATATATTTTACTCAATTTATTCTCCCTTTTATTTCTTTATTTAATTTACTTTTTAATTATCTATTTTTTATGTTTAATTCATCTGTGATCAAGAATTTTAAAATTTTTTTAATTCTTGCTCATAAATTAAGTCTAAAGCTGTACGTAATTTTTTCTTGTTATTTTTAAAAATGGAATAAAAGTCAGAAACAATTGGTTTATTATCTATGTCATCAAGGCCTATAAGTTCGTCAACATCAAGAACAAATTCTTTGCCACCAAATGCAGGGTCATAAAGGTCCCAAATAGGGTCGCCTGTAACTTCAATAGTATTGCCACCAAGATATGAATTTTCGTAAGCTATAAATGCATTAAATTGATTATTAATTCTAATTCTAGAATCATCAAAAATTAATCTTGCCATACCATATAAAGATGTTAATTGTAAAAAGTCTGTAGCAAAGTTAACTTGTGGTATAGTTCTATCTGGATCTGTAGAACCTACTTTAGGTTTAATTCGTTCGGTTAAAACAGTGTCTATATCTAAAACGTTTTCACCAAAGTCTGCAAATTGTAATTGACCTGTGAATAATAAATCATCTTTTAGTAATCTTAATTGGTTGTTTATGTTTTGTACTACAAAAACCATGTCGTATTTTTCTTGAACATTTTTATTTTTTTCAAATTCAGAGAATGTCTGATCGCCAATATCTACAGCTGCAGTTCCTAAAAGCCCAATTGCACCGGTATAATTTATGCTTGTAGTTTTAGATATATGCTCAAAGCCAGACAAATTAATATTTTGTATTCCAAATGTATTGTCGTTACATTTTATAAGTATTGGTGTTGTTCCATTATTTGTAAATCTAGTTGGTAATTGTGATGGGGTATAACTTGTATAACCAGCTACTCTTTGTGCCCATGTGAGTCCGTTATCTGCTCTAGATAGAGCATTGCAATAGGCGTTGCTAGGAGAAATTTGGAATTGTTTTTGTCCTTCAATTCCAACTAATTTAAAGGTTTGAGCTTGAGCATTATCATCATTTACAAGTTCTATTAATCCTTGTGTCATTGTTACATTTTCAGAAAGACCTAAAATTACATTTTGACCTATTCTTAGTATTCCATCTTCTAATCGCCAATTTGATGGACTTGAGCTATCAACATAAAGATTGTATCTAAGGTCTAGTGTGTCTTGGCTTACACGTAATAATTGTACATTTTTTAATGTTACAGTTTTTCCTGCTTTTACAACAAATTGTGAGTGTGCAGGATCACCAAATATAATTACAGCACCACTGCCGTCTATTGTTGCATTATCTGCTACATATATTCTTTGAGTTGGATGTATAAATACACTATCTCTTAATGTAATATCACTTGTTATTGGAGCTTGCGTTAACACAGTATCTTGTTGACCGTTTGTAAGACTTAATATTGCATTTGAATTGTATCTAATACCAAGTTTATTTTCATCTATTTGAACTTGTAGACCAGATGTTGTCATTGTTGTGACTATTGCATTTGAGTTAAAATATATATTTTGAGTATTCATTATTATTGCATTAGAATTTGCTGTTATATCATTTATATTAATATTTATTTTATTATCTAATAAAATTATTGCGTTACTATTATTTATAATTCTTTGTTCTAATGTTGAAGCGTCTAGATTTAATATTGCAGAAGAGTTCCAGCTAATAGCTCTATTGTTGTTGATAGTTGCTGAACTTATGTAACTAATCTGTCTATTGTGAGTAACTATAGAGTTACTGTTATTATTTATCTCTTTATCATGAGTGATAATAGCTTGAGAGTTATATCTAATTCTCTTGTCATGAGTAATTATTGCATTACTGTTGTATCTAAAGTTGGTTATTAGAGCAGAGCTGTTGTAACTAATTAAGTGATTGTTATTGATAGTTGCTG
>LBNX01000004.1 GCA_000989185.1 candidate division TM6 bacterium GW2011_GWF2_28_16 | reverse complement strand
CCAAGCTATTTCTTTGTCATGCTGGACAATTGCATTCGAGTTTTGTCTTGCAAGTACATTACTTACACTTAAATTTATTATTGCATTACTGTTATTTATAATTCTTCTATCTTGGCTTACTATTGCTTGTGAATTATAACTAATACTATTTGCATTCGTAGTTATTCGACCATTCTGTGATACTATCGAATTTGAATTCCAACTTATTGCGCTATCATTTTGTACTGTCGCTGAACTTATATAACCAATTTTATTATTTAAACTTATTAATGCATTCGAATTATTTTCACAGCACTCTATGCCTGCAAGTATTGCACTCGAATTCCAACTAATCTCTCTATCATGCTGGACAATTGCATTCGAGTTTTGTCTTACAAGTACATTACTTAAACTTAAATTTATTATTGCATTACTGTTATTTATAATTCTTCTATCGTGAGTAAATATCGCCTGCGAGTTATATCTTATATTATTAGCATTCGTAGTTATTCGACCATTCTGTGATACTATCGAATTTGAATTCCAACTTATTGCACTATCATTCTGTACTGTCGCTGAACTTATATAACCAACTTTATTATTTAAACTTATTAATGCATTCGAAGTATTTTCACAGCATTCTATACCTGCAAGTATTGCTGAACTATTCCAAGCTATTTCTTTATCATGAGTCACAATTGCTTGTGAATTATATCTTATATTATTAACATTACTTGTTATGCGACCATCTTGGCTTACTATTGCCTGGGAATTATAACTTATATTTTCTGTGTTATCTGTAATTCTTACATCTTGAGATACTATTGCATTACTATTATAAATAGATAACTGACTACTACCAGCATTTAGTATTGCACTTGAGTTCCAACTAATCTCTTTATCATGTTGAACTATTGCGTTACTATTATAAATAGATAATTGACTACTACCAGCATTTAGTATTGCACTTGAGTTCCAAGCTATTTCTTTATCATGCTGTACTATTGCATTCGAATTATATCTTATTCGTTTATCATGAGTTACAATAGCATTCGAAACATATCTACAACAATTATTTAATGCAACTATCGCATTTGAATTCTGTTTAGTTAATCTAAAATCTGTAACTATTGTATTACTGTTATTTATAATTCTTCTGTCTTGAGTAAAAATAGCTTGAGAATTATATCTTATACGCTTATCTTGCGTAACAATTGCTTGCGAGTTATATCTAATTTCATCTTTAGCTCTTAATATTGCATTAGAATTATACGAAATTTTTTCTGGCAACCCTGCGCCACGTGCACTATAATTTATAGTACCACTAGCAACTAATGATAAATACTTTGAAATATTTCCAGATCCAAATTTAATTTTACCTTCACTACCAGTACCATCATATCTTGCAGGATCAAGCCAAAGTGTTAAACCATCTACAGTAAGTGATGCATTATTATCAAACGTCCAATTATAATTTTTTGTAATTATTGTTGTAGGACCATCAACATAAAAACCACCAAGACGAGTATAAAATCTATCTTCCAATTCAAAAATAACATTAGTAAGATTTACAGTACCAACATCATTTTCAAAATCTATCCAACCTTTATTTATTCCAAGACCCTTTATTACACAATCTGTTATATTTAAAATTGCATTATTACGAACATAAATAGTACCTCCGGATGTTAAATCTAAAACATTCCCGCCACCTCGCAACGTTTCTGTTCCATAAACATTCCAAGTACCAGAAAAAATAACTTTACTTGTTAAATCAACATCAGTCGCATTATACCAATCTATTGTATGTGTAAGATTTAAAGAAGATTTGCCACCAATTTTTAAACTATGGCCTTGAAGATCTATAATTCCTGATCCTGTAATAATTCTGTCATCAGCCATACGCAAATCTGAATCTAAATTTATTCTTCCATTTCGTAATTCAATATCAGAATTTAATGAATTTTGAATACCAATATTTAATACTGCATTTTCATTTTCTAATCTTATAGAATCTGTATTACTAAATATTGGCTGACCTTGTAATTTATTACCAGAACCAGCAACATCTATTTTGTCCGAAACAGTACCAGCTTCACTTTTAAATGTTTTATTACCATCTAAAATAATTTTTCTGGTAGCAGTAGGCGAATATTTTCCAATTATTTTATTTTCAGTATTATTTTCTTCTAAAATTCCATTATCAAAAATAATATTCTGGCCCAAAATAGAACTACTAGATTTTTTTTCTAAGCTTCCAGTCCAGTTGGAAATAGAATTTGCAACATTAAGCTTTGCACCAGTGTTTAATATTATTTTTGAATTACGACTCGAAAAATTAACACCGGCAAAAATATTATTTATTGATAAAAAAATGAGAAATACAATAGAAATAAATTTACTCATCTTCTCTCTTTTTTACTTTTTTTTTACTACTCTTTTGAATATTCTACAAATATTTTGTTCAATAAACAAATAAAAGAATTAAAAATAAAAATCAAGAAAGTATAAAATTAATTAATTTATATTTAACTTACAATAGTTATTTATCTATTATTTCTGCTAATCTTTCCAACATAATTTAGAGAACTACTACCAATATTTTAATAAACCAAAAAATTTATCTTTTTGTCTCTTCTTAGCTATTTTTTTAATTTTTTAAAACTAATTTCTGGTAACCGATACATCTTTAAAATTAGTCGAATTATCCCAACCCATTAGTCCAATTGCTCCACCTAAAAGCCTATTATCATAAGTACTAAATTCCCAATCAACTGGCTCAGTAGTCCCGTAAAGCCAGTGCTTAACACTTATTAATCCATTATCAACCTGTGCTTTATACCAATACCACTGACTGTTTACCGTATCATCTACGGCAAAGGCTGAATCGGCCAAATCCGCTGCATTTACCCAATTCCCCAAAAATCTTCCTCTTACAAGCATATAACCTGATTCATTTAAATAACGCCAATAATTATTCTCATCTTTATAATAAAAAACTATTCCCATAGGGTTTGATATTCCCCTACTAACCAAAGATACCATCGTATAATTAGACCAATCTAAATTACCTCTATATATTATTGTCAAAAAAGTACCAGATATAGTACGCATTTCATCACCAACAATTTGCCATCTGGAGATATCCCCATAAAGCGCATCTGCTGTCCATTGACCAATAGTTTCAGTAGTAAAATCACTTTGATATAAAATATCCGAATTATTTTCAGAATTATCAATTGAAATTGCACCATATGAATTTATATTTGCACTAGCAAAAACATTTACATTTAAACTGCTATCGGCACTGCCGCCCAAAGAAAATGATTCAGAAAATGCTGTTCCATAAGCGCTAAAAGTTACTCCATTATCAAGTATCAAAGAACCCCTAGTTAACTGTAACCCTGTCTTTGTAGAAATTAAAGATGCACCATCTATATATAATATAGAAGAAATATCATTCATATAAATTAAAGACCTATTATTATTTGTAGGTGAATATGAAAATATTGTACCCGGAGCAAAATATAAGCAAGAATAAGAATCTATAGTCGAACCAACGCTAGAAGAATATGCAAATGTTTTATTGTTACCATAAATTTCTGTATTACCACTAATTAAAATAGACCCTTTACTAAAATCAAAATTACCATCAAGAAAAATTTTACAATTTCTAAAAACAATATTCGAAGAATTTGAATCACAAAAAAATTTATTTCCGGAAAAATTTAAAATTTTAAGATTTTCTAAAATTAATCTAGAGTTACTAGCCACATTTATTCTAGCTCCAGCTCCAAGATTAAGGTAACGCCCAGCACCATCTATTTTACAATTATCAACAAAACGCATAAATTTTGTAATATTAACATTCGAATTAAAAAATAAATTTGCTCTATTTATTGTAAAATCTTGCGTAAAATCTACCGTAGAAATTTTATCCAAAAATTCTATTGTATAACTTGAGCCCCAAATTTTACCTCCTATTCCCAAATTACCCGATAAACATAAATCTCTTTGCAAAAATAATTGCCCACGATACAAATGTATATTTTTTGAGCAATCAAAAATAGAATCCCAAGAACATGATACTGTAGAATCTGAAAGAGAAAAGCCATTATCCATCATGGTATAATTTGCAATTCTATTATCTGGACCTGTAAAATTATAATATGCCTGCGGTGTAGCTACAGTTGTATCTGAACCAAGTGTTATAGAAAATAAATTATTATTAAAAAATAATTGTAATAAAAGAATAAAAACAAAAACTAATGAATTTTTATTTTTATTCTTTAATCTAACTTGCATTTGCATAATTGAACCCACCATAAACATTTATTTGTCCATCAGAAAATATTTTTATATCAAGATTTTGAGAAGCATTACCTAAAGTAATAATTTCTGATAAAGCAGACCCCTGACTACTTAAAGTTACTTTATTGTCTATAAACAAACTACCTTGTTTTAAAGTAAATCCTGTATTTGTAGATCTAATTGTGCAACCATCTAAATACAAAATAGAAGAACTATCTGTCATATAAATTAAATCTTTAGAATTTCGTGATGGCTGATAATTAAACTGAAAATTTGGCGCAAAATATAAAAGAGTATTACTATCAAAAGAACTTGTTGTATTACTTGCATAATTAAAATTACTTGTGCCTGTAAAAATTACATCGTTTGTAAATTTAATTGCACCATTATTAAAATTAAAATCACCCGAAAAATCTAGTTTGCAATTTTTTAAGTTAATTACAGAATTTTGAGCGCTACCGCGCAAGTTAGATGCTCGCAACCCAGAGATTTTTATATTTTCCAAATTTAAAGTCGCACCAGAATTTACAACAATTTCGGCACTTGAATCACCAAAAACTAAATTATTATCGTTACCCTTAATACTAGATGTTCCAGAAAAATATACTGTTTGTGTTAATAAAAAATCTGTATTTAAAGCCAGATCAAGATTTTCTATATCTAACTTTCTTTTTATAAAACCATATGTACGAATATAATTATCTGCGCCAGCTATTGCAATATATCGCAAATTAGGTGACCAACGAACATCAAAAACTGTGCTGCCCCTTTCTTCCCCAACTATTTGATAAAATCTATAGTTTCTCTCGTCAAAACGATATGCTCTAAGCTCAGTACTAGTACTTGCTGCTCTGCCGGTTACTAAATATTTACCATCATTACTCCAATGAACAGAATAAGCCAAACTATCGCCTGTAATTACAGAATCTGTATTTTCTGTAATAGATCCTGGTGTAAAAAAATATAATCTTATATCATTTGTATGTGTTGCAGCTATAATTGGCAATGTTGGATGAAACTCAGTATTTTGAGTAGTATTTCCACTAATTGCAGCACTTTGAGTTAATGTTGCACCATTAAAATACAAAACTCTGTGCGAGTTTGTAGCTGTTGTGCCATCACCAACAGAAATATATTGGCCTGTACTGTCCCACGAAAGTGCATTTCGTGCAAGTGTTCCAACACCGGCTAAAAGCAATTGTGTAATATAAGTAATAGTCCCGCCAGAAAACGAATAAATTCGTACATAGTCTGTAGAAAGTGAAACTGCTAAATAATTACCATCTCTGCTCCAAGCTACGGCACGCACACCAGTTCCTGTATTAACACCACTAGTTTCTGTCAAGGTTGTTCCATTAAAACTATAAATTCTAATTTCATTACCGGTAATAGAACCATTAGCACCCATTGCAAAATAATTTTGGCTTGGGTGCCAACGCACACAGTTAACAGCAGATGCAAAATTTATACTTGTTGCCAATGTTAATGTTGAGCCATTAAACCTGAATGCAAAAAGTTCATTTCCTGTAGTACTTGAATTTCTTCCTGCAGCTACATAATTACTTTGATACGACCAATCAACTGTATAAAAATCTTGAGTAGATACATATGTGCCAAGAGCAGTCAAATATCCAAGCCCTTTTGTAAGTTCGAATGGGTCATTTTGGTTTACAACTCTAAATGTTTTATTGTTACCAACAATTTGGCCGCCGCCTTCCATTAAAAATAAATTATTGGCTGTAATATCTCTGTTTACAAATAATTTTCCAGAATTTAAAATAAAAGCACCAGATATTGGCAATGCTGAATAATACGAGCAACTTGTAGTGTTACTCTGAAAACCAAAGCCTCTGTCCATTAATGCATAATTAGAAATTTTATTGTTACCTGCATCAAAAAACCAGTTAGCCTGTGCTGCAGCTACAGCACTATCTGAACCAACAGTTACGTTTACAGAAAATAAATTGCTTACATAAAATATTGATATTAATAATAAAAATAAATTTTTACGTGACATTATTATACTCAAAGCCTCCGTAAATATTTAAATTAACACTCGAATCCATAATTACATTTAAATCTTGCGCAGCTATTCCTGAGCCTAATTTTATACTCTCTGATAAGGCCAATCCTGTACTACTAAAATTAATATTGTTATCAAGAATTAATGTGCCCTGTGTTAATAATATTCCTGTATTTGTTGTAGAAAGAGTACAATTATTAAGATATAAAACAGAACTTTGATCTGTCATATAAATTAAATTATTTTTTGCAGCACTAGGTGCATAATTAAACGTTATACCATTATCAATATAAAAGCATGAATTTTTATCTATAGTACAAGTAAAGCGTGACGTATAATTAAAAGTCGAATTTCCAGAAACTATAACATCTTGTTTTATTAATAATGATCCTGTATTAAAAATATAATCATCAAATAGATCCAATGTGCAATTTTGTAGCGTTATAGAAGATGAACTAGCTAAATTTTTTAACCTACTTACATTTAAACCCGAAATTTTTGCATTTTTAATTTTTAAATTACTGTTTTGTGCAACTTGAATTTGACCAGAGCGTATATTAATTATTCTACCTTTTGCATCAATTTTGCAATTTCCATTAAAGATTAAATTTTGTGCTAAATCTAAATCTGTATTAAAAATTAAATTTGTATTATAAAAAGTTAAATCATAATTATTAACACCATAAACATTAACAGTATTGCCAGCACCATTTAAAAAAAAATTACCAGAGTGAGAAATTGCAACAGATGCAACGGTTAAGCCTATATCAACTAAAGCAATGGGATACGGTCTATAAAATGAAGTTGAAAAATATACTGAATAAAATTCTATATCAGCACTCGCTATTTCTCCAGCCAATAAATATCTACCATTATCGGACCAATCCAAAGAATAAATAGTTGTTATTATTCCAAGTGCTGCATTTGTTTTTTCTGTCAATAATCCACTCGAATGTTCATAAATTCTAAAATTCTCTGCCGTACCACTAAGCCCAACAGCTATTAAATCCCCTGTTGGCTGCCAAGTAACAGTTTGCACGGTTATTCCAGAAACAGAACTATCTAAAGTTAATGTTGCACCATCAAAATAATAAACTCTTAATGAAGCCCCTGTACCATTTGTGCCAATAACCAAATATCTGCCATCAGGCGACCAATCAAGAGCATTTATAGAAGGAGTTCCACTACCAGAAAAATCTAACGTTGTTATAAGAGAAAGAATTCCGCCAGAAAAAGAAAATACACCTACTACGGAAGTAGCTGCAGTAGCAGCAAAATAATTACCATCTTTACTCCACGCAACAGAATTAGCACCAATACCCGCATCAAAGCCACTTGTTTCTGTTAACGAACTACCATTCCAACTATAAACTCTAAGTTCATTTCCCGTTATTGCAGAACCTACACCAACAGCTAAATAATTTTGGCTTGGGTGCCAGCGCACACAATTTATAGCAGCTGCAAAATCAACGCTTGTTCCCAAGGACAAAGTTGACCCATTAAAATTGTAAACATATAATTCATTCCCGGCGCCAACAGCCCTACCTGCTGCAACATAGGAATCGTTATATGACCAGTCTACAGAATTTACAACAGCTCCAAGATTTTCACTATCTAACAAATTTAATGCTCCAACACTTTCCTGGAAAAGACGCACATTATTATATGGCTTTCCAAATTCCATTTTAAAACCATTGCCAATAATTCTTCCTCCGCCACCAAAGCAACTGTCATTTGTAAAATTCACATCTTTATTTAATGTCATCAAGCCACCATTTAAAAAAACGCCACCCTGAACAGGGAATATAGATGCAAAAGATGTTGATACCGTGTAATCTGACAAAGTAAAACCCCAGCCCATTAAAGCATAATTTGCAATTCTATTATCTACACCAGATACAAATGTATAAGATTGCGCTGCAGCAGTAACAGTATCTGAACCAATAGTAGCAGCAAATAAATTATTTATATTTAAAGTTATAAATATAATTATAATTTTTTTGAACATAATTAATTATGCCTACTTATAGAGCCACTAATAATTGCATTATTAAACGTTCGCAATCCTGCACCACCATACAAAACAATTTGTCCAGAACCAATATTTAAATCATGACAAACATCAAAATGTGAACCTGCCATAAAAGATAAACAAGACATACTATCATTAGTACAAATACATGAATCTAAAGTATTATTGCAAGACAAAATACCAGAATAAATTTTTAAATTTGCACCATTTAAAATATCTACTTTAAAATCATATTCTTGAACATCGTTACCCAAATTTAAATATCCAGAAATGCCATAAGTGTAATCATAAGTTGTATAAGTTATAGCATCATCTAAATTGTTATACGTACTTGTAACAGATTCATATAACCAATTTTTGGATTCAATAATTAAATTTGAATTTTTATCAACAACAATTCTACCTTTTAATAAATCTAAGCCTGTATAAGCAGTATAAATAGTCCCACCATTTAAATTTATGGTTGAATCATCAGCTTCAAATTCTAATAAATTATTTTTGCCAGAGCTTGGTGCATAACTAAAAGTAACTGTATTACCTAAAACTATTATAGCATTATCTTTTATAGTACTGGTCATATTGGTTTGATAATTAAATGTTTTATTTTTACCAATAAATTCTACTGTATCCCAAAAAATTAAAGCTCCTGATGTAAAATTAAAATTATTATCTAAAATTATTTTTACATTTTGCAAAGAGATTACAGAACTATCATCTATACATGAAATATTAGATCCAGATAAACCATATAATACAGCATCTCTTATTAATAAATGTGAATTGGCAAGCACACGAATACAATTATCTGTATTTAAAAAAATAATTTTATCACCACCACAAAGTATCGAACTTCCCGAAAATGTCCATGTACTATTTAAATATAAATTAGAATTAAGTTTGATATCTGAAGCATCTTTAAATAATATTGGTTCATCCCAAGTTAAATCTTTTGCACCCAAACTTAATCTGTGCCCTGCCAAATCTACGCTGCCAGGGCCAAAGATGCGTTTAGTATCTAAAAAAGCAAGGTCATCACCCAATATCATAGAGCCTGAATTTAAATTAATATTTGAATCAAGACGAGTTCTAATATTAAATAAAACACTTGAATTAATATCTTGCAATTCGATATCATCTAATACAGATAAAACGCCCTGAACTATATTATCTTGACCGCTAATATTTATAGCCTGCAAAACATCGCCACGTTTACCTTCAAAGTTTTTATTACCATCTAAAATAATTTTTTTTATATCGCCAAAATCAAGAGTGCCCAAAACTTTTACTTTACCAGTACTATCATTAAAAGAACCATCGTTAAATGTTATTGAGCTACCATCAATATTAGCTCCCGATTCTTTTATTATTGTTCCATTAACATTTGTAATTGGAGAATTTAATTTTAAATTAGCGCCAGAAGAAACTTTTAAAGTTACAGTTTTATTACTCAAATTAAACCCAACAGGATTTAATTTATAAGCAAAAGATATAAAACATAACAGACAAATTATTTTCTTCACTACTTCTCCCAATTTTACACTACATTATTATAAATAAAATATCCGGTAGATAAATCTAACATGGCAGAATTTAATGGTTCATAATTAAAATTATTTACTGCATTAATACCATCACCAAATTCTACAGCCTCTGGATTGCATGTAGCATCACTTAAAATTTTAGATTCACCACAAGCTTCCAAAACGCCAACAGTTAAACGCATACCGGTTGAAGTTACATGTAATGTAGCACCATCTAAACATAATTTAGATTTAGGGCCACCGAATCTTATTAAATCTTTACTTGCTATACTTGGAGCATAACTAAATGTAGAGCCAGCCATAAATTTTAAATTAGAACACATATAAATATCACTAATTTCTGGCGAAGAATAAATAAATTTATCTGTTCCATAAACCTCAAAATCTATATTCACGCCAAATTTACCTGTATCAAAAACATAGTCACCATCAAGCATAGCTTTTGATTCTGTAAAAATTATAACTCCTGAATTATCCAAACATTTAATATTATGGCCAGACATGTCTTTTATTCTTAAATTTAATAATCGCAACATAGAACCACGTTCAACTATTATTTGAGCTGTTGGTTTTAGCCACAAAATATTTCCATTGCCATTTAAAGTACAATTGCCACTAAATGTCCATGTGCCCGAAAGTGTAACCATAGAATTTAATTCAACAGAACCTTGTGTTGAATCGTAATAAATAGTACATGTACAATTTGAATCTAACGTTCCCAATTCAAGATTACTTGAACCAAGTTGTACTGTACCTGTTGTACTAAACTGTACGCCCTGTCCAAAATCTGTATCTTTTTCCAAAATGCATCTACCACCATTAAGCGTTATATTTTTTAAAACTTGACCGTCTAAACTTAAATTTAATTCTGCATTTGAATCGAGTAAAATAATTTCGCCATTCATACTACCGGAGCCTTTAAGGCAATTTCCTGTACCATTAACAGCAGCGTACATTGGTAAAATTCCTGAAGTAATACAAATATTATTACTACCATTAAGTAATATCATAGAATCACTATAACGCTGCGCCGTTGCACCAAATTTAACACCTGTTACTTCAAAATTGCATGTATCATAATTAACATCTTTGCCATCTACAACGTCCATAGTTGTATCCATATCAAGTGCAACTGTAATATTTGAAATTTCAAAATCATTTTTAATATAAAAGTGATTTGCAGATTTTCGTATTAACTTAGAATATAATGACATAGATTTTATAACATCTGGAGAATAAGAATCTAAAACAAAATTACCACCATCTGCAGTTAATGTTGACCCTGGATAAAATATAATACTAAAGTCACCATCTTGTGTTCCATTACCAATATGCAAACCATTACTTGTATCTGTAGAATTCATAGTCATTAATACGTCGCCATATAAGCTCATTCTACCTTTTTCAAATTTGGCACCATTTGGACCAAGTTCAAAACCAGAATTATCAGATTTAAATTCTGAAGTATCATCTTCAAACCAAACTGGATATCTATTTGCAGTTATATTTATTGTTCTTAATTTTGCTGTAATATTTTTATTAAGTGCAAAAGTAGAATGATTAAATATAGACATCGTTTTGTTTGTATCTAAATATAAATCATGATTACCATGAAGTTCTACATAATTATAAACATGGCAGCCACCACGATTGTAATGAAAATCTTTTACAAGTGTAAAGATACAATTATCAAGAATAATTAATCCTGAATCATCGTAACATTCTATATTTTCGTACTGTATGCCATAAATATTAATATCTTTTAAAACTAATGTAGAATTACGTTCAACTAAAAGCGTGCCACCTGTTGTTAAATCTAAAATATGATTTTTGCCATCTAAAATACAGTAATTACTAAAAGTCCACTGAGTAGATAAATTTAATTTTGCATTTAAAGTAACAGAGCCATAATTACCATCCCAATAAATTACAGAATTCGTTGCAAATTCTTGATTGCCTAAATTTAATTCTTTATTACTTAGATTTACAGTACCAGAACCTGTAAAAAAATTATTCGAAGATAAATATGTATCTTTGTCTAACGTAACTTTACCATAATTTAAAGTTATACTATTTAAAATTTGACCTTCTAAACCCAATTTAATTTCTGAACCTGGGCCACCCAAAATAATAGCACCAGACATACTACCAGAACCATGCAATTTATTACCAGTATTTAACGCTGTTAAATATAATGGCAAATTACCTTCTTCTATAAAAATTTCTTCGTTACCATTTAATAATAAAACAGAATCCATATATCGTTTTGATGTTGTCAAAAATTTAACACCATAATCAGGCAACACAAATCTACAATTTTTATAAAATGCATTTGCACTTTCATCTACATACATATTTGTTGGTGAATCAAGTGAAACTGTTAAATTATTTAAATTAAAATCTTTTTGAACATAATAATTATTACCTGGCATTCTTGCTAATTTTGATAAATCAGAAAGAGATACTATAGAATTTGGATCTGCGTTATTAATTACTATATCACCTGCTGAATTTATATATGTTGCTGCTGGATAAAAAGTTATATAAAAATTACCATTTTCTGTTCCATCACCAATAATTATACCATTTAAAGAACTTGTTGAATTTAAATCTAAATAAACTTTGCCTTCTATTCCCATTGTACCATGTACAAATTTAGCGCCAGCAGAACCAATAGCTATTGTCGCATTATTAAATTTAATTTCTGCAGTATCATCTTCAAACCAAAGTGGCAGATTACCACCTGAAATATTTTTTGTTCGCAATGCAAGCGTTACATCTTTAGAAATTTCTAATACTGTTTGTTTATGAATTGTAGATGATAAAGTAGAATCATAAAAAAAAGTATACGAACCATTAATATCTAAATAATTATAAATTTCAAAAGTTCCACAATTACAATCAAAATCACCGCCCATATCACAAACTACATTATCTAAAATTACATGAGCATTGTCATCTAAGCTATTTACATTTTCGTTGCTCATATTAACCAAATGTATATTTTTTAATTTAATAGTAGCACCACGTTCAAAAACCATACTTCCTGTTTTGGTAAAATCTAAAATATTACCATTACCATTAAGTGTGCAAACACCACTAAATGTCCATTGAGATGTTAAAAATAAAGTCGAATTTAGATCAATCGAGCCATGATCTCCAATAAAATATAATGTCGATGTTAATATTTGATCTCTAGCACCAAAAATTAAATCATTATTATTTAAATCAATATATCCAGAAGTTTTTATATTATTTTCACCTGCAAATTCTAAATCTCTTTCTAATGTTAATTTGCCACCATTTAATTCTATATTATTAAGCATTTGGGCATCTAAACCATAAATTATTTCACTGCCTGGGCCACCCAAAATAACTTTACCTGACATACTGCCAGAACCATGCAAATTATTACCTGCACCATATATCATGGCATAAAGTGGCATTTTACCTTCTTCTATAAATATTTCTTGATTTCCAGATAATAACAAAACTGAATCCATATATCTTGTTGAAGTTGTTTTAAATTTAATTCCATCAAACATAAATATACAACCTTGATAATATGCACTTGCCCCATCATCAACATACATATTTGTTGGTGAATCTATGTATACAGATAAATTATTCATATTAAAATCTTTTTTAATATAAAAATCGTTATAAGGCATACGATATAATTGACTAGATTCAGATAAAGATTTTATTGAATTAGGGGTTGTGCAATCTATTACAAAAGCACCTGCATGTGCAATTACGGTAGAAGCAGGATTAAAAACAATCTGGAAATTACCAACATCTGTTCCATCACCAATCTGAAAGCCATATCCATATTCAGTAGAAGTTAGTTCCAAATCAACATTACCCCAAATACCCATAGTTCCACGCGAAAAAATAATTCCTGCAGGACCTATTTTTATTCTTGAACTGTTTATGCAAACTTGCGAAGTTGAATCTTCAAAATAAAATGGTTTATGACCACCAGAACTATCTTTTGTTCTAATTGCCCAAGTTAAATTTTGAGAAAGCTCACAAACAGCTTGCTTATGAACAGTTATAGTTTGCGTACTATCATAAAAAAATGTATATGTTCCATTTAAATCTACATATTTATAAATTTCGCATTTACCACAATTAAAATTAAAATCGCCTGCAAGATCGCATGTTACATTTTCCAAAATTACAGTACAATTGTCGTCTAAATTATTTATATTTTCACCACAAAGACCATAAATATGTAAATTTGTTAATTTTAATGTAGAACCACGTTCTATAATTAAACTACCCGTTCGAGTAAGATCCAAAATATTATCATGACCATTTAAAATACAATTACCACTAAATGTCCACTGCGATGTTAAAAATGTTTTTGAATTTAAATTTACAGAACCTTGTGCTCCATCCCAATAAATTGTGCCTGTAATTGTTTTATCCTGAGAACCATAAATAAGATCATTATGTTGCAAATTTACAGTACCTGCAGTTTTTAAACTATAATCTCTGGCAAACTCTAAATCACGATCTAATGTTAATTTTCCATTGTTTAATTCTATATCATTTAACATTTGGCCATCCAAACCATAAATTATTTCTGCATCGGCACCGTACAGCATAATTTTACCAGACATACTACCTGAGCCATGTAAAATATTTCCATCACCATATATCATGGCATATAATGGCATTTTACCTTCTTCTATAAATATTTCTTGATCTCCAGATAATAATAAAACCGAATCCATATATCTTGTTGATGTTGTTGCAAATTTAACTCCATCAAACATAAATTTACAATCATTATAATATGCACTAGCTCCATCAGACACATACATATTTGTTGGAGATTCTATATATACAGAAAGATTTCCCATATTAAAATCTTTTTTAATATAAAAATCATTATTAGATAATCTATGTAATTTAGAAAAACCAGACATAGATTTTATAGAATTTGGATTTACACAATCTATAACAAAACTACCAGCATGAGCAACTACAGTAGATGCAGGATAAAAAACCATTTCAAAATCATTTTCTGCTATGCCATCACCAATTTGTAAACCTTTACCATAAAGCGTACTGCTTAATGCCAAATCTGTTTTACCGTAAACACCCATCCAGCCGCGAGTAAAAACAATGCCTTCTGGTCCTATTTGTATTTTGGCGCTATCTATTCTAATTTCTGAAGTTTTATCTTCAAAATAAAATGGTCTATGCCCGCCAGAAGTATCTTTTGTTCGTATTGCCCAAGTTAAATCACGCGAAATTTCGCATATAGTTTCTTTGTGCACTGTAATTGTTTGCACACTATCATAAAAAAATGTATACGAGCCATTAAGATCTACAAATTTATAAATTTCACATGTGCCGCAATTAAAATCAAAATCGCCAGACAAATCACATGTTACATTTTCTAAAACAATGTGGCATGAATCGTGTAAATTATTTATATCTTCTCCATGCATGCCCATTATATGTAAATTTTTTAATTTTAGCGTAGAACCACGTTCGATAATAATGCTACCAGTTCTTGTAAGATCTAAAATATTATTATTACCTTCTATCATGCACGAACCACTAAATGTCCATTGCGATGTCAAGTAAGTTCGCCCATCTAGAGCAACAGAGCCCTTTGTTCCATCCCAATAAATTGTACTTGTAATGGTGCTAGACGGCCTACCAAGAGTAATTTGATAATTTTGTAAATTTACAGTGCCTGTAGTTTGTAAAAATTTATTACCTACAAATTTTGTATCGTCTTCTAATTTTATTTTGCCACCATTTAAATAAATATCACTTCTAATTTCGTCATTTAAATCTAAAACGACTTCTTTAGAAGTATCTATAATATCTATTCTATCAGCTTTGTTAGAAACACCACGTTGAACAAGAGCATAGTTTTTTGAATTAAGATTAAAAAATAATAAATTAAATATTAAATAACTTAATAAGATAAAAATATTACCTACTCTCTTCATTAAACTCTCTCTTTTTTTATTTTTTATTAATTAAAACTTAATTTCTCTTCTTTTTTCTTTTCTCTCTTTTGTTTTTACTTACATCTTTATCTAATTTAAACATGGTTCCTGCATAAATATCTCTTGTATCTTGATCTAAAACAAAAGCTTGTCCATAAACATCTTCTGACTCATACCCTACCAAAGATCCTGTTCCAATATAAATTTTGTCCATTATTTGTCTGTTTGCATCTTTAATATTTTTTTTGGTGCCATATTTAAATTCCAAAATATATTTTTCTCTATTTTTATTAGTTTTAAAAACAATATCTGGTCGACCAATTCCAGCTTCACGATTAGAAGACAAATAAGTTAATTGCTTTGTATTTGCCAATAAGCCCATAACAAAGTTATGAAAATCTCTTTCGCTACTAAATTTTAAATTTATTTTATTATCTTCCCTATTAAAATAATTATTAATATATTGCTGATCTAGAGACCGTAAAAACTCTCTAGGGGATTCAAATAGATTTATTTTATTTTCACTATTTTCAGAGCCAGAAAAAGAATTATATTTATAAAAAATATTTTTACCAGATGATACAATATTAACTGTTGATTCTTGATCAAATTCATTTAAAAATTCTCGTTGATCTTCAACAAAAAAGCTTTCTTCTTTTACTGTTTTTGTTCTTATTGTTAAAAAAGTTTCGCCACCTTTTTTAACAATAAAACTATAAAAAATATTTTCACCTATCTGGCTAGAAGTGCCAAGCTTATCAGCTTCAACTGAATATTCCTCACCCAACAAGCTCAACAGACCTAATATAAAAAATGGCAAATCTTGGCTAGTATTTTTTTTACTAAAATCATGAAAGCTTATATGCTTTAATATAAATTTTTCTAAGGTCTTACAAAAAGCTTCTAAATCTAAACTAACTAAATATTCTAATAAAAATTTTTCTTGTGAATAATTTTTTATATGATTTAGACTATATCCATCTGTTGTTTTTTCCCAAATATACTGCTCACCGTCTTTTGCAAAAATAATTTTATTATCTTCATCTATTCTTTTAAAAGCACAAAAAATATCACTCTGGTCAAAAGTTAAAAACAATAATAAAAATAAAATTATTTTTTTAAATTTAATTACCATTTATAAAATCTTTCAAAAAATTTTCTCTATAAAATGCTAAAAGTTGTTGTACCATCAAGAATAACTCTGGCTCCACCCAAAATATGTGCTGTACAATTTGGGCCAATTACAAATTTTTTATTATTAGAGCCATCATAAATTCTAACTTCATTTTCAAATATAACATTACCCTCATTTATTGTAAGATCTGCATTAGATATATCAATTGTACACCCATTAAAATGAAATCCACCAGTCTTATTACCTTTAAACGTTAAATTTTTAAAGGTAGGATTCAAAAACAATGTAGATTCAGGTTCAAAATGCAAAAAGCTTGCATCATTTATACTACAAGAATAATACATAGTAAAAATATATGGACCCAAAATAGACACATCTCCATTAATAGTTAATGATCTAGAATGTGCATCTAAATCATTAGATAATTTTAAAACAACATTATCTAAATCTGTAAAAATAGGATAAGCCACATTTGAAAGTCCAAGCTCCGGAATATTATACAACAAACAATTATTTAATTTAAATGATGTAGCGTTTGATGGATAAAAAGTATTTTGTCTCATATTAATTGAATTACCATTACCCTGAATTTCAAAAGCTCCAAAAGTACATCTTACAGTTGTTTCCAAATCAACAGGACCTGTTAATATTAATTTTGAACCTACAAACACTCCTGTTCCAAAACTTATATAACCAGAAGTACTATCTGCGCAAATTCGAACACTCCCGCTTAAAATTAAATCTTTTTGTAAATTTAAACTAACTTGACCATCAAGATATATTTCTCTATCTACAAAAATAGGTGTCGCAACATTAACTAAACCCGAAGCGCCTGCTATTTTAATCCCTGCTTTAAACCAACACAAACCCTGAGTTGCGCCAGTTGAACTAACATAGTCGCCTGCATTTAATGTTTGTATAGTTGTGAAAATATTAACAAGCCTGTCTGTTGCATCGTTTGGGTAACTAGCGGGTAAAATAATTTTAAAAATAAATAGAAATAAAAAAATATATCTATTAAACATCTACTCTCCAAAAAGTTATATAATACTAAATGTAGTTGTTCCTTCCAGCAATACTCTTGCATTAGCCAGACAATCGATACTGCAAGCTGGACCTAACACAAATAGTTTTGAAGAACTACTATCATCTATAATAATATCATTTTCAAAAATAATTCGGCCCTCATACTGATTAAAATTTTTGCTAGAAATATCTATTTTTGAGCCATTAAAATAAAATCCTCCAGTTTTAGTGCCTCTAAGATTAATTGATGCACTAATTCCTAATTTTAAAGTAGTATCTTTATTTAGATATATACGAGCATCATCATAGATATAACAAGCGCCATCAATAGTAAATACATAACTACCTGTAATTATTAAATCACCATAAACATGCAAAGCTTTTCTGGCAGAGCCAATAGAATAATCGCCATGTAGTTTGATATAAATATTATCTAAATATAAATCTCCTGTTTTTATATTTAGATTTGGCGTAGAACCTACTGTTTTTAAACCTTTTAAAATTGCATTTCGAATTGTTAAAGACCCACGTGGCCCAGTATCTTGTACAATAGATCCACCACTTGAAAAATCTATAGTACAGCTATTACCATCCAGATAACAAGGCGCATTTCTGTTAATTGTAAAAGGAGTTAACCGTCCTTGCCCTCCAGTAAACGTTAATGTATTATTTTTTAAATCAAAATTACCCAATAAAATTAAAGCACTTTCATTTCTCGTATCTATTCCTGGAGCAACTTTACCAGAACGCTCTAAATTACAATCTGCAGCCAAAAATAAATCTTTTTGTAAATCTAATGTGTTCCAAGAAGAAAGATATAAACCTCTACTTACAACCAATGGAGTTGCCACATAAATACCACCAGTACCAGTACCATTTGTATCTAATTTAGATTTAAACCAACAAAACCCCTGTGCTGAAGCTGCTCCTGTACTATAAGTATCTCCAGAGCCAGAAACGCTTGTAGCAAGTGTAACATAAGCATTAACTTGTCTATCATTTGCCACTTCGGGATAGTTCACCGAAAAAATATTTTTAAATATTAAAATAAATAAAATAAATTTTTTAAACACAACAAACCCCTATTTATAAAAGACTTAGCGTTGTTGTTCCATCAAGTAAAATTCTTGCACCTGCAAGTAAAATAACATTACAGTTTGAACCTATAATAAATTTTCTATTCCAATTTTCGTCTGTTATTCTAACTTCATTTGAAAAAATTAATGTTGCATTATCAATTAAAAAATCTTTAGCAGAAATATTTATATTGCATCCATTAAAATAAAAACCAGCACGACCAGAACCATCAGAAGTAAAAACAGCAGTTCTTCCAATAGAAAATGTAGTACCTACATCAAAACAAAATAATGAATTATAAGATACATTGCAGGTTCCATCCATTTTAAACATATAGGTACCTGTAACTAAAACATCACCGATAATATTTAAATGCTTATAATCAATATTTGGTATTAAATAATCACCGTCTAAACGCAATAATACATTATCCCAATTAAAAGCACTGTAATTGCGCAACCATAAACGAGAATCTGCTTCAGTTTCAAATTTTACCCCACGTAATTCACAGTTTCTAATTGTCGCAGCAGTTCGACCAGCATCATTTGTATTACGACTATCATAAAAAATTCGTCCACCTTTTCTAAAATCTATAACATTACCATTGCCATTTATAAACATTGGACCATAGGTACATGTTAATGTTTTAGAACCAAGGTCAAACGGACCAGTTAAAATTATAGAGCTTTCAAGCCTTGTAGCAGAACCTGCAATTATATTTCCAGATCTTGCTAAACGCACACTACCAGAAAATACTAAATCTTTATGCAAGTCTAAAACGACATCTTCGTTAAGATATATTTCTCTGTCTACCGGTATAGGGCAAGAAAAATTCACTCGCCCAGCCGATGCTCCATCCACACTCAAACCTGCTTTAAACCAACATAAACCCTGAACAGCAGTACTAACAGTGTCTCCTGCATTTAGCCCCTGAAGAACCGTTAAAACATTTGTTATTCTATCTGTCTCTGTAGTGCTATTAGGATAATTTATTGCATTTAAATTATTAAAAAAAATTAATATTAAAAAAATTACAAATTTTTTCATGTTATTAACTTTCTAGATATTTCTTTTGGCGTTAAACCAACTATATCTTTAAACATAAAACCAGTAGGGCTAAATGTACCAATAAAACCCTGATAAGTTGCACCGCATAATGGAGCAGCACAAACATATTCAACCTGACCGCCATTATCACCAAAAACTACAGAGTCATCTGCAATCCAAATAGTATTAAGTTCAACAGACGCAGAATAATCATTATCTGCAAAAGATAAATAACCACCAGTTTGCAAATCAAAGCAACCATCTGGACCAAAATCAATTTTTTTAAGATGCCCCATATCTGTAGGAACAGCCAAGTTCGAGTTAAACTCTATCCAGCCACCAGGGCCAATGTACATAATGCCGCCCTGTCTAAAGAATAAGCTGAATTTTCCAGTACCAAAAGAAATGCTGCCATAATTACCAGTTGGTGGCACAGTGCTATATGGATGTGCTCTGTATGGTGTAACACCACCATCTACACGCAGCATAGCTTTACCTCTTACGTAAAGTTCAATATCATCATTAACAGAGTTGCCAAAATTTAAATGTTTAGTATTGCTATAACCACGAATATCTATTATGCCACCGTTTTGGGCTATAACTTTACCTACACCCTTAATTAAACCTGTAGAAGAAGCATCAACATTAAGTGTTGCATAATCTTGCAAAATAAATGATGGATATAATTCAGGATTTGCTGTGGCACCTTTTAAATTTATGGTCGCATTATTTTTTAGTAAAACTACTCCCTGACCAATAAATTTAAATTCAACATTAGATTCTAAATCTATAATATTACTTTCACTTAAAACAAATTGCGCATCATCTGTAATAAAATTTATTGTTAATTGCGAATCTGTATCAAAGAGCAAATCACCTTCTACAATAAAAGTATTTGAAATATAAAAAGTATTGTTTTTGCCAACAATATTTATAATATCTCCATCTCTTAGTGTTACAACTTCGTTTTTTATATTTAAATTAGAACCTTCTTTTAATGTTAAGTTTAAAACGTCAGCCCCGGCAGCATCTACAGAAAACTTATCACCGGAAGTTCCGGTCAATATGACATTACCAGTTAAGCCAGATAAATCTATATTTCTAATATCCGTATATTCAGTTCTTTTTTTTGTTGGATCCGGTGGAATAATAGTTCTTGAATTATTTTTATTTTTTTCACGCTCTTTTTGTTTTTTTGAAAGTATATTAAATTTTTCACGTTCTTTTTGATATTGCAAATGCAATGCTGTTACTTTTTTATTAAAATTATCTTGCGAATTATTATCTTTTAAATTTTGATCTCTAAATTCTTGTGGCAAAAAATCTTGATTATTCTCCTGATCTTGCAAAACTTGTTCTTGATCTACAGTTTCTTCTGGTGCTAAATTTTCTGGTAAAATTTTTATGAATAAAAAAAATGACCCTAAAAACAAATATGACAACAGTGTTGATTTTCTCTCCATCAAATCAAGCTCCTTTTCTTCATTACTACTCTCCCGATATTACCTTTAAAATAATATCTAAAGAATTTTAATCTGTATGATTTCTTTTGTAAAGAAATTTAAAACCCTAGTTCTTTTATTATCTCTATTTCTTTTTTTATTTTATTAACAGAATTCTGCCATAAAACTTTTTCTTGTTCATCTAAATCTATTTCAAGCACGCTACAAATACCTTTAGATCTAACTATAGTTGGCTGGCTTATACACAAATCACCATAATTTTTATTATGCAAGACAGAAGAAACAGAAAAAACTCTAGCCTGATCTGTTAGTATAGCTCTTACTATTTTTGATATTACTGTTGCAATGGCAAAATAAGTAGCGCCTTTTTTATTTATAACTTCGTAAACTAAATCACGAACTTTTTTATGTAATTTTTCCAGTAACTCAGGGCTATATCCAGAAAATTTATTTATTGGCACTCCAGCAATATTAGCATGGCTCCACCACACAAATTGCGAATCACCATGTTCACCCAAAATAAATGCATTAATATCTTTTGGACTTACTTTAAATTCTTGTCCCATTAAATATCTTAATCTGGAGGTATCAAGCACTGTACCTGTACCAAATACACGGCAGGGATCAAAGCCTGATAATTTATAAGTTATATAAGTCATGACGTCTAATGGATTTGTAA
The DNA here is from genome assembly GCA_000989185.1 of candidate division TM6 bacterium GW2011_GWF2_28_16. Lineage (GTDB taxonomy): Bacteria > Babelota > Babeliae > Babelales > UASB340 > UASB340. Next base: position 85,002 of record LBNX01000004.1, on the reverse strand, counting down.
CAACTAATAAAATACAGTTTTTATTATGCTTTATAATTTCTGGAATTATATTTTTATAAATTTTAAAATTCGCTTTTAATAATTCAGATCTTGATTCTCCTGTTTTTTGAGCATGGCCTGCTGTTATTATTACAATCTTGGCATCTGCAACAAGTTCATATGAATCACCAGAAATTATTTTTGTTGAATTAGTAAATTGCATACCATGCACAAGATCAAGCGCATGTCCATTTGCAACTTTTGCATCTTGATCTATTAAAGCAATCTGACTTACAATACCATCTAACATAAGAGCATACGCAGCTGTACTACCAACAAAACCTGTACCTATTATTGCTATTTTATTATTTAAAAAATTATTAACAGAATTAATACTCATAAATTTCTCCTAAAATTTTTATTCAGGCTTAATTTATAAAAATAAAAATAAGGCTAAATCAATAAATTTAAATTTTTTAAAAATTAATATACTTAATAAATGTAAAAATTTTAAAGTTAAGTTAGTAATTTTGCGTTAATTAATTTTTTATTAATTTAGGAGATAGTCATGAAAAAATTATTATTTTTATTTATTATTTTATTTACACAAAATATTTTAGCTGATAATACAAACATTATTACACAAACACGCGAAGGTAACGAAACAAAATACGAAGTAATAAGACCAGAAATTTTTAATTTATTCACACCAGAATTTGCTCTTTTATACCCATCACAAGTAATATTTTTAGAAGCTCAAAGAATTATGGCAAATTTAAAAAGTTCTTTATATGAGCATACAACAACTATAGACGAATATAATGGAATTTATAATACAGATTGTTCTGGACTTGTTGGATATGTTTTAAAATATGCATTAAATACGCATTATTTACCAATAGATGCTGCAAAAATAGTAGGCACAACAAGACCATTAGCAACAGATTTTTATAACTTTTTTAATAATTGCCTAACAACTAGTGATACTACTTTAAACCCTACAGGCTGGATGAAAATACAATATTTAAGAAATGCTTTACCTGGAGATATTATTGTTTGGGATTATAAAGATGATACAAAAGAAAACACTGGACATGTTGTAATACTTGTAAATCTTGTAGAAAAATTTACAGAAAGTGTAACTATAAATAATATAAAATATTGGGAATATAAAGTAAGAATAATAGATTCTTCAAGTAGTACACACTATCAAGATACAAGAAATTTACCTACAAATTTAACAGGTCAAGGTGTTGGATGTGGTGATATGTACTTTGGTGTAAATTCTGCAGGTGAAATTAAATACAGCAAATGGAGCTCCAGAACAAGCACTCCAGCATTCGAGAATTTTGCTATAGGCAGAGCAATACAGTTACCATTAATGAATAAATAAAAATATATAAACAAAAAAAAGACTCGTGATATTTTCACGAGTCTTTTTTTTAATTTATTGGTTTAACTTTATATATCTAGATCCTGAAACAAGTTCAGGATGACAATTAAACCCATTCAAGACGTGCTACTTTTGCAGTATCACCTTCTCTTTGTCCAAGAGAAATTAATCTTGTATATCCACCTGGACGGTCAACATACTTAGGAGCAACTTCTTTTATAAGTTTCATTACTGTATCTTGATCGTATGGTAATATTTGTTTAATTCTTCTTATTGTATTAAAATCTTGGCCTTGTCTTGCAATAGTTACTGTTTTTTCTACAAAAGTCTGTACTTCTTTAGCTCTTGTTTTGGTTGTTTGCAAAACACCATTTTTAATAAAATGTATAGCCTGATTTCTGACTAAAGCCTTTTTATGAGCCGGCTTTACGCTCAGCTTTCTTCTACCATTTTGATGTTTCATGATTTTAAGCTATCCTCTTGTTTTTTAATAACTTTTTTAAGATCTAATTCTTTTACATTCATGCCCAATTGAAGGCTAAATGCACTAAGAATTTCTTTAACTTCTCTTAAAGACTTTCTACCAAAATTTTTAATTTTTAATAGATCATCATCTGTAAGATTTACTAAATCAATGACACGCTTAATACCTGCAACTACCAAACAATTATGAGCTCTAACAGAAAATTCTAATTCATCAATAGGTTTCAAGAATAAATCTACTGGTAAACCTTTTGTTGGACCTTGTACATCAAAAGTAGTTTGATTATCAGTCTCTTCTACTTTTTCCTGAGAAATTTGATTAAATGGAATTTCATCTGTATGTAAAAAATGCTCAAATTGAGTTCTCAAAACTGATGCAGCATAATGCATTGCATCAATTGGAGAAATTGCGCCGTTAGTATCTATGACCATTTTTAATTTATCATAATCTATAGATTGACCAACACGAGTTTTTTCAACATGAATTTCAACTTTTTTTACAGGAGAAAACATTGCATCTAAGTAAATTCTACCATCTGGTTGCAATGCCTGACCTAATGGCCACTGTGCAGGTAAATAACCTCTACCTGTTTCTACAAAAAATTCTATGTCAAGTTTGCCATCATGAGCCAAATGAGCAATTATATGATCCTGATTTAATAATTCAAGATGTTCATCAGCTGCAATATTTGCAACTCTTGCAACATTTTCACCGGCAATACTTAATTTCATTTTTCCAGGCAAGCCTGTTCTATTTTTTATAGAAATCTGTTTAATATTAAGCAAAATTTGCAATGTATCTTCTATAATACCCTTCATTGTAGAAAATTCATTATTAACTCCGTTTATAACAACACTAGTTACAGCAGAGCCTTCTACTGAAGACAAAATAGTGCGACGCAATGCGTTGCCTAAAGTAACTCCAAAACCAGGTTCCAAAGGTTGTACAACCAATTCTCCCAATGTATCTGTTAATCTATTTTTTTCCCACTTCACAGTTGGAATTGTTAGCGGTTTATATACCATATCTAGCATTAAGCGCCTCCACAGCATGTCAATAAAATCTTACTTAGAATACAACTCAACAATTAAATGCTCTTCTATTGGAGCAGCAACATCTGAACGAATAGGTAAACGTAATACTGTACCTTTACGTTCTTTTTTATCTAACTCTAACCATTCAGGTAATTTTATGCCAATGTTCAAACGTTTATCAATAGTTCCTTCAACGAACTCTTTATTTTTAAGAGTTGTGCCTGATAAAGAAATTACATCACCAAGTTTTACAATATAAGATGGAGATGTAACACGTTTGCCATTAACATTTATATGTCCATGAACAACAAACTGTCTAGCCTGTTCTCTGGAATATGCCATTTTTAAACGGAATACTACGTTGTCTATTCTTCGCTCTAATAAAGATAATAAGCTTTCGCCTGTAATACCTTTTGTTGCAGAAGCTATTTCGAATATACGTCTAAATTGTTTTTCTAAAGATCCGTACATTAATTTAACTTTTTGTTTTTCTGCTAATTGCTTACCATACTCAGAAAGTTTTAATGTTCCCTGTTTTTTAGGATGTTGACCTGGAGTTGTTGCTCGTCTTTCCATTGGGCATTTAGCTGTACGGCATTTTGAGCCCTTTAGAAACAACTTATCACCAGCGCGTCTACATCTTCTGCAAATCGCCAAATTTGATGCCATATTTTTTACCTATTTAAATAAAATTTTTAAATTAAATTAATAATTTTAAAGCCACAATATATACAATAATTACAACTAAATTCTTCTCTTTTTTGGAGGACGACAGCCATTATGAGGCAATGGGGTTACGTCTCTTAATACAGAAACAGTAATTCCAGAAGATTGTAATGCTCTAACAACAGAGTCTCTTCCAGATCCAGGCCCTTTCATGTTGACTTCCACAACTCTAACACCCATATTAAGCATCTCTTTAGCCAAATTTGTAGCTATTTGAGTTGCAGCAAATGGTGTACCTTTTCTAGCGCCCTTAAAACCTAATGCTCCTGCGCTGCCCCTTAAAAGAACATCGCCATCTGTTGTAGAAATAGAAACAATAGTATTGTTAAAAGTCGATTGTACGTGAGCAACTACAGTGTCCACATTTTTTACTTGTCGTTTTTTATTTTTCTTATAAGCCATCTTTACCTCTAATCACCGACTATTATTTTTTAGTTACAGCTTTTTTCAACGTGATCTGACTTCCAGCTTTTCTAGGTCCCTTACGAGTTCTAGCATTTGTTTTTGTACGCTGGCCTCTTACAGGTAATGACCTCTTGTGTCTTAAACCTCTATAAGAGCCAATTTCTTGAAGTCTTTTAATATTTAATGTTATCTCTTTTCTCAAATCGCCTTCTACTGTATAGCTTTCAGAGATAAATCTTGAAATCGCACCAACTTGCTCATGTGTCAAATCTTTTATTCTTGTATCAGGACTAATTTTTGTAGCATGCAAAATATCTTGTGATCTTTTAAGACCAATACCAAAAAGGTACGTTAGACCAACTTCAACACGCTTACCACCTGGTAAATTTACACCTTCAATACGAGCCATTTAAAAACCTCTCTAAATCTTAACCTTGACGTTGTTTATGTCTTGGATTTTTGTTACAAATAACTCTAACAGTTTTGCCACGTCTAATTATTTTGCAATACATGCAAATCTTTTTTATAGATGTTCTTACTTTCATCGCAAATTCTTTCAATCTTTAAAATCAAGCTTTATATCTCGAAATAATTCGACCTTTTGTCAAATCATAGGCAGATAACTCAACTGCCACTTTGTCTCCAGGCAAAAGCTTAATGTAATACATTCGCATTTTACCAGAAACATGTGCTAAAACCAAGTGTCCGCCTTCTATTCTTACATGAAACATTGCATTTGGCAAAGCCTTCTCGACGACACCATCAACAACTATCACATCTTTTTTATTCTTCATTTTATCCTTCAACTTTCATATTTATGAAAGCCTAGTTAATATTTCAGGACTTCCTGTTGTAACTAAAATAGTATCTTCAACATGAGCCGCAATGCCGCCATCAACTGTTTTAGTTGTCCAACCATCATCCATAACTTTTATATCAAAACTTCGCTGCGTAATCATAGGCTCGATAGCCAAGGTCATTCCACTGCGAAGTACCGGCCCCAAACCTGGTTTCCCAAAATTTGGAATTTCAGGATCTTCATGAAGATTACGCCCAATCCCATGTCCCGCAAATTTTCTTACCACCCCAAAACCCTCTTTTTCTACTATTTCTTGTATGCAAGAGGATATATCCGAAAGATGCGTACCTTCAACAGCCAGTTTAATAGCCGAATCTAAAGCAAATTGTGCCGTTTGTGCTATATGCTTAATTTCTGGAGTCACAGTCCCGATAAAAAAGAATCTAGTCAAATCTGCACAGTAGCCTTTGTAAGAAGCAACTACATCTATCTTAACAAAATCTCCAGATTTTAAAACGATTTTGTTAGATGGAACGCCATGAATAACCGTATCATTTAACGAAATACATGTTGCATACTTATATCCAGCGTATCCTTTGCATTCCGGAATCATTTCAAATTTACGAATTTTGTCTTCAATAAAACTATCTATTTCTAGGGTTGTAACACCCTCTTTTACTATAGCTTTTACATCTTGCATTATAATAGCCAAATTATGCCCAGCTGCTCTCATTTTATCTATTGCACTTTTATTTTTAATGACTATCACCTGGACACCATAGATAGGAACTTAATATCGTCCCAATCTTCCTTTTAATCTACCAGAAGTTAAAAATCCTTCATATCTGCGTTCTATTAAATGCGATTCAATTTGTGCAGACATATCCATTGCAACACCAATAACAATTAACAAGCTTATGCCGCTAAACATTACTGGAAAATTAAAAGCAATTTGTAATAAACTTGGTACTAATGCTAACGAAGCTAAATATATAGCTCCAGGAAGACCAATTCTTGTTAACAAATAATCAAAAAATTCTGATGTTCTTTTACCAGGTCTAATTCCAGGAATAAAGCCTCCAGATTTTCTTATATTATCTGCAAGTTCTACCGGATTAAAAATTATTGCTGTATAAAAAAATGCAAAAAATATTATTAACCCTGTTTGTATTATAAAAAACAAAAATCCACCATAATTAAATAAATCTGCAATAGAATTAGTAATTGTTGATGGAAAACTTGTTGCCAAAAACCTTGTAAGCATTACAGGCAACTGGCCTATTGTACTTGCAAATATTACAGGAATAACACCAGATGGATTAATTTTAAATGGAATATATGAGCTTTGGCCACCATAAACTTTTTGTCCAACAACTCTTTTAGCGTATTGAACAACAACTCGACGCTCACCTTTTTCCAAAAATACTATCATGGCAACAACAGCAATAGATATTAACAATAAAAATATTGCTACTAATGGATCTGTTTGTCCTAAGTTTATCAAACTTACAAGTTTAATTATTGCTCCAGGCAAGTTAACAACTATACCTGCAAAAATAATAATCGAACTTCCATTTCCAAGACCATGCGCATTTATTTGCTCACCAAGCCACATTACAAATATTGAACCAACGCTCAATATTAATACTGTCAACAATTTAAATCCAAAGCCAGGGTTTAAAACTACACCTGGTTGGCTTTCTATAAATATCGAAAGCATAAACCCCTGAACAAGACTTAAACCAAGGGTTAAATATCTGGTATACTGATTAATAATCTTTCTACCATATTCACCCTCTTTTGAAAGCATTTCAAGAGATGGAACCATCATAGTAAGTAATTGCATCATAATAGAAGCAGTAATATAAGGGCTAATACCCAATGCAAAAATTGCAAATTGCTTTAATGCTCCACCCGAAAAAAGATCTAAATAAGATAATAATCCTCCTGCAAATTTTGAACTCATCAATGCTTGCAGTGCTGATAAATTTACACCAGGAACAGGTATATGTGCTCCAAATCTAAACACAGCCAAAACACCCAGTGTAAAACCCAATTTTTTTCTTAATTCAGGAACTAAAAAAATATTTTTAAAGTTTTTTAGTAATACAATCACCTTACGCCTCTCTAACTAACTCTACCTTGCCTCCGGCCTTTTCTATTTGTTCAACAGCAGATTTACTTAATTTATCAGCACAGACTGTTAACTTTTTAGTTAATTTACCAGTGCCCAAAATTTTAACAAAAAATTTGCCACCTGTTTTTATTAAATTTTTTTCAATCAAACTTTGAGTATTAACTGTATCTCCAGAAGAAAATCTTTCTTCAATATCTTGCAAATTAACAATTCTAAAATCTTTTTTAAATCTATTATTAAAACCTCTTTTTGGCAGACGTCTTGTAATATTCATTTGTCCGCCTTCAAACCAGGCTTTTAATTCTCCAGGAGATCCAGATCTTGCTATTTGACCTTTATGTCCTTTTCCAGAAGTTCCACCTTTGTCACCACCACGTCCAATTCTTTTTCTTTTTTTAGAAGTGGATTTTAAATTATTAAGCGATAACATCTTTTTCCCCAGTCTTAGTTGTTATTGTTCTTGTACTTATAATTTCACTTAACTTTTTATTTCTAATTGCTGCAATCTGTTTAGCAGATTTTAATTTTTTTAATGCTTTTAATGTTGCTTTTACAACGTTTTGAGGATTGCCAGAGCCCAACGACTTTGCCAAAACATCTTTTATACCCAAAACTTCCATTACAGAACGTACAGCACCACCAGCAATAACACCTGTACCTTTTGATGCAGATCTTAATAAAACTAAACTAGAACCATGTTTTGCTTTTACTGTAAATGGTATAGTAGTTTTATATAATGGAACAGCAAACATACTTTTTTTAGCTCTTTTTAAGGCTTTTGCTATTGCAGCAGAAACTTCACGTCCCTTACCCAATGCTATGCCAACTTTCCCGTTTTTATCACCAACAGCAACCAATGCAGAAAATGCAAAGCGCTTGCCACCTTTTATTACCTTGGCAACTCTTCGTACATTTAAAACTGTCTCTGCATATTCTTCTGCTGCTACGGGAATATTTTTTTTCCCTTTTAATTCTGCCATAATACTTAATCTTTCCTAATAAACTCTTGAATCAATAGTTATTAAAATTTTAAGCCACCTTCACGTAAACCTTCAGCAAGAGCTTTAACTCTTCCGTGATACAAATAACGACCACGATCAAAAAATACTTTTTCTAAAGATTTACCTAAAGCAAGTTTTCCTAATTGCAAACCAACTTCTTTTGCTATTGCTTTTTTATCTGCTTTTTTCTCTTTTAAATTCAAAGAAGAAAAACTTACTATTGTAGATCCAATAGAGTCGTCTATTATTTGAGCATATATATGATTTAAACTTCTAAACACAGCAACTCTTGGGAATAATCCCCAACTTTGCTGTTTATTTTTAACTCTAAATGCTCTTCTTTTAGATCTTTTTTCTATTTTTTTCTGGCTTCTTTTAAGATAACTCACGCGAAAAACCTTTCATTAAATCTGCAATTAAGCACTAGCCTTAGCTTTTCCAGCCTTACGAATAATAACTTCACCCTCAACAATAATACCGGTACCTTTGTAAGGCTCAGGTAAACGAAAGCTTCTTACTTTGTCACAAGCATTGCCCAACAAAAGCTTATCGCTAGATTTAAATACTAATTGTTGTCCTGATTTATCAACGTCAACTTCCACACCAACTGGAATATTAAAATCAATTTTATGGCTATATCCAAGAGAAAAAACCATTTTTTTACCAGAAAGTTGTGCTTTAAATCCCAACCCAACAATTGTAACTTTTTTTTCAAAAAATTGACGTGCGCCCATTATTTTATTTGCAACCAAAGCTCTATGCAAACCCCACATAGCCGCATGTTCTTTTGCATCTTTTTCTGGTGCAATAACAAGTGTACCATCTACTAATTTTGCTTTTAATTCAACAGGCAATGTATGTGTAAATTTAGCTTTTGGACCACTTATCAAAAGTTCTTGCCCTTTTATTTCAACTTTTGTAGCCAAAAGTTCAATTGGTTTTCTACCTATCTTCGACATGTTTTAATCCTTACCAAACGTGACAAATAACTTCGCCACCAACAGAAAGTTTTCTTGCCTGTTGATCAGTCATAATGCCAGAACTGGTTGTTAATATTGCAACACCTAAACCACCTATAACAGGTGTAATTTTACTTGTTCTCTCATAAAAACGACAGCCCGGCTTACTTATTCTTGTAATTTCATTTATTGCCGACTGTCCATCGACATATTTTAACATTACTGTTAATACAAAATGTCCATTAGCGTCAGTTTCTTTGCTAAAATCCTTAATAAAACCTTCTTCTTTTAACACTCTTGCAATTTCAGCTTTTAAATTTGAGTAAGGAACTTTAATAGAACGCTTATAAACCATTAATGCGTTTCTGATAACAGTTAAAAAATTTCCAACGACATCAACTGACATATTAATCCTTCTAAATTCTACCAGCTTGTTTTTTTAACACCTGGCAGAAGCCCTTCTAATGCATACTTTCTAAAACAAATTCTACATAACAAAAAGTCACGCAAAAATCCTCTAGGTCTTCCACAAGATTTGCATCTATTTCTTTGTCTTGTAGAAAACTTTGGAGTTCTATTTGCTTTTTCAATTAACGCTTTTTTTGCCATAATTAATTTACCCTTACAAAACCATTAATCTTGCTTAAATGGCATATTAAAACTTTTTAACAATGCAATAGCATGATCATCATTTTTTGCTGAAGTGTGAATCGTAATATTCATGCCTCTTGATTTATCAACAGAATCATAATCTACTTCAGGAAAAACCATCCAGTCTTTTAGCCCTATATTATAATTTCCATTACCATCAAGTTTTGAGTTAAGACCATGAAAATCTTTTACTCGAGGAATTGAGATATTTATTAATTTGTCGAGAAAATCGTACATTTTTCGACCTCTTAATGTAACCATAACTCCTATAGGCATACCTTCACGCAATTTAAAACCTGCAATAGATTTTTTTGCATAGGTCCTAACTGCTGATTGACCAGATATTTTACCAAAAATATCTTTTACTAAATTCAAAACTTTGCTATCAGCAACTGAATCCTTTACACCCATATTTAATACAATTTTAGTGACTTTTGGCACTTCCATTATATTGCCTAGGGCTAATTCTTTTTTTAAATCTTTACAAATTTTATCTTTATATAAAGTTTCTAAACGTGCTTTCATAAACATTAAACCCTAGCTAAAAAGCTTCGTGACAACGATGACAAACTCTAACTTTATTATCATTGTCTAAAACTTTGGTTGATATTCTACAAGCTTTTTTACAAGACTTACATACCGGCATAATTTTAGATAAGGAAATAAAAGCTTCTTCTTTAACTATTCTACTGGTTTCTCCAGATTTTTTAGCCTTTGCATGCCTTGTCATTATAGCTATGCCCTTAACCAAAGCCTGTCCATCTTTTGGTGCAACTTTTATAACTACACCTTGTTTGCCCTTATCTTTTCCAGATATGACAACAACATTATCATCTTTTTTTATTCGACTTAACATATAAATCCTATAAAACTTCTGGAGCCAAAGATATAATTTTTACATATCCTTCTGCTCTTAATTCTCTTGCAATAGGACCAAATATACGTGTTCCTACTGGTTGTTTTTCTTTATCAATAATAACAGCAGCATTATCGCTAAATCTTATATAGCTACCATCAGCTCTTTTTACTTCTTTTCTTGTTCTAACAATAACAGCTGTAAGAACGTCACTTTTTTTTACAGTACCACCAACAATAGCCTTTTTGACTGCAACCTTAACTACATCACCAAGGTATGCATAGCGTTTACGGGTGCCACCTATAATATGAATAACCATCGCTTTTTTTGCGCCTGAATTATCCGCAACGTTTAACATTGTTTGCTTTTGTATCATGAGTTACCTTTCTTAAACAGCCGCCCTTAAAACGCGATTTAGGACCATGTGCTTTGTTTTAGAAACTGGTCTACATTCAGCAATTTCGACCACATCACCAAGTTTTGCAACTTCTTTTTCATCATGGGCTTTATATTTTTTAGCTTGTTTTATTGTTTTACCCAATAATGGATGTTTAAAAGTTCTTAAAACTTTGACAACCACAGTTTTGTCCATACTACAGGAAATAACTTCTCCTGTAAGTACTTGCCCTTTGGAAGGCTTTATATTTGTTTCTTTTTTACCGTTTGTCATTTTTACCTCAATTAGCAACTAACTAAATTTTTAAAGCAAAAGCTTAAGTAATACTTTAACATATTTTTAAGAAAATATTAGCACTTATGATTGTTTTTGTCTTAAAAAAGTTAAACATCTTGCAATATTTTTACGAATCTTGCCAAATTGAGAGTAATCTTTAACCTCACCGCCATCAAGACTCAATCTTAAATCAAAAATTTCTTTTTTAAGTTGCTTTAATTCTTTATTTATTTCTGTTTCACTTAGCTTTTTTAAATCTTCTTTTTTCATATCAATCCCTGAGTTATTTATCTATTTGTTTTCTGGCTACAATATTATTATCTTTTAAAATAATCTTAGTCTTCATTGGGATTTTGTAAGCAGCAGATTTTAAAATCTTTTTTGCTAAGTCTATGTTGATATCTTTAAGTTCTATCAACATTTTCTCACGCTTAATAACGCATACCCAAAATTCTGGTGTACCCTTACCTTTACCCATACGAGTTTCTGCTGGTTTTTTGGTAACAGGTTTGTCAGGGAAAACTCTTAAAAACATTTCGCCTTCTTTTTTTAGATTTCGGCTTATAGCTACTCTTGCAGCTTCTATTTGTCTTGCTGTTAACCAACCTGGTTCAACTGCAGCCAAACCAATAGTACCAAAAACTAAATTGCCGGCTTTAGATTTCCCCTTCATCCTACCTCTTTGGATTTTTCTATATTTAGTTTTTTTCGGCATCAACATGATTTAATCTCTCTATTAATAAGAACCTTTGCAAATCCAAACCTTAACACCAATTATACCGTAAGTAGTTTTTGCTTCTGCTAACGAATAATCAATATTAGAACGCAATGTATGCAATGGAACAGAACCAAGTCTTAACCATTCGGTTCTTGCAATTTCAGCTCCATCTAAACGTCCAGAGCAACATACTTTAATTCCTTTTGCACCACTTTTCATAGCTGCAAAACCTGCTCTTTTCATAGCACGCTTAAAACTAACACGCTTTATGAGTTGATCAGCAATACTTTTTGCTAATATAGCAGCACTCAAATCTGGATTTTTAACTTCTTGAACAGAAATATCAACATTCTTTTTAAACTTAGCATAGAAATCACTTTTAAGTTTTTCTATACCCATACCTTTTTTACCAATAATAAAACCAGGTCTGGATGAATGTAATATTACACGAATATTTTCACCAGCTTTTTCTATAACTATTTTATCTATATCTTCAAAATTTAAGCTGTATTTTAAGTATCTTCTAATTTCTAAATCTTCTAACAATTCTTTGCCATAAGATTTTTTAGAAAACCAACGGGCTCTCCAATCTTCAAAGACACCGATTCTAAATCCTACAGGATGAACTTTCTGTCCCACAAATCACCTCTATATAATATTTTAATTTTTAGTTTTATTGGTTATTTCTTTTTTTTCCAAAACTATATATATATGACTTAATCTTTTACGTTGCACATTAGCTCTACCCTGTGCGCCCGGCTTAAAATATTTAATAATAGGACCTTGATCAACTTTTATTTCTTTTATAAAAAATTGATTCATAGGAACATCAGCAGCTAAAACATTCTTGCCGTTTGCATATGCAGACAAAAGAGTCTTTTTTATAGGAACAACTTTTCTTAATGAAGTTGTTTGCAACCAGGCAAGAGCTTTATCTACCGAATAACCTCTTATTACGTCTATTACTGGACGCAATTTATACGGGGAAACTCTAATGTATTTACTCACAGCTCTTACAAGCATCTTAAAACCTTTAGCTTTTAAATAATATCAATTAATAACATTTAACTATTCTGTTTGCATAACTACTTTTTTGCAGCAGGAGCTGGAGCAGCTTCTGGGGCAGCTGTTTTTCTCTGTCCACTATGCATTCTAAATGTTCTGGATGGAGCAAATTCACCTAATCTATGCCCAACCATATTTTCTGTAACAAACACAGAAATAAATTTTCGTCCATCATGAACAGCTATAGTTAATCCCACCATATCAGGAATAATTACGCTATTTCGCTTCCATGTCTTTATTGCCTGTCTAGAACCAGCTTCTTTAGCTGCTTCTATTTTTTCTAGCAATGTAGGATCAACGTATGGACCCTTTTTTGTAGATCTGGCCATCTATGTCCTTTTAATTTCAACAACAAACTTTTCTATTCTTAAAACCATTATATACTACTTGCGTCTTTTTAAAATTGCTGTGCTCTTACGAGTTCTTGTTCTTGTGCCTTTGCAACCTTTACCCCAAGGAGTAACAGGATGTGAGCCAGACTTAGACCTACCTTCACCACCACCATGAGGGTGATCGACAGGGTTCATAGCCATACCTCTTACTGTAGGACGTATTCCTCTGTGTCTTGTTCTTCCTGCTTTTCCAAGAGTAACGTTTTTATACTCTGAGTTAGAAAGTCTTCCAACTGTTGCCCAACAATTTACAGAAACTGTTCTTGTTTCACCAGAAGGCATTTTTAATATTGCTAATTCACCTTCTTTTCCAAGTAACTGAATAGCACCACCAGCACTTCTGGCCAATTTAGCACCTTTACTAGGAACAAGTTCTACATTGTGAATAAAAAAGCCAACAGGAATATTACGTAATGGCAAGCTATTTCCAGTTTTAGCTTCAGCCTTTAAACTGGCAAACACTATATCGCCTATATTTAAACCATCCGGTCTTAAAATATATTTTTTAGAACCGTTTTTATAAACGACTAAGGCAATTGATACGTTTCTGTTTGGATCATATTCAAATGCAACGACTTTACCTGGAATTTCACGGCTTTCCCAGTTAAAATCTACAATTCTATATCTTCTCTTAGCGCCACCACCAATATGTCTTGTTGTAATTCTACCGTATGCATTACGACCACCAGTTTTACTTAGTGGAGCAAGCAAACTTTTTTCCGGTCTTTTTTTTGTTAAATCTTTATGAGACAAAAATTGTTGTCCTCTTAAAGACGATGTTATAGGTCTTCTTGTTATAATAGCCATTTTATTTTCCCTCTAGAGGTATTTCTTTTTCTTTTGCAGCCGCAGGATTTATACCCATAGTTTCAAAATGTCCTGGCAAATCAATAGTATAACCTTTTTTTAAAGATACTATTGCTTTTTTCCTATCCGAACCAACAAATGGACGTCTACCAAAAGACTTTGTTTTTCCCGGAATAGAAATAACACGAACATTATCAACCTTAACATTCCAAATCTTTTCTACAGCCTGCTTTATCATTATTTTGTTAGACTTTATATGAACTTCAAAAGTTATTTTGCCTTCTTTTTTGAAGATATCCAAACTTTTTGTAGTCATTACTCGTCTTTTTATAATGTCATAAACACTTAATTCCATGCGCTAACCATTTTCTTAAACAAATCCAAATCTTTTTTTAAAAACAACCAACAATCGCAATTGGCCAAATCATAAGCATTTGGCTGACTAAAACTTACTACAAAAACATTAGGTATATTTCTAAAAGATACAAAGTTCATTTCATCTTCAAATGGTAGAAAAAATACAACTTTTTTATTTTCAAGACCTAATCCTTTTAATAAAGAATAAGCTTGTTTTGTATTAGGTTTTCCATCTTTTGAACTATCAAAATCTGAACAATATATTTTATTATCTTGATTTATAAATTCTGTAAATATATTATTCATAGCAAATTTTACTTGTTTTTTGTTAATAGAAAGAGTTCTAGTTCTTGGTTGTGGCCCAAACGTTACACCACCTTTTCTCCATAATGGAGATCTTAGTGAACTTGCTCTTGCTCGACCAGTTCCTTTTTGTTTCCATGGCTTTTTGTTAGAAAAAGCCACTTCACCTCTATCCTTACAAGCAGCAGTTCCCTGGCGCCAATTTAATCGCAAGGCTTTTATTGCATAAGAATAAGTTTTAGGACTTAATTCTTTTTCTATAATTGCAATATCAAGATTTAATTTATCTTGTATTTCGCCTGCAGCATTATATACAACAATCTGATTCATAAAAATTACCCTTGTCTGCTAATAAAGACCAATGATTCTTTTTTACCAGGGACAGCGCCTTTGATAAATAAAACATTGCCATCTTTATCTATTTTAACTATTTCTAAATTTTTTATAGTAAAAGTTCTATCACCAGCATGACCAGGCAATTTTTTACCTTTTAAAACTTCACCTTGAGAGCGCATATTACCAATAGAGCCAGGAATTCTATGAAATGTAGAGCCGTGACCACTTGGTCCGCCTGAAAAGCCCCAACGTTTTACAACACCCTGGAACCCTAAACCTTTACTCTTACCAGTAACTTTGACAATATCTTTTTCGGATAAAAGAGTATTTTCAAGACCAATTTTTTGGCCTAATTTAAAATTACCTAAATCTGATTCGTTTACACGAACCTCTTTGAAAAAATAACAATAGTTATTTTTATTATTTACCCAATTTGCGCCTAAAGTCTCAGACTCATATTTTTTCTTTAATAATCCTAGCTGCACAGCACTGTAGCCATCTGTTTTGGATGTTTTAATTTGAGTAACAAACCAATTTGCAGCATCTACCACTGTAACAGGAAGAACATTTCCGTCTTCTGTAAAAATTTGAGTCATTCCAATCTTTTTGCCAAAAAAACTACTTAGCATTATACAGCCTCTTGTTCTAATTCTTATTTAATTTCGACATCAACGCCTGCAGAAATATTCAATTTCATAAGAGCGTCCATTGTTTGTTCAGACGGTGATATTATGTCTAAAATACGCTTATGTGTTGTCAACTCAAACTGTTCTCTAGCTTTCTTATCTATATGAGGAGACTTTAATACTGTAAAACACTGCTTCCTGTTTGGAAGAGGAACAGGCCCCAATAACTGGGACCCCGTTCTTTTTACAGTCAATACTATTTGCTTAACAGCACTATCTAATAAACGATGGTCATAAGACTTTAATGTCAAACGTATTTTCTGTTTTTTCATTAACAAACTCAAATATTTTATTCTATAATTTCAGTAACAATACCAGCACCAACAGTTCTTCCGCCTTCACGAACAGCAAACTTTAGCTCTTTATCCATAGCTATTTTGCTTACAAGCTGAACTGTTACTTCAACTTCGTCACCAGGCATAACCATTTCTCTACCTGCAGGTAAAGCAATATTTCCTGTTACGTCTGTTGTTCTAAAGTAAAATTGTGGTCTATAACCATCAAAGAATGGGGTATGTCTTCCACCTTCATCTTTGGTTAATGTAACAATTTTAGCCTTAAATTTTTTATGAGGAGTTATTGAACCAACTTTAGCAATAACTTGACCTCTTTCAATATCTTCTTTTTTAACACCACGAAGCAATATACCTACGTTATCGCCTGGTTGAGCATCTTTAAGCTCTTTGTTAAACATTTCGATACCGGTGATAGCTGTTTTAACTGTATCTTTAAAGCCTACAATTTCTACTTCTTCACCTAATTTGACAACACCACGTTCTACACGACCTGTAGCAACTGTACCTCTACCAGAAATAGAAAATACGTCTTCTACTGGCATCAAGAATGCTTTATCTAAATCTCTTGTTGGTGTTGGAATATAGCTATCAACTGCATCCATTAATCTTTGAATTGATGGTGCACCTATTTCTGATGTATCGCCTTCTAAAACTTTTAATGCTGAACCTCTGATAATAGGAATATCCTTACCAGGGAAACCATATTGTGATAAAAGATCTCTTACTTCTTCTTCTACAAGTTCGATTAATCCTTCATCATCAACCATGTCAACTTTATTTAAAAAGACGACTATAGCAGGAACACCAACCTGTCTAGCCAAAATAATATGCTCTCTTGTTTGAGGCATTGGTCCATCAGATGCTGATACTACCAATATTGCACCATCCATTTGAGCCGCACCGGTGATCATGTTTTTAACATAGTCAGCGTGGCCTGGACAGTCTACGTGTGCATAGTGTCTTTTTTCTGTTTCGTATTCTACGTGAGATACTGCAATTGTAATACCTCTAGCTTTTTCTTCTGGAGCGTTATCGATTTGATCGAATGCTCTAAAATTTGCTAAACCCTTTGATGCTAAATATTTTGTTATTGCAGCAGTCAAAGATGTCTTACCGTGGTCAACGTGACCTATTGTACCAATATTACAATGCGGTTTTTTTCTTTCAAATATACCTTTTGCCATTTTGTATATCCTTTATGTGTCTAAAATTTACCCACAAACTACTATTTATTACTTACTATTTACTATTGCATCTTGAACGTTTCTAGGAACTTCCTTGTAAACTTCAAATTGCATAGAAGAACTTGCTCTACCTTTAGTCATAGAACGCAAATCTGTAGTGTAACCAAACATCTCAGCCAATGGAACATGAGCTGAAATTATCTGAACACCTTTACGCTCTTCCATTCCTAAAATTTTTCCTCGTCTAGAGTTTAAATCTCCCATAACATCACCCATGTATTCTTCTGGAGTAACAACTTCTATTTTAAAAATTGGTTCCAAAATTACAGGGGAAGCACTTTTTACAGCATCTTTAAATGCCATAGAAGCTGCTATCTTAAATGCTATTTCTGAAGAGTCAACTTCGTGAAAAGATCCATCAAATACTTCAACTCTCATATCTACAACAGGATACCCTGCCAAAACACCAGTAGTTAAAGCTTCGTTTACACCCTTTTCTATTGCAGGAATATATTCTTTTGGAATAGTACCACCAACAACTTTATTAGCAAACTGAAACCCAGTACCACGCTCTAAAGGCATAACGTTAAGCCATACGTCTCCGTATTGGCCTCTACCGCCAGACTGACGAATAAATTTACCTTGAGCTTGCGCTGTTGCTTGAATTGTTTCTTTAAATGCAACCTGAGGCTTACCTACATTTGCTTCAACTTTATGTTCTCTAAGCATTCGATCAACAATAATTTCTAGATGCAATTCACCCATTCCAGAAATAACTGTCTGACCAGTTTCATTATTAAATGTAAATCTAAAAGATGGATCTTCTTGCATTAATTTTCTTAACGCAATTGTCATCTTTTCATAATCGCCTTTACCCTTAGGTTCTATTGCAACGCTAACAACTGGTTCTGGAAATTGTATTGATTCTAATAATATTGGATGATTTTCATCACAAAACGTATCACCAGTTGTTACATCTTTTACACCAACAACCGCAACAATATCACCAGCAGTAACAGCATCAACTTCTTCTCGTTTATTTGCATGCATTTTAACTAATCTACTTACACGCTCTTTTTTGCCTTTTGATGAGTTATAAATATAAGAGCCAGCTTCCAAATGTCCTGAATAAATTCTTGTAAATGTTAAAGATCCTACAAATGGATCTGTCATAATCTTAAATGCCAAGGCGCTGAAAGGCTCATTTGAATCTGCTTTACGAAATTCTTTTGCATCTGTATCTGGATTTGTTCCTTCAATAGCTGGAACATCCAATGGTGATGGCAAATAATCAACTACGGCATCCAATAACAACTGTACGCCTTTGTTTTTAAATGCTGAACCACAAAAAACTGGGGTTACTTTTTGATCTAAAACACCTTTTCTAAGAGCTGCTTTAATTCTTTCTATAGAAATTTCTTTTCCATCTAAATAATCTTCTGCCAATTGATCGTCAAAATCACAAGCTCTTTCTACAACGTGAGAACGTAATTCTGTAGCTTTTTCTCTAAATTCTTCTGGAATCTCTACCCAATTTACTTTAGAACCTTTTGATTCTTCATCAAAAGTAGCCATTTTTTGAGTTATCAAATCTATTATTCCATAAAAATCTTCAGATTGGCCCACAGGAATTTGCATTGCCAATGGATTACCATGCAATTTAGATTCTACTTCACCTACTACGGAAAAATAATCTGCGCCAATTCTATCTAATTTATTAACAAAAGCTAATCTTGGAACTTTATATCTGTCAGCTTGACGCCAAACAGTTTCTGATTGAGGCTCAACACCACCTACGCCACAAAATACTGCAACGCAACCATCCAAAACACGTAAAGATCTTTCTACTTCTATAGTAAAATCCACGTGGCCCGGAGTGTCTATTAAATTTATTCTATGATCTTTCCAAAAACAGGTTGTTGCAGCAGATGTAATTGTAATTCCACGCTCTTGTTCCTGCTCCATCCAGTCCATTATGGCAGCGCCTTCGTGAACTTCACCTATTTTATGCGAAACACCAGTATAAAACAAAATTCGTTCTGAAACTGTAGTTTTGCCGGCATCTATATGAGCCATAATGCCCATATTTCTATATCTTTTTAAATCAACTTTAATATCACTCATTAAAACCCCCAATTACCAAGCATAATGAGAGAAAGCTCTATTTGCTTCTGCCATTCTATGAACGTCTGCACGTTTTTTAAACGCATTACCTCTACCCTGGGATGCTTCTAAAATTTCAACAGCTAAACGTTGTCCCATAGTTTTATCTGAGCGCTCTGAAGCAGACTCAATCAACCAACGCATTGCAAGAGCCAATGCTCTTCTTGGACGAACTTCTGTTGGAATTTGATAAACACCGCCACCAACTCTTCTAGACTTAACCTCTACTGATGGTTTTATTGAAGTAATTGCTTTTTCAAAAGCAGCATAAGCCTTATCTTCGCCGCCAACTTTTTCTGAAACTATATCAAATGCTTGATATACTATAGAACGGGCTAAATCTTTTTTACCACGCTCCATAATCATATTTATTAATTTTTGAACAACATATGAATTAAATCTTGAATCAGTTCCTATTTCTCTGATTGCATTAACCGACTTACGTCTAGGCATTATGCACCACCTTTCTTACGCTTAGCACCATACAAAGATCTACTTTGTGCTCTATTTGCAACACCTTGAGTATCAAGAACACCACGAATAATATGATATTTTACACCAGGCAAGTCTTTTACCCTGCCACCACGAATAAGAACAACAGAGTGTTCTTGCAAATTATGGCCTTCACCTGGGATATATGCTGTAACCTCTTTGCCTGATACCAATTTTACACGAGCAACTTTACGTAATGCTGAGTTTGGTTTTTTTGGTGTCACTGTATATACACGAACACAAACGCCTCTTTTTTGAGGGGCACCATTCAAAGCTGGTGATTTTGTTTTATACTTTGGTGCTGTACGCTTTGAACGGACTAGCTGATTAATTGTTGGCATAAAATCTTTCCTACAATATCTAACCTAAAAATTAATAAATTAATAAAAACCAATTAAATACAGCGATTAATTCATACACAATTCCTGCTGTGTAGCACACCAAAATTTTAAATTTTTTTATAAAATTTTCTTTTACTTTAACAAAAAATAAAGATTTACGTGCTCAAAAATGAACTAATAGCAGATATAATTTTATATTTTATTTATTTTTTTTCAAGCAAAACTAACAAAAAAAGTATATACTTTACTTAAATATAAAAAAATTTATAAAAAACTTTTAATATTTTTCGGGAGAATTTATGATAACAAACAATGTATTCGCATTATTATACGCACTTATCGGCTTTGGTCTATTAATAACAGTACATGAATTTGGACACTTTATATTTTGTAAAATATTTAATATTAATACACCAACATTTTCTATTGGAATGGGCCCCAAAATTCTAGAACGCAAGATAGGTCAAACTAATTTTAGGCTATCTTTAATACCAATTGGCGGATATGTAGAAATTGCAGGGCTTTCTGAAGTTGGTCAGGGCGAGCAAAAAATGGCAACCTTAACAGGTGAAGGCTCTTTTGCTCAAAAACCATTTTGGCAAAAGTTTTTTGTTTTAACTGGTGGCGTTGTTTTTAACCTATTATTTGCATATATAGTATATTCAAGCTTATTTTTTGTTGGTATACCAAAAAAATCTGTAACTATATTAATCACAGAACAAAAAAAATACTCCCAAATAGCCCAAACATTTAATTTACAGGCAAAAGACCAAATTATATCTATAAATAATCAGGAATTAAGCCCTGAGCCAAATAATGCACTTAAAATACTTAAAGAACAGTTAATTATTCCACTTAATAAATTACAAAAAGATTCTATTCAACTTGTAATTTTAAGAGATAATAAAAATATAAATATAACAGTATCTTCACAAGATAAAGAATCAAGTGAAAATATTTTAAAATTATTAGAACTTAAATCACAAGATATTCCAGGAGAATTCGAAAAGTATAATTTAATAGATTCTGTAATTAAAGGCATCGAGACAACCAATAACTGGATCAAACAAATGTTCATGGGCATAATTTACTTAATAAAATCAAAAAGCCTAAGTGGTGCCGGCGGCCCAATCATGATACTTTCAAAAACATTTGAGACAGCTCAAAAGGGTTTTATACCATTATTATTATTTTTAGCTTTTATAAGTATAAATTTAGCAATAATTAATATATTACCATTAGGCGCACTTGATGGCGGCCAACTTTTATTTGCTGGCATAGAAGCTGTAATAAGACGTGAAATTCCAGAAATTATAAAAGCTTCGATCAATATTGCATCTTGGGTTTTGTTATTAAGTTTAATTTTATACTTAACTTATAAAGATATTTTAAATATTTTTGTTAAATAGCTAATATAAGTTATCATGTAGCCCAGCGCTTGCGCATCCAGTCTTCGCCACAGGCTTCGACGGACATCGCTGGGCTACCACATTTTTTATATCAACTTCCAGTTCTCTGGGTTATTTATATAATCTTGAACAACAAGCCTATTAAAACTATGACCTGTCTTTTTTGCAACTATTTTTCCAGCTAAATTTTTACCAAGCAAACCAATATCACCCAATAAGTCTAATAATTTATGCCGTACAAATTCATTTTCAAATCTAGGCTCATTTAGATATTCATCTTCGCCAATTACAACAGTATTTCCCAAAGATGTACCTTTGGCCAAGCCTTTGCTTCTTAAATATGGTAACTGCTCTAAAAATCCAAATGTTCTAGCTGGAGCTATTTCGTGCTCAAAAAAATCTATATTAAATTCGCCCACAATAGAACTTTTGCCAACCAATGCATGCTCAAATTCAGCAAAATAATCAAAATATAAATTTGTATCAAAACTATTTGTTTCTTTATCGAAATTAGCAGGCTCAATAATAATTTCTCTATCACTTTTTTCATCTTTAAAATATAAAGTTTTTACTGGAGTTAAATACGTTTTTTTTGCTTCTAACTCTTTTATGCCTGCATTATTAATCAAATTAACAAAATTTATACTACTACCATCTAATATAGGCACTTCAATGCCAGAAATTTCTATTAAAATATTATCTATTTTAAAAGCATTAATAGCTGCCATTAAATGCTCTATTGTACTAATTATATAAGACTTAGATTTTAAAACAGATGCATGCAATGCAATTTCAGGAATTACTGTACCCAATTTTATACATTCTTGCGCAAATTTTGGATTTACAAAAACTATTCCGTGCCCAGCTGGAGCAGGATCTAAAGCAACAGTAGTCTTTAATCCTGTATGAACTCCAATACCACTAAATTCTATTTTTTTGTTTATAGTACGTTCAAACATAATTAATATACCCAATAAAAAAAGCAGGATCGTGTAAAACTATCCTGCTTTTTTTGTTTATTTTTAATTTAATAAAATATTTAACTATTCTGGTTTAAAACCTGCAATTTGTGCAGCATGAGGATGCTTATCCCCTGTGTAAACTTTTAATTTGGTAAATACTTTATCGCTTAACTTATTTTTAGGCAACATTCTTTTAACTGCAAGTTCTATTATTTTTTCTGGTTTTTTGACCATCATATCTTTTGCGGCTATTTCTTTTAAACCACTTCTCCAACCAGAGAAGAATGGATAAATTTTGCCTTCTAATTTATTACCGGTCAAAACTATCTTTTCGCAATTAATAACAACTACATAATCTCCACCATCTGCATGAGGGGTATATGTAACTTTGTCTTTACCTCTTAAAATGTCTGCTATCTGTGTTGCAAGACGACCCAAAATTTTACCATTGGCATCGATAACATGCCACTTTGGAGTTGCAGTTTGCTTTGAAACAAAATAAGCTTTATTCATATCCATGATTATTAAACCTTTATAATTACTAATGTTTTAACGAATTTTGAGTTTAAATTAAAAAAACAATCAGGTCAAACAATATTTTACTCTTTTGCCACTTTTATAAACTCTCTAAATAATGGATGTGGATGCAAAAACGTTGATAAAAATTCAGGATGAAACTGGCTGCCGATCATAAATTTATGATCTTTTATTTCTGAAATTTCAACTAAATTCTCTTTTTTATAAGTTCCAGAGAATATTATACCCTTATTTTCAAACTCTTTTTTATATTTATTATTAAACTCGTATCTATGTCTATGTCTTTCTAAGATATCTTTTTTATTATAAATTTTTTGGGCCATACTACCTAATAATAAATCACACTTATATGCCCCAAGCCGCATAGTCCCGCCCTTATTTTTTATATTTTTTTGTTCTTCAATTAAGCATATAACAGGATTTTTGGTATTTTTATCAAATTCAGTACTAGATGCATCTTTTAATTTTAATATATTTCTTGCAAATTCTATAAGCATTATTTGCATACCTAAACATAATCCCAAATATGGGATATTATTTTCTCTGGCATATTTTGCAGCTAAAATTTTGCCTTCTATACCACGCTTGTCAAAACCACCAGGAACAACTATGCCATCTATTTTACTAAATACTTTTTTTATTTCTTTTTCGCTTAACTTTTCAAGCTTTTCGGCTTCAAGAATTTCTAGATTTATTTTAACTTTATTATAATTACCAGCAGATTCTAAGGCTTTTATAATACTAATATAAGGGTCATTATTGCCCACGTATTTAGCAACAAGAGCAATATTAACTAACTTTTTTTCACTCTTAATTATATTTAGTAAATTTTGCCAATCTTTTAAATTTGCCTGTTTAATTTTTTTGATATTAAAAAATTCTTGAATTCTAGTATTTACATCTTGATTATTTAAATTAACAAATATTTCTGGAATATTTTTAACTGTTAAAGCATCAAAGATTAATTCTTTTTTTACACCACAACCTATCGATAACTTTTCTTTTATTTTATCTGTTGTTGGATAATCTGTTCTTAAAAAAAGTGTATCAGGTATAAGACCCAAATGCTTTAAAGCTATAACACTATGTTGTGTTGGTTTTGTTTTAATTTCGTGTGCCCATTCTAAATATGGCACTAAACTTAAATGTGCATGCATTAATTTATGTTCATCTAAATCAATTTTTATTTGTCTTACTGCTTCTAAAAAAATACCACCTTCGATATCACCTACAGTGCCACCAATTTCTATTAAAACAAAATCTGTATTATGGTTTATGGCAAAATTAAATAATCTATTTTTTATAATATTTATAACATCGGGTATAACTTGAATATCTTTGCCTAAATATTTGCCTTCACGCTCACCATTTAAAACTTCTTGATATATTTGGCCCGAAGATACAGAAGAATCTTTATTTAATCGTATATCTAAAATACGTTCATAATGACCTAAATCTAAATCAGTCTCTGCTCCATCATCTGTAACAAAAACTTCACCATGAACTAATGGAGACATTGTTCCTGGATCAACATTTAAATATGGATCCCATTTTGCAACAGATACTGTATATCCAGAATTTTTTAAAAGTACACCCAAAGAGGATACTAAAATACCTTTACCCAAAGATGAACAAACCCCACCTGTAACTATAATAAATTTTGTTTTTTGCTTTTTTACTTTTTCTAGAAGCTTTATATTATCCACATTTTCTCCTGATTTAATTTAAAAATCACGTTTTTTGCATATTTTTATAATATTTTATTATAACTTTTTATCAAAAAATTTAAATTTTCTCTGTTTTTATAAAAAATAGGCCATTTTAGTTTAAAAAGTAGCCTTCTTTTCTATCTGCATTTGATGCAAAACATTATAAAAGTTAAAATTTATTAGGTTAATATAATTTTAAAAATGGAGGTTTTTATGAAAAAAATTTTATTATTAACATTTATATCAATGTTATCATCTATAAATATTAAAGCTGATTTAACTAAAAATGAGCAAGAAATGCTCATAAAAAAATATATAGCACCAAAAGATATAACAGAAAAATTAGATTCTTTATTCGAAAATGAAACAGCTAAAAAATTATTTCTTTCAAGAGAATATATAATATTAAGTAGGGCTGATAAAGTATATCCACAATATAAGCCACGCACAGAAGAATTGTATGGCAAAACAATAGAAGATATTACAAATAAAAATAATAATTTAAGAGAGTCCTGGAATAAAGAAGATTATAAAAATTCATTAGAAGAATTAAAAACCAAATATAATCTTAATATATTTTTTAATTTACCATGTAGTTTTATTCTGCGTTTTAATGAAATGCCAGAATATTTAATAAAAATTAATGGAGCAAAATGGCCTTCAAAATATCAAAATATCAGTAGAATTTTAGGCAATGAACAAGTTCAAGATAAAAAATTAAATAATGTATTCCCTATAGAAAAATGGTTCTACCATATTCCTGGACAACCTGATGAATTAATAGATGAAAACTATCTAATTATTTCTTCTTTTGTACCAGAATTACCATCTCCTGATAATAATAAAATAAATTTTCAAAACTTAGAACCAGAAAAAAATATTGATGATTTACAAATGCTTTTAACAATAAGAATATTAATTACAGAATGTTATTTATGGCAAATAAACGATTTTAGTAATATGTATTTAAAAATAAATGGCAATAAAAAACAAATAATTTGTACAGATACACAGTTGGATGGAATCAGCGGTAGTATGTTTGAATACATTTATAGTGACGAATCATTTTATCTTAAATCTGATGAACGTAAAAAAAGATTAAAAAGTTGTGGACTAGGACAATTAAAAGAAATTCTTAATAAAGAAGCTATAGATTATTTAGAAAAATTAGATCAAAATTTCTTTAATTCAGAAATAAAACTTAATATAGCTAAAGAACTAGAAACATCTTTATATAATTAATAGCACTCAATCTAATTAATGAAAGAATAAAGCCGGGATAAAACCCGGCTTTATTCTTTCATTAATTTTTCTATTTCATCACAACTCTTTGGCAAGCCAAAGCTCAAACAAACCACTCCATCTTCTACCATTAAAAAATCATCTTCTATTCTTATACCCAAATTTTCTTCTGGAATATAAATTCCAGGCTCTATTGTAAATACATCACCTGGTTGTAATTCATAATTATTATCACCAACATCATGCACATCTAAGCCCAAAAAGTGTCCTATATTATGCGCAAAGTATTGCCCTAAGCCATAACTTTCTAAAAATTTATGTGCTAAATAATTTAACGATTTTTCTGGGAAATTTTTGTTATTTAAATACATACCAGGCTTAGCTATAGATTCTACATAAACCTGCGTTTCTAAAACTATATTATAAATTTCTTTTTGTCGCTCTGTAAACTGACCTGATACGGGATAAGTGCGAGTTAAATCTGCAGCATACATGCCATACTCTGCACCAATATCAACAACAACTAAATCTCCTGGCATTAATTCTTGATCCTTTTTTGTATAATGCAAAATAGTTGTATTTTTACCTGTTGCAACAATACTTGGAAATGCAGGTCTAACTGCACCTGTTTGTATAAATACAGATTCTATTATCGCCTGCACTTCTCGCTCAATTCTACCTGGAGCAATAACTTTTGCAGCAGCATCATGTGCTATATTTGTTATTTGTATAGCTTTATAAATTAAATCTATCTCAACTTCAGATTTAAATCTACGTAAAAAATGTACTAGTGGAGCAATATCACCAGTTATGTTTGCCATTTCTGGGTATAACTCAAGAATATTTTTATAAATATTTATTTGCGTAAAATATTTATTATTATTTTCTAAATCTAAAAGAGTATAAATTTCTTTTTTTTCAAAATTTTTTAAAAATATATCTATATCTAACAATAAATTAAAATATTTTTCTTGTGAAAATAAAGAATTAAAAGAAAAACTATTAATACTTGAACCCAAATATTTTATCTCTGTAAATCCCATTTTTTGAGAAATTTCTTCGACATTATTATTTATATTTATTTCACTTGTAACCCATTTTTCACGAATACCACCGTAATTTGGCAAATATAAATATTGTCGTCCATCAAAATACAATAACAAAACAGCCCCAGGCTCACTTACACCTGTTAAATAATAAAAAGAACTTTCTGGTCTAAATAAATATCTTTCGCTTTCAAAGTCTGAAAATAAAATAACTAGCCCATTTTCTATATTTTTATTTTTTTCTTTTAAAAAATCTATTACTTGTTCTCGTCTAGACTTAAATAAAGAATAATCTATATCAAGATTAATTTGCATAAACTCCCCTTATGTTTTGCTTAAAATAGCAGGACGCTTAAACTTTCTTGCAAATGAGCCTAAAGAATCTAATCTTAAAAATAAAGTAAATGCTTTATCACTCTTCCAATTACCGTACTCTTTATATCTTTTTTCTTCATAACCTAAGGAAAACCCCCAACAATGTCCATTGTAATGCAATTTTAAAGCATGCTGCAAAGGTTTAAGCCCTTCCATAGGCAAAACAGAAGAGCTTTTTTTTGAATAAAACTGTCCTTCATAGCTAAACTTTGTGTTTTTAATTAAAGGTACAGATAAAGATAAAATTAAAAAATTTGGAATATCCGAAAGCAACTCTCGAGCTTGTTGCAATTTTTTATGCTGAAAAACTGAAGATATATAAAAATTAAAATCTTTTAAATTAAAAGATAAATCTATTTGAGATGTTAATAATTGAAAATTTTTCCAATCATATTCTTGTTTTAAAAATAAATCTAAAACATCACAATCTATAGTTAAATCAAAATTTAATGGAAATATATTTTTTTCACTTGGAGTTCTTGTTAAATAAAATCTATCTGAACTATTATAAAAATCTATCGACTGATATAAGTTTAAATCTATATTAACTTTATCTATGGACCAACTATTTTTTAAATTAAGCTGTATTTCATTTTTAGGATAAATTCTATCCCACAAATCTGAATGGTACCAATTATCCTGTTTAAACTTTGGAATATAATGCCATTTTAAATTTGGCTGTAAATAATAATGATACAAATCATTATTTACAAAAAACAATTCCGGCATAACCCATTCTGAACCACCACTTAATAAAAATCTATAAGCACCATCATGCAAAAAACTACCTTCTAAAATATTTACATTAACATCCTGATCATGATTTTTTACTTTTGATCTTAATTGAAAATTTGGATCTAAAAAAATTACAAAATCTTGTTCTTTAACCTTTAAATTCGCCAAAATGTCCATATTATAAAAAAGTCTAAAACTATCTGCTTTAGAAAATACAGACAATTCATTTTCTTTTACAACTTTAGAATTTAAATAAAATTTTTCTTGTTTTTTTTCTCTAGAAAGTGCCTGATCAACAAAAAAATCATGTCTGATATATAAATTTTTAAATATTTTTTTATTAATAGTATTAAAGTCAAATCTTGGTAATAATATTAAGCTAAATTTGTCTTCTATTTCTTTTTGAGCATTTGCAATATTAGCCTTATCTTTTTCTGGCAAAACTACCAAAAGATCTTGTTTTTCCTGCTCTGTCAAATCTGTAAATTTACTTCTTCTTGTTTGAGTACTATCAAAATAAATATTATAAATATTATAATTATTAAAATATCGCAAAATTGCAGAATTCAAAAAAGTATCATCTACGTTTAAATAATTATCAAAAAATTGATACCCTATTTTTTTATCTGTACCAAAATCTACTCTAGTTAATGCTTTTATATCTTTACCAGAAACAGATTTTATCGATCTAAAATCTTGCCCATCTATCCAATAATGTTTATACGTATCAAGTAAAATTCTATCTTTCTTTTTTACAAAAGCATTTTTTTCTAAGGCATATCTTAAATTTACTAGAGTAAACGATTCTGTTGATCTAGCCCATCTAAATTCATCTAATAAAGCCAACCCTTTTTTATCTCTCCAATCAAGACCAATTGTACTATCAAATCTTGGAGCAATAGACCAATAAAATTCTTGTTTTATTCCAAAGCCAAGGTCATTATCATAAGCAATTTTGGGTAACAAAAATCCAGAAGATGAACTTTTTTGTAACGGCAAAACAAAATACGGTAATGCAAAAAATGGCATTAAACCAATTTTAAACAAAGCGCCATTTATCTTTATTAAATAATTATTATATAAATGCGCCTTTTTAGCGCTTAAAGACCAATGAGGAATATCACCATCACAAGATGTAAATGTTACATCTTGCATTTTCCAATTATAATCATCTATTCTTTGTGCAACAGCTGCACTAATATAACCCTGAGGTATAGAAATATTTAAATTCTTTGCATGACCAGATTTATCTTTAATATTTAAAAAAAATTCATCTGCTAAAATTAATAAATCATCACTTTCTATTACAACAGCGCCAGAAATATCTTTTTTTGCAATTAAAAATTGTTTTTCTTTATCTATTTCTATCGTATCAGCCAATATATGCAATTTATTATCTACTAATACTTCGACATTTCCTGTAAGTGTTAATTTATTAAAATTATCTATTTTTTGTTCAATACTATTAACTTTAATAACTTTTACAGATTCAATTAAATCTTTTACGCCAGAAAATAAAAATCCAGAAAAATTAAAATTTAATATTATTAATAAAAATAAAAAATATTTTATTTTTTGATTAATTTTTGCATACATGTTTTTAAAATGGGCGTCTGCCAGATAAAGCTTTGTAAATAGTAACTCTATCCATATATTCAAGACTTGATCCTATAGGTACGCCACTTGCTAACCGTGAAATTTTTACATTTAAATTTAACTGTTCAACTTTAGATGAAATATAACTAGCCGTCGCTTCTCCCTCTGGAGTAGAATTTGTTGCAAAAATTATTTCACTTACATTATTATCTATTCTTTTAAAAAGAGATTCTATATTTAAATCATCTGCGCTTATGCCTTCTAATGGGCAAAGAGCGCCACCAAGAACATGATAAACACCGTTAAATCCACCAGCTCTTTCTATTGCATTAAGATCATACCATGTTTCAACTACACAGATTACAGATTTATCTCTAATATTTTGAGAACATATAGAACATGTGTTATTGTTTTCAGTTAAATTAAAACAAGTGCTACAATTTTTTATTACTTTTTTTGCATCTAATATAGAATCAAATAATAATTCTATGTCACTATTTTTTTCCTGCAAAAAGTATAATGCCACCCTATAAACATTTTTTGATGCCAAGTATGGCACTTTTTGCAATTGTCTTATTATCTTTTGTAACGCTGGCAGATCTCTAAACATTTTATAATCTTAATTAAAATATCTTTTTCTTAATAAATCTTCGCCAATAGTTAATAAATTATTTACAAACCAATATAATACAAGTCCTGCAGGAAATCTTATAAACATAGCTAGCATAATTAATGGCATAAATAACAACATCATATTTTGAGCAGCACCTGCATCTGTTTTGTTCATAGCCTGAGTTATAAACATTGTAACAGCCATTAAAATTGGCAATATATAATATGGATCTTTTGCAGATAAATCTTTTATCCAAAACATAAATGGAGCATTATATAAATCTATATGATTAACAAGCACTCGATACAAAGCAAACATAATTGGCATCTGTATTAACATTGGTAAACAACCTGCAGAAAAATTTGTCATAGGCGAAATATTATGATCTTTATGAAATTTTGCTAATTCTGTGTTTAGAGCAACAGGATCATTTTTATATTTTTGTCTTATTCTGTTTATTGTTGGAGTATATTTATTATATTCTTCAAGCTTTTTACGACCTGTAATAGTAAATGGGGTAAATGGCAATTTTAGTAATATAGCCATAACTATAATTGCTACACCAAAGTTATTAAATATAGAATATAAATACTCAAGTAATTTTAATAATAATTTACACAACCAAGAAAACCATCCAAAATCAAGCGCTCCTTCTAGTCGTTTATCTACTGCAACAATATTTTCTATATTTTTAGGCCCTACATAAAATGATAAATTTATATTACTCGACTCTGTTATTTCTCTGCCTTCTAAAACAGCAAATAAATTATTATCTATTTTTTTAAAAAAGCCTCTATTAGCAAAATTATTTGTGTCACTAATTAAAACATTTAAAAAATATTTATCGTAAGAACCAAACAATTTTGGAGCAACCCATGCCTGAGTTAACTTACTATCACTAATTTTTTCTATAGATTTATTATCCAGACTACCTGTAATAGCTGTATAACTATCATCTTCAAGTTCACTTACAACAGGTGCAGGTATAAATAATCTTGGATTTATAGAACTTGCATTATTATCTTGTTTTATAAAATTAATATCTAAATCTATTTTGTATAAATTTTTATAAATATTATAATTTTTTTTAATTAACCAACCTGCATTTTGCGTAGAATAAATTACGGTAATTTTATCATTATCAGTTACACTATTTTCAAATTTATAAAAATATGGAGTTTCTTTTTCTAATGCAAGCAAAAAAGCACTTTCTTCTCTCTTATAAAAGCCCTTATTGCTTATACTATTTAATGGAATATTATTTTTGCCTAAATAATTTTTAAATTTTAATCCTGATATTACACCACCATAATTAGAAAAAGAAATCGAATACTTTTCTGTTTCAAAATTCTTTTCTTCTTCTTGTGCTGCAATTTTTTTATCTACAAAATCAATTTCTGCATTTATTGGTTTTGCTAAATCTTTTATAGATGGCACATTATAACTTTGACCTTGTTGTATGTTTTGTAAATCTTGCACATCTGGTTTTTTACCAAAATAATTAACAAGCCAAAAAGTACCTAACGACATTACCATTAAAAATATAAGCTTTTTGTCCATGATTTTTAAAACCCTTTTAAAATATATTTTATATAAACAGAATAATAAGCTGGTATTTTAACAAATAAAAATAAATAAGCCTAGAAGGGAAGATTTTATGAATATAAAAAATATAGGTCTAAGTATCGTACTGTTTGTAATATTTTTAGGAATACATGGAAGTTTTGCAGCTAAAAAAACTGAAAACAAAGTAAAAAGCCAAAATTCTATACTTGTAGAAATTTATAATAAATCTAGTTATAAATTAAAATTTATTGATTTTGACCTTAGAAAAACCCTTGGAGTATTAAAAGATAAAAAATTAGAATTTAGTCCAGAATTAGCCCCTAATGCAAAAAAAGAAATCAAACTTAAAAAAGACGGCAGAATAGCCAGAGTACAAGTTAAATATAATAAAGAAGGCTTTAAAGTTGACGAAATAGCAGAATACCCATGCTATTTAAACTTAGCTTTGGGTACCAATTATTTAGAAAAAATAATAGTAAATATTTATAACGAAAAAATTGATTTAGTAAAAGTTTATACAAAAAAATAAATTTTAATTAACTTTTATAGAATCAAAAAAAGCAGAGAGCTCTTGTTCGTTAAACTCTTTTACATGCAAAAGTTTCTCTGCTAATTTTTTTATAATTTCTTGATTTTCTAAAATTAAGTTTTTAGTTAAAGCTAAATTTTCTAAATATATTGCTTTAATTTTAGGCAAAACTAAATTTAAATTATTTTTTAATTCTTGAACCCAATTTTGTGATTTATTATTAATTAAATTATTATCTAAAATTATATATTTTATAGCTTTAGAAAAATCATGATCACTATTATTAATATATTCTTTTATTATATTATCTAAGTTATTATTATTTAAAAAATTATATTCTTTTTTTAATAAAATACTTTCAGCCATATACCCAGCCAAAAGAACTTCTATTTCTTTTTTAAATGTCGAAAAATTAGTATCTGCAAAACCATCCCAGACAACACCATTTACATTTTTTTTGACTACAGAAACATTATTTACTTTATTTCCCAAATTTTTAGCTATAATTATATGTGCAGCTTCGTGTATAGCCGAAGCATATAATAAATGCTTAGTATAAGCGTATATAGATTTATCTATTGTTTTACTAACATTAAAAGCATTAAGATGCCCAAATATAAATATAAATATAAATATAAATATAAATATTTTTTTATTAAATTTCACAATTATAATCCCTAGACCCCAAAATATAAACTTTTATGCTTTATATAACTAATTTTAAATATATAATATAGCAAGTCAAAGGGCTTATTTTATTTATTACAAGTATAAATTTATAATTTTAAAAACATGATATTTAACAAAATTTTAATAGCTAATAGAGGCGAAATTGCAAGTAGAATAATATTTGCATGCAAAAGTTTAAATATAAAAACTGTTGCTATTTACTATGAACAGGACAAAAGTTTGCCATATGTCTTTCAAGCTGACGAAAATCATAAACTTTCTGGCTCTGGAGCTAGTGCTTATTTAAATCAAGAAGAAATTATAAATATCGCTAAAAAATTTAACGTCGAAGCTATTCACCCAGGATATGGCTTTTTATCTGAAAATAGCGATTTTGCTCAAAAAGTTATTGCTGCAGGAATTAACTGGATAGGCCCAAGCCCAGAAATTATCAAATTAATGGGTGATAAAATAAATGCTAAAAATATAATGCTAAAAGCTGGAGTACCAACTATTCCAGCAGTTTTTGTATCGCATGATATAGAAATAAATAAACTATTAAATTTAATTAATATAAATATTGGCTACCCTGTAATTTTAAAAGACCCTCTTGGTGGCGGAGGGAAAGGCATTAAAAAAGTCTTTAACCCTGAAGAACTAGAATCAGCTTTTAATACAATAAAATCTGAAAGTTCCAGATTAACCAGTTCTAACAATATTTTAATAGAAAAATATATACAAAAAGGCAGACACATAGAAGTTCAAGTTGCAGGTGATGGAAAAAATTTTGTACACTTATACGAACGAGAATGTTCTATCCAAAGAAGACATCAAAAAATAATCGAAGAAGCCCCATGTAATTTTTTAGACAAAAATATTTTAAATAATATTTATAATGCAGCAATAAAAGCCATTTCTATTATTAATTACGATAATATAGGCACTGTCGAATTTATAGTCACACCAGATAATAATTTTTATTTTCTAGAAATAAATACAAGATTACAAGTTGAACACTCTGTAACAGAAAGTATTACTGGAATAGATTTAGTATTATTGCAAATTAGTCTTGCTCAAGAAAAAAATTTAAATTTAAAACAAGAAAATATAAATATAAAAAATCATGCGATTGAATGTCGTATTTACGCAGAAGATCCAAATAATAGCTTTATGCCCAGCACAGGTAAAATAATTAATTTAATTTTGCCGAATACACCAAATACAAGAATAGATAGCAATCTAGAACAAGATCAAGAAATCACAGCTTTTTTTGACCCTATGCTTGCAAAAATTACATGTTCTGGAACAACCAGGAATATTGCCATTAAAAATATGCTTACTATATTAAATCAAACAGAAATCTCGGGCATTAAAAATAATATTAATTTTTTAATAAACATATTAAATTCACCTGAATTTAATTCTGGTGATATTCACACACAATTAATAGAAAGTAATATTTTAAATTTTTTAAATAATAATAATTTTATAAATACACATGAACTAGAAATAGCTAATATTTTTTTAAAATTTATACAAGATAAAAATATAAATAGTAATAAATTTAATATTAATAATTATAAAAATATAAAAAATTGGGGGCGCAAATCTTGGCTATAAATAATACTATAAATAATATATTAATTCTTGAAATTAATAATAAATTATATAAAGCTAAAATTATTAATAATACGGACGAAGAATTTAAAATTTATATTTATAATTTTAATAAAACTATAATATTAAAAAATAATTTAAACAAAAAAATATCTCCTGCAAAACTTGCTACTTTAAATAATTTTGAAAATAACTTTCAAGAACAACTTAAATGCCCTATTTCTGGAAAAATACTCAAAATATATTTTAAAGAAAACGATTTTGTTAAAAAAAACCAAACACTTATAACAATAGAATCTATGAAAATGGAGAATGAAATTAAAGCCATAAGTGATTGTTTTATAAAAACTATTCACATTTTCGAGTCCAGTTTGGTAAAACAAGATGAGATATTGATGAGTTTTTCTAAAGAGGGAGAAAATAGTAATGGAACAAAAAATAAAAATGGACCAACGAAAGTTCCGGATAGGTGAACTTGCCGAACAACTTAATGTCAAAAAATTTGTAATAAGATTTTGGGAAAAAGAATTTGGCTTACGCTCAGATAGATCTGGCGGCGGACAAAGGTTTTATTCCCAAGATGATTTTAATAAATTTGCTTTAATAAAATCACTTTTATATGAACAAAAATTCACTATACCTGGTGCAAAAAATCAATTAAAAAATATGAACGAAATAACTCCAGCGATAACAGAAAATTTTACAAGCAATGTAACAGAAGAAGCTTTAATTCAAGAAAATATGAAAGCACAAGAAGAATTCAAAAATAATTATCAAATAATAAACGAAAAACTCGAAGTGCTTAAAAAACAATTAATTAATTTACAACAAAGATTATAATTTTAACTTACCGTTAGATGATGTACTTGTGCTGGTGGTATATTTGCAAAAACCTTTTCATTGTCAAATTCATATTGGTTTACAAATTGATCTGTTGTAGTTATAGTTTGCGAAAACTGTGTTTTTTCTTGGCCGGTTAAGAAAAACAATTTTATTTTTGCAAGAGCTATATATTCAAAATAAGAAATTATACCACCTGGAACGACTAGCGTTTTATATTTGTTTAACACTGATTTTAAAAAATCATGATTAAAAGAATTAAAAGGTAAGCCTGATATAATATAATTATAAGAATAATTAGGATTCCAATCTAATATAGAAATATTATATATTTTTATATTTTTATATTTCTTAAACTTATCTTTCAAAATTTTGCAAAATTCAGGATCAAGTTCAACCACATCAAGGATATCTTGAGGCCTCAATTTTTCTAAAATTTTTTCTGTCATAACGCCTGTACCTGCACCAACTTCTAATATTTTTACAGATTCTAAATTATTTTGATTATTAATATCTATATGCTTAGTCACTGCATTTGCCAAAAAAGCTGTACTAGGTACAATAGCTCCAATACTAGATGGTTTTAAAAAATAGGCCTGCAAAAAAACAAAATAATCTTTAAATATAGTTCTACATCCAGGTAAAATTAAAAATAAAGATACAAAAAAAATTACTACTATACTTAAAACTTTTGTCTTTTTCATAAATTCCCTATATTTTAAACTTTTGTTATAAAATATAATTTAGCGAATATTTTGTAAAATTAAATATAAAAATAATTTAAAATAAATTAAAAAAATGACAGATACGAATAATATAAACGATAAATTAAATGGCTTTTTATTAATAAATAAACCTGAAAGCTTAAGCTCTTACGATTGCATAAGAGTTATCAAAAAAATTATTAAAAATAAATTAAAAATAGGCCACACAGGAACCTTAGACAATTTTGCCACCGGATTATTAATAATAGCTATAGGTAAAGCAACAAAACAAATAGATTTATTTTTAAATACAGATAAAGAATATATCGCTACTGGTAAATTGCACGAACTAACGGATACACTAGATAATACAGGAAATATTATTTTAAATAATAATAATAATAATAATAATATAACTCTTGATACTCTTACAGATACTATAAAAAATTTTACAGGTAAATACCTTCAAACACCACCAATATACTCTGCATTAAAATATAACGGCGAGCCTCTATATAAGTTAGCAAGAGAAAAAAAATTAACAGAACAAGAATTAAATACAATAATAAAAGATAAAACACGTGAATGTGAAATTTATAATATAAAATTAATAGATTATAATTACCCTTTTTTTACTATAAAAGCACATGTATCTAAGGGAACTTATATTAGATCTCTTGTAGATGATATAGCACAAAAATTAAATACACATGCTACTTGTTATAAACTAACTCGCACAAAAATTGGTAATATAAATATAAAAGATGCTATAAATCTCGATAATTTAAAAAATATACAAGATATAGAAAGCAAATTAATTAACTCAAATATTTTATTAACAAAAATATAGGCAAATAAATATTTATTTTTATTTATATTTATTAAATAAGCTTTTTTATTTATAATTAATTTTTATAATTTTAGTTTTAAATAATATTTTAAATAATAAAAAAAGGGTTAATCATGTTCGATTTTATATTTAAATCACCAGCTTGGGCATTGGTTGCACAATCTGACTGGATGACAAAGTTTATTTTACTCGGTTTATTCTTTCTTTCTGTTATATGTTTTGCAATAGTACTATTAAAATCTAAAGAATTAAAAAAACAAAAACTTGATCTTGAAAATTTATTAAATAAATTAAAAAAAATAAAAAATTTTGAAAATTTAATAGAATTAGCACAAAAAGAAAAATCTTCTGTTGCTCAAGAATTTTTATCTAATAATTTAATATATTTAAAAGAAGTTATAGAAAACAAAAACAGCCCCGAATTATCTTTACAAAATATGGAAAATTTAGAGCTTATGTCTTTTCAAAATATAGACCAAATTCTTGTAGATTCAGAAAAATATTTGCACATTTTAAATACAAGTGCTTCTGTTTCGCCATTAATTGGTTTATTTGGAACCATTTGGGGACTAATACATTCTTTTGTAAATATAAGCCAAGAAAAATCTGCGGATATTGCCATTGTAGCTCCTGGTATTGCAGAAGCTTTGGTAACAACACTTGCAGGTTTAATTGTTGCTATTCCTGCCATGATTGCTTACAACTATTATGCTAACGAAATAAGAAAGCATGAACAATTATTATCTCATATCACAGACAGATATATGGTAATTTTAAAAAATAAATATTTAAAATAAAAATGGGAGTATATTGTGTCAAGATTTAGAGATTTTAAAAATAGAAAAAGAAAACATTCAGAAATAACAAGTTTAACTTTAACGCCACTTATAGATACAGCGTTAAACTTGCTAGTTATATTTATGATTACAGCTCCTATTGTTCAAAATGGTATAAAAGTAGACTTGCCATTTGGAAAAAGTAAAGAAGCTGCAAGTCAACAAGAGCTAGTAGTAACATTAAGCAAAGATAATAAAATATACTTTAATAGCTACCCAACAAGCAAAGAGACTCTTGTAGATTCAATAAAAAAAGCTCTAGTACAAAAGGATGATTTACCTGTATATATAAAAGCAGACGAATCTATAGCTTATGGAAAAGTTATAGAAATTGTAGACCAATTAAAGTTTGCCGGTGTAAAATATGTTGCCATGTCAACAAGGCCAAACAGTTAATATTTAATCAGGGTCTGGAATGACATGGAAGATAAAATACTAAAAAAATATATAATACGTTCTTTTTGGATACATATAACAATAATACTTATTGCCCTTTTTACAGGACTATATAATAAAAAAATAGACAAACATTTTTTAGTATATGGAGCTCACTCTAAAATCCCAACTCAAGCATTATTTAAATCTAATAAAGAAAATAAACAAACTAACTGGTATGCAAAAAGAATCGCTCAAGAAAAAGAATTAAAAGAAAAACGAAATGCAAAAATTAAAGCCGAAAAAGCTCGCAAGGCAAAAATAGAAGCACAAAAAAAGGCAAAGATATTGTCATCCCAGGCTAAGACCCGTGATCTAGAACTCGCAAAACAAAAAAAGCTCGAACAAGAGTCTAAAATAAAAGAATCACAAGAGAAAAAAAAGAAAAAAGTTAAACAAAAAAAAGAAGAAAAACCTAAAAAAATAGACCAAAAAAAAGAAAAAGCCCAAGAACCTGAACAGGCCCCAGAACCAGAAAAAGAATTAGAACCAGAAATAACTCCAGAAAATAATATCCAAGAAAATCAAGAACTAGTATTTAATCTAGAAGAAACAGGAGAGCAAGATCCTAACCTTAAAGCAGCTGGAGAACAAATTAAAGGAATCGTAAAAACAACTTGGCACCCACCAGTAGGCGTACCAAAAGGAACCGAATGCAAATTAAAATTAGCTACAGACAGTAATGGTAATGTAACAGAATTTAATTTTACAGAAAAATCAAATATTTTAATTTATGATCTAAGTATAATAAATGCTATTAAACAATTTAAATTTTATGGTTTTTTATGTGGTAAAATTTTTACTATCGATTTTAGACAATAGAGGAATTTATGAATAATTTTTTTAAAAAATATTTAATATTAATAATAAATATTTTATTAAATATAAATTTATACGCTGTAACAGATTTAAGCTTTAGCGTTGACAGCAATGATTTAACAAATGCAAAAATAAATTGTCTTGAACTAATAATAAGTAAAGACAATAATCAAGATTTAATTAAATTTAGCAAAACATTAAAATATGACCTTGAATTTACAGATCAACTAGAATTAAATCTAAAAAAAACCATTACTATGCCAACGCCAGAAATAGAAAAAAATTTATTTAGTAAAGATACAAGCTTATGTTTATATATTTTAGATAATACCAATAATAATATTAATATAACGCTTAAAGATTTATCTTGTGCAAAAACTTTATATACAGAAAATATAACACTAAATAAAGATAATTTAATAAAAACAGGACATAATATATCGGCAAAATTATTACCAATATTAACCGGCGAAATGCCAATAAGCCAATATTACGTTGCATACTCAAAAATGATAAATAATAAACAAAAAAATGTATGTCTAGCAGATTATGCCTGCAATTTTGAAAATACAATAATTTCTGCTGCCAGAACAATTAATATTGCACCAAGCTGGCATACAAAATTGCCAATAATTTATTATTCTCAACTCGCAACAGAAAAAATAAATCTTAAATCATTTAATTTTTCAAATAAAAATAGTAACACAATATGCTCCTATGACGGCATTAACATGCAACCTTCATTTTCTAAAGATGGTTCTAAAGTAGCATTATGCATGTCTGGTGGCAAAAATACAGAAATTTATTTATATGATGCTGCAACTAATAAAAAATTAAATAAAAAAGTGTTCAAACAATTAACGAAAAATAATGGTAACAACGTCTCGCCATGCCTACTTGATAATGGCAATTTAATATTTTGTTCAGATTTTCAGACAGGGTTACCACAAATATATTTACTCGATATTAAAAATAATAAAACAACAAGACTGACCAATGGAACAGGCTATTGTGCCGCACCAACATATTGTGAAAAAACTAACTCTATTACCTATACCAGAAGCGTTAATGGAACATTTCAGTTATTTTCGTTAAATTTAAGTAATTTAGAAAATTTAGAAGAAAAACAACTTACATTTAATTTTGGAAATAAACATGAACCGGATATTTCACAATGTGGCCGTTTTGTGTTATTCTCTTATGACTTTGAATACAAGAAGGGGGCTCAGACTCAGCAAATAGCAGTATTAAATATCAACAGTGGACGAATTAGAGTATTAACACAAACAACTGCACCAAAGAGTTTTCCAAAATGGAGCAAAACCCCAATTATTGCGTAATTATTAATATAAATATTAAGAGGCTTTAATTATGATAAATAAAAAAAAACCAACAAACGAAAAAAAAACGGGTTTTAACAAAAAAGGACCAAATGCCGTCTGGTTACTTTTTGTATTACTCGCAATGGGACTTGTTTATTTGTTTTGGTACAATAGTGGCAACAGACAAATAGAACAAATTAATTATACAAATTTAATTGAATTAATAAGCACAGATAAAGTTGAATCTATTGCTATTCAAGATCAACATGTGCAAGGCAAACTAAAAAATGGCAAAATATTTGAAACTTATATAGTCTCACCAGAAAAAATTTGTGATTTAGCTAAAGAAAAAAATATAATAACAAACATAATACCAGCCGAAAAACAAGGCTGGGGCGGGTTATTATTTTTCTCATTATTGCCTTTGTTATTAATATTTTTATGGCTTATGTACATGCGTCAAGGACAAAACGGTTCAAGTGGTGCTGGCAAAATATTTAACGTTGGTAAAAGCAAAGCCAGATTTTTTTCACCCAATACTATAAATGTAAATTTTAAAGATGTAGCCGGTGTTCAAGAAGCCAAGGAAGATTTAAAAGATATTGTAGAGTTTTTAAAAAACCCTGCAAAATTTGAACGCTTAGGTGCAAAAATTCCTAAAGGTATTCTATTAACAGGTGCACCAGGAAATGGCAAAACTCTTTTGGCAAAAGCAGTTGCAGGTGAAGCTAACTGTCCATTTTTTAGTATTTCAGGTTCAGATTTTGTTGAAGTTTTTGTAGGCGTTGGCGCATCACGAGTTCGTGATTTATTTGCTCAAGCCAAAAAAAATGCACCTTGCATTGTTTTTATAGATGAAATTGATGCTGTTGGCAGACAACGTGGTATTGGCCTTGGTGGCGGTAACGACGAACGTGAACAGACATTAAACCAATTATTAGCAGAAATGGATGGGTTTTCAACAGAACATGGTGCTGTTATAATTTTAGCAGCAACAAATAGACCTGATGTTTTAGATAAAGCATTATTAAGACCAGGACGTTTTGACAGAATTATTGAAGTACCTTATCCAGACTTAGACAGTAGGTTTAAAATATTACAAGTACATGTCAAAAATGTAAAACTAAGCCCTACTATGGATCTAGAAAAAATCGCTCGTGGAACACCAGGTTTTTCTGGAGCTGATTTAGAAAACTTAATTAACGAAGCAACTTTAATAGCATCAAAAGCAAACAAAGCAAGCGTAGAAATAAACGATTTTGAAATGGCAAGAGACAAAATTATGCTAGGCTCAGAAAGAAAAACACTAGGTTTAAGCGATAAAGAAAAAGAGTTAACAGCATATCATGAATCTGGTCATACCTTATTAAATTTATTATTACCAGATACAGACCCATTTCATAAAGTTTCTATTATCCCTAGAGGAAGAGCTTTGGGTGTTTCATGGTCATTACCAGAAAAAGATAAATATTCAGAAACTAAAAGTGAAATGCTTTCTAGAATTATGGTTTTACAGGGCGGAATGCTTGCTGAAAAATTAAAATTCAATGAACAAACCAGTGGCGCAAGTAACGACATAGAAGTTGCAACAAATATTGCCCGCAAAATGGTAACCCGTTTTGGCATGTCAGAATTGGGACCTATTACATTTGATGATACAAAAGAACACCCATATCTTGGCCGAGATATACAAGCAGCTCCAAGACATTCGGAAAAAACAGCACAATTAGTAGATGAACAAATAGAAAAAATTATACAAGAATGTTATACTAAAGCCCAAAATTTACTAATAGAAAACAAAGAAAAACTCGAATTGTTAGCGCAAAAATTAATACTAGAAGAGACTTTGCAGGCTGAACAGGTTTATGAATTATTAAATATTAAGCCTAGAATTACACATGCATGGAAAGAAAATTAAAATTAGTTAATAATTTTAGTATTATAAGTGTTTTAAAAAATAAAATTTTTGTTATTATAAACATAATAAAATTGTATAATGTTATTTATTAATACCCATAAAAGGGTAAGACTTGAACAGGAGCGTCTCGTTCGCCCTGAGCGTAGTCAAAGGGAACTCGAACGAGCATAACCTAAGGGACATGATAAAATGGCAAATATATGTGTTATATGCGACAAAAGACCACAAGTCGCAAACAATGTAAGTAATGCAAACAATAGAACCAAACGTTGGGTTTACCCAAATGTTCACACAATACGTTTTACATTAAAAGGTCAAAAAAATGTTAAACGTGGTGCAGTTTGTACTAAATGCTTAAAATCTGGAAAAATAGAAAAAGTTGTTTAAATTATTATAAATATTTTGGGATTAAATAAAATATGGCAAATTTAAAGTCATCAAAAAAAAGAGCAAAAACCAACGAAAAAAGAAGAGAAATTAATTTAGCTAGAAAAACAGAGATTAAATCTATTATAAAGAAATATAGCTCTGCAATAGAAAACAAAGATGCAAAAACAGCTAAAGAATTATTAGCATTAGCAGAAAGCAAAATTAATAGAGCTGCAGGTAAGGGCCTATTTAAGAA
The DNA here is from genome assembly GCA_000989185.1 of candidate division TM6 bacterium GW2011_GWF2_28_16. GTDB lineage: Bacteria > Babelota > Babeliae > Babelales > UASB340 > UASB340. The sequence goes on along the minus strand of LBNX01000004.1, from coordinate 41,811 downwards.
AAATACTGCTTCACGCAAAGTAAGCAGGCTTGTACAAAAGCTTGTTGCCATTCAAAAATAGGCAAATTTTATTTTGGCGGTAAGCAAGACGGAGAGAAAGATATGATGAAGTCTGGAACAACTGTTTTAGTTGTAGAATCTGTAGAAAAGGCTACAAAATTTTATACTGAAAAATTAGCCTTTGATGTAGTAGAACTAATAACAGAAAAAAATCCTGGTGAGGATGAACAAATTACATATGCACATTTACGCAAAGGTAAATGCTTTTTAATGCTTAGAGCTCCTCACATAGAAGAGCTAGCAGAATTTAGCTTTATCAAAAGATGTGCTAGCAGAAGTGTTGGTATTTTTATAGAAATGAAAAAAGGACTAGAAAAATACTTTAAAAAATGTGAACAAAAAGGAGTCCAGATTGTTCAATCTTTAAAAGATGAAAATTATGGATATAAAACTTTTGCAGTAAAAGATCCATTTGGAATTAAATTAACTTTTGCTCAAAAGTTAGAAAACTATAAAGCTCCAGAACATTTTTTACACTCAGGTCTTGGCAAAAAAGATATTACCGGCAATCCTGCCCAAGATGCTCAAGTTATTGAACGAATGATAAAATATCTAAAAACACTAGGTATTTTGCGTAGAGCTTCTAAAAAATATTCAAAAAATTGGGTAAAAAGCCTACAAAAATAAATCAAATTTAAAGATTTTTAGGGCAAAAAACGTTTTTTTTACGTTTTTTGCCCTTTTTGTATCAAAAATTCACTCGAAAAACTCATTTTTTAAAACCCCAAATATTGTGTATATTTATTATAATTAATAATAGAGGTTATAAATAAATTTATTGGGGGTTATATCATGAATAAATCTATAAAAAATTTAATATCAGGTTTGATATTATCAACACTTGTTGCTTTATCTGTGCAAAATCTTAATGCAGAATTAAGATATTATAAACCAACAGTATCTACTTTTTGCAAAAAAGATAAACGTCAAGAACAAGATAACATGCGAAAATTAGATAAAATAGATAAGAAAAAAACAGAAGAAGCAATTTTAAACTTAACAAGTGCATGGAAAAATAAAGCACAAAATAATTCAAAAATTTCTCCTACAAACTTAGTTATAATACTTATGATATTAACAGGTTCTGGAGTTGGTGGTTATTATTTGCATAATTCAAAAGTTATTACACCTACTAACCCAACAGCGTTTAATTGTACAAACACAACAATAACAGAATACATTAAAGTTCCTGGTAATTGTATAAATAAAATAGAAACAAAATGCCCAGTATGCAATATTACAGAATATAAACAACCAACAGTTAAAGAGTGTGCTAAAAATGTTCGTGAAAATGGAACATATACAGAAAAATCTGGTTGTTTTTTTGGTAAAGATTAATGGAGGTTTTAAATATGAAAAAAATTATAAACTCAATAATATTAACGGGGTTAATATTATTTACACAAGTTAAGTCTTTTGGTGATTTTACAAATAATATGTACGAGAAAGTAAATAATATAGAAAGCATATTTGAAACATTTACAAATACATTATCAACTGGACTCAAAAATACTAAAACAAGAACCAATTACACAACAACAAAAAATTTTAAAGAAAGTATTTTTATTACATTAGAAAATAAATTAAAAAACTTAACAGATAAATCAAAATTAGAAACTTTAAATGCTATTTTTGAATTTTTAAAAGAAACAGAAAGCTTAATTAATAGTGCTCCAAACTGTTATAAAGAAGAATTAAAACTTGCATTTGAATCATTTTCTTATGATTTAGTTAAAGCTGGTTTAGTAATAACCGATAATGCAAAAAAGATAATCGAAGGTGTTAATAATCATATAAAAACATTAACAGAAGAAAGTGTAAAACTTAACACCAAAATTTCTGACTTAAATACAGAAATAAAAACATTAGATACAACTAAATCTGCCGAAATAGAAAGACTTAATGAAACATTAATATTAACTATAAAAGAACTTGAAGCTGCACAAAATTTAAATAAAAATTTAAACGATTTAGATTTACCAAATAAAATTGAAGAATTAGAAAATACAAACAAATCACATCAAAATGAAAATGCAAAACTTTCAACACAAGTTTTAAGTTTAAATGAAACAATAGAATCTATAACTCAAGACTTAAATACTAAAACAATAGAAAATAAAGAATTATCTGAATCCATAAAAGCATTAAATACTTTAAATAATTCTTTAGAAGAAAATGTAAAAACAGCTCAAGAAACTATAACTGATTATGTAAATAAATATGGCAATTTAGAAAAACTATTTCAAGAAAAAGATCAAGAATTAAAAAACAAAATAGAAACTTTAGAATTTATTGTTAAAACACTTAATATAAATACAAAAAATATAAATTCTAAAGATAACGATTTTGCTAAATTAATTGAAAATTTAGCTCAAGAATTAAACAATTATAAAACACAAATTGATGAACTTAAACAAGCCATCGAAGAAAATAAATCTGTCATAACAAAAATAACAGGTGAAAATACAGATCTAAAAAAAGTTTTATCTATGCAAAATGCAAGAATTGGTGAAGATAATACTTCAAACAATATTAGTAAATTTTCTTGGATAACAGGCATTACAGCAGGACAAACAATGTTCTTTTATCAATTATTAGAACAATATGCAAAATATAACAACTGTGATCTTTCTGGTTATTCAATTCCACAAATGTTACTAGTTCCTGTAGCAACAGCTCTTGCTTCTGGTGTTGGAACAAACGTTATATTATCAACAAGTAACAATATAGTTAATAAATTTAAAAGTTGGTTTTCAAGAAAAAAATTAAATCAAGATAATTAAATATAATTAAATTTTTAAAAACAAGTAAACTTAAAAAAACGGGTAGACGTAAAAAATCTACCCGTTTTTATTTTGACAAAAATTATATTTTTAAATAATTAAAAATATGCAGCCATCTTAAACCAACACCCAATGCCGTCAAAATGAGCATTCTGATCTGTAATGTTAAGAGATACACCTGTTGCGACTGTAAACATTCTTTCTGTATTTCGTTTTACATAATCATATGCATACTGCAAATAAACTTTGTAAGCAAATATACCTGGAGCTTGAGCAGCTTTTAAATCTATATTATCGTTGCTTAAAGCATATGTTGTATAATTACCAAGTCCAACATTAGTACTTAAATCAAAGTTTACAGCAGAAGATGTTCCTGGTGTAACTACACCATAAGTTTGAGTCGCAAGATTATTTTTAAAATCTAATTCTTCTTCTTGTCTTGCAATAATATTACCACCAACAGAAACTCTAGATGCATGATATCCAAATAATAATTCTAAATTTAAATCAAGGTGACTACCTGGTTCAACTTTTACATTTTGAGTCAAAACGTTGGCAGCAGGAATAAATGCACCAGAAACGCCCTCTTTACCTAATAAATAATATTGTCCCCAGTTTGCACCCTTTATACCCAAAGTTCTAAACTGTGTATTAGAGAATAAATATTTATAATTTAAATCCCAAACAAAATCTACAAAACTTCTATGACCATTACCATCAAAAAGTCTTTTGCTACCTTCAATACCAACATCAATACCAAAGTGATTATTGTTCCCTAATATTGGTTCAAAAAGATATTCAGCTGTAGCTTTTTTTTCTACTGTTGAAATAAATCCAAGTTTTACTGTATTAATTAAACCATCTTCGTTATGAGTGTTATATGCAAGACAAAAATCCATAAATGGAATGCCTAATTTTTCTTGTTGATCAGTAATTTTTGCATATCTTAATGCTTCTTGATTACGAGTACCTGCTGCAACATTTAAAGAATAATCACCCGCTAAATAATCTTTAATCAAACTTGCATTAGAAGAAGAAAAATTTGAACGCAAATCTGTATGTACTCTTTGATATGGAACATTAATCTTAAACGCTAAATGTTTATTTATTCTAGATAAATCTAATATAACAGATGCATTAAAGCCTGCATATTGTGTTTTTGGATCAAGACTCATTTTTGCAGAATAATTAGTATGTGCAGAATAATTTGAAATTAAATATCTGTAGTCAATATCCATATCATCATTGGTTTGATCACCAATAAAATTAAATTCACTTTTTTCATTCACACCAAAATATCTTCCCATTTTATCTTTACTTATAGAATGAAAATGATAAGCAGTAATATCTAATTTACCTATTAAGCTAGGCATTTTAAAATCAGCTTTATAATAATCATTTACTCTAAATCTATCTGGTAAATACGTAGAACTATCTTGTGGGCGCATATATGTTTTATTTGTATATGCAGATATGTTAGCTGCAAATAAGCTAAGCACTAATAATAACAAAATATTTTTTTTCATACTTTCTCCTATAAAAACTACTTTAATACTCTTTTCTTTAACGTCTCCTTATCTTTAACACCCTCCTCTATTTGTATTTTATAAGCACATTTTAAAATTTTACCCATTTGAGGCCCTGGTTTTACTTTATCCAAAATATCACGGCCAAGTAAAATTGGCTTTTCCGGACCTGTTTCTATATTTAAATTTTTTATTATTTTTAAATATTGTTTAAACTCACTTATTATTTTATTTTCTAGATCCCGGGTCCTTGCCCGGGATGACAAAGCCTGCACGGCGTGTTTTTTCAAACTTCCCGTTCGCGCTGAGTGCCGAACAACGCGAGGTGTATCGAAGCGTCTACCCGAGCGATACGCTACCCGTCCCAAATTATCCGCAAGCCAAACAATGCCAAGTTGTTTCATGTTTATATCTGTGGCAAGTTTTATAGCTAATCTTTTATATGCACTAATTTTTGCATTACTTTTTAATAATTGCGCTGGCTGCATGTGATACAAAACCAACTTGCACACAGAGTTTATCAAATTTTTATCGCGCGTAATTCGCTTTAAAAATTTTTTTGCAATTTCTACGCCCTCTTTTTCGTGCCCTATTGCTGATAAATTTTTATCTGTAACTTTTGGCTTGCCAAAATCGTGACACAAAAGCGCTAAAATAATCAAGAATTTTTCGTTTTCTGTTTCATAAATATCAAGATTTGCAGCAACATCTATACACTGCATAGTGTGCTCAAACACATCACCCTCTGGATGATATTCTTTTTTCTGTTTAACACCAATTAAATTATAAATTTCAGGAAAAATATCTTTTAATCTATTTATTTTTAATAGCCATCTAAAGCCAATACTTGGTTGTTTACTCTTTAATAATAATTTTTTAATTTCATCAAAAATTCGTTCACGCGAAATTAATTTTCCTGTTGCTGGGTCCTGCAAACTCATAGTTTTACAAATATTATTTAAATTTTTATCTGGCGCCATATTAAAACGTGCTGCAAATTGCATAACTCTAAATAATCTTAAAGGATCCTGAACAAAAAAATTAGCATCAATAACTCTTAATTTTTTATTTTTAATATCTTTTAGGCCACCAAATGGGTCAATAATTATTTTTTTAAAATTATTTTTATTTTTTAAAAGCTCCCGCAAATCTATAGCCATTGCATTAATAGTTAAATCACGCCGTACAAGCGCATCTTTTATAGAAATATCTTTTTTTATTATAACTTTTGGCTTTCTGCCAATACTATCTTTTCTGGGTAATGACCAATCTACGTTTATTCCATCTATTTTTAAAACACCAAATTTTTGACCAACAAGACGCACATGTCCAAATTTTTTTAAAATTTTTTCTAAATCTTTTATAGATATTTTATGAACTTCTATATCAAGATCTTTTGTTTCTAAATTTAAAACTAAATCTCGCACGCTACCACCAACAAGATACGGTACAGAACCATTATTTATTATTTCTTTTAATATTGGGTTTAATTTTTTAATTATTTTAAATAAATTTTCCATTAAAGACTTTCGTAAAATAAATCTTTTATTTACAAAAAAGTGTATAAAATATTTGCTATTTTTTCACAGTTTTTTTACAATTTAATCTGTTATATTTTTAAAATGCAATAAATGCATAAATTTTTGAAATTTATTAATGGGGCTATAGTTCAGTTGGTAGAACGCATGAATGGCATTCATGAGGTCACCGGTTCGACCCCGGTTAGCTCCACCAGCCTACGCCAAGGCTACGGCTGGCATGCCAGTACCGGTATTATAATTTAAAAAGATTTTAATAGCACAGTTGCGTAGGCTGTCCCGCCGAAGTTTTAACGAAGGCGGACCTGAAATTGATATTGTTTTTTTTGACGCTATCTAGAAAATATAATTTTAAATATTTTATATTTGAGATAGCTTCAAATTTGCCTACGCGAATGCTACCGACTTGCTTCTAATGCCCTGGGCAAAAAACCATGGAGAGTAAGTGAATAAAAATAAAGCGCCAAATAAATGGTTATTCTTAATACCAATAATAAACTTTTCTTTTATATTTTTTAGCTTTTATGCAAATCATAATCTTAAAACAGCCATTTTATCTACATTTGTAACTTGGGCTTTTTATGTTTTGTGCATACCTGCATTTCATGGAAAAATAGTTTTAGGGTTACCTTATAAAATTATTACAGGTAAAATTTTAAAATACCCTGAATTAATCGCATGGCCAATGGCTTTAATATTTTCTATTTACTCTGTAATTTTTTTAGAAAATATTTATTTTTGTTCAATGTTAAATCACATGTTTTATGTAATTTTAACAAACCCATGGCCATACTGGATTGCGCTTTTAGTAAGTGCATTTGCAACCTTTTATAGATTTATAATTGGATACCAAAATTTTTTCTATAATAAATATTTACATTATATCTTGCGATTTATATTAATATTATTTAGTATTCTTATCTTGTCTTATTTATCGTATAACGAATTTATAATTTTACTTAACGTATCTGGATGACAAATGCTAAATATCCCATTATCTGGAATAAAAAAAGTTGAAGCAATAGTTAATAGTAGTAACGAATATATTTCACTTTCACAGGGTGCATTAAAAGTTGGTGGAATACCAGAGCAAATCAAAAATTATATACAAGAAGTTTTAAAAACAGATAAAAGCGATTACTATCAAAGCGCTTGGGGAATTTTAAAATTACGTGAAAAATTAGCTCAAGTTGTTAGCGAAAATAATAATATAAATTTAAATATAAATAATATTATAGTCACACATGGTGCTATAGGTGCACTTTCGACTATATTTTTAACTTTACTAGAAGCTGGTGACGAAGTTATTATTCCAGAACCAACTTATCCTGCATACGAAAAACTTGTAAAACTCGCTCGAGCAAATGCTGTGTTTGTTAGCATGGCACAAGATAATAAATGGGAATTAAACATAGAAAAAATAAAACAAGCAACTACAAGTAAAACTAAAATTATAATATTTTCTAACCCAAATAACCCTTTGGGTATTATAATTCCCGAAAATATTATTAAAGAATTATTAAGCTGGTGCGAAGAGAATAAAATTTATTTAATAATAGACGAAGCTTATCGCGATTATATTTATAATAATAATTATAATTCTAGTGCAAAATTTGTTAACGAAAGTAATTACTTTATAAACGTTAATACTTTTTCAAAAAGTATGGGCATGTCTGGCTGGCGAGTAGGTTATATGGTTATACCCGAAAGTTTAAATATTCCCCTTGGAGCAATGCAAGATGCTTTATTAAATTGCACAAATGTACCATCACAATATGCAGCATTATTTGCACTTGATCATCCAGAATTTACACAAGAATTTAGTTTAATAGTAAAAAATAATTTAAATATTCTTGAAAACAAATTACAAAATTTAGTTAACAAAAATATATTTAGCTACCAAAAACCTGCCGGCGGTTTTTTTGTTTTTTTAAAAACAGATTATCCTGATGCAGAAGTATTAAGTGAACAAATATTACGCCAAGCAAAAGTTGGCTTAATTGCCGGTAAATATTTTGGTGCTAGTGGCAAAAGTTATTTAAGATTATGTTTTGCACGTAATCCAGAAGTTCTTATAGAAGGGCTTGATCGTATTAATAATTTTTTTGGGAAAATCTAGTATGTACAAAAAACATCAGCATATACATTTTATAGGCATAGGCGGCATAGGCATGAGTGGCATTGCAGAAATATTACGTTTGCAAGGCTATATAGTATCTGGTTGCGATAAAGATATAAACTCAAATATTATAAATCACTTGCGTGATATTGGCTGTATAATTTACAAAGATCATGATAAAACGCATATTAACGATGCTGACGTTTTAGTTTATTCTTCTGCGGTACACAACGATAACCCAGAAGTTATAGAAGCAATAAATAAAAATATCCCTGTAATACCAAGAGCCAAAATGCTTGCAGAAATAATGCGTATGAAGCACGGCATTGCCGTTACCGGTGCGCATGGCAAAACAACAACAACTTCTATGATTTCGCATATATTACTCGAAGCGAATTATGATCCAACGATAATTATTGGTGGTGTATTAAAAAGTATTTCGCTAAATGCAAAACTTGGCAAAAGTGATATTTTAATTGCCGAAGCCGATGAATCTGATAGATCATTTTTATTTTTAAGCCCATGTATAGCTGTTGTTACAAACATAGACTTAGAACATTTAGATACTTATAAAGATTTAGACGATATAAAAAATACTTTTAAAAATTTTTTAGAAAGACTACCATTTTTTGGTAAAGCAATTTTATGCATAGATAATGAAAATATACGCTCTATGCTGCCACTACCAGATATTAATATTATAAAATATGGTGTTTCTGATGATGCTGATATTACTTGTGAAGTTTTAGAACTTAATAAAGCAAATTCTGTTTATAATGTTTATTTAAATAATAAAAATATTTATAAAAAACCCAAATTTTTATTAGGACAAATCACACTTAACGTTCCAGGCCATCACAATATTTTAAACTCACTTGCAGCCATTGCACTCGCTCTTGAGCTTGAACTCTCTTTTGAAAAAATAAAAAATGCACTAGAAACATTTAAAGGCGTCGAAAGACGTTTTGAATTTAAAGGCACATGTAATGGTGCTGAAATTTTCGATGATTACGGTCATCACCCTACAGAAATTTATAATACTCTTTTGATTGCACAAAAAAGAGCCAATAAAAATTTACATGTAATCTTTCAGCCACATAGATTTACACGTACGCAAAAATTATGGCAAGACTTTGTAAATGTATTCTCACAAAATACACAAATTAAAACTTTATATATCACAGATATTTATCCTGCAAGCGAAACACCTATAGAAGGTATTAATAGTTATAAACTTGCACAAGATATTCAAGCTCAAAATAAAAATATCAAAGTAATTTATTATCCTGATTATGCATCTATTACAAAAGATGTACAAAATATTTTACAAGATAACGATTTACTTTTAACTATCGGCGCTGGACGAGTTAACTTGATTGCGCAAGAGCTGGCAGGAAAGTAAATAAAAAATGCAATTTTTAAAACTTTAATCCCACTTTGCCATAAACTTGCCAATTTTCAATTCCATCATCGCCATTAAATTCATATGCTCCGCCGATGCCAAGCATGCAGGGAAATTTAAAATCATAAAAGCCATAACCCAAACCAGCAAAAATTTTGTGTGTATTTTGTGAACTGGCAGCACCTACACCTTCATCTAAACCATAAGCTCTAGTTGCAACTGTTCCTGCAGCAGTAAAAGCTGTGTTATCTGGGTCATTATTAATATATCCCATAGAGCCACCGTTAACAGGTACAGCTGTAGCTGCAAAACCAGTGTTTGCAAAAGTTGCGCCTCCAGCAATAGTCATATCTTGATCTAAAATTGCTACGCCATAAACATTATTTTGCCATTCATTTTTTAAACTAATTTGTTCGTCATCACGCCAGAAAAAGTTATAACCTAATTCTGCTGTAAATCCAGAATATTTATAATTTAAATAGATCATAGAATCTAATTGGCTACCCGGAGCAAGTTTTACTCTTTGTGTCAAAACATTTGCAGCAGGCTGTAACTGTTGTGTACTTACAGCTGTACCAATTTCGCCAACCAAATAATATTGGCCCCAGTTTGCACGTGTACCATCTGGATTTAATAAACCCATAGTTCGCTCAGCTCTGCCTTCGAATAAATATCTATAATTTGCAACTGCAACTAAATTTAAATTATGATCATTTGTTTTTCCAAACAAGCGCATCATACCTTCGAGCCCACCACCCAAAGCCCAATAACTACCATTGCCAACATTTACATCAAACATATATCCGGCACCAGCTTCGTTATTTGTTGGTATTGTTAATGCAAAATTTATTATTGCATAGTATTTATCTCTATCTATAAACTTGCAACCTAAAACTAAATCTAAATCTGCAACGCTTGTCTTTGAAAATTTATGTTGAGAAATTTTTGCATATTCAAGAGCAGCTTGAGCTCGGGCATTACCTACAGGTAAATTATAAGTGCCATCAAAATATTTATACAAATCTGTGTTTGTTCCAGCAACAAAATATCCAGCCTGATCAGCAATATTTAATCGCACATCTGTTTTAACATAAGATATTGGTATAGCTATTTTAAAATATAAACCATCGAGAAATTTTTCTAATTTTTGATAATAATCAAGACGCAAACCATACGATTCAAACTTTGGATCAAGTTTTACAATTGCATTTGTATTTGCTGTATTTACATTATCATGCACCATATATCTAAAATCTAGATCATAACCAGCAATATTATTTCTAGCTATTCGTAAAATATTTTTATCATCAAAACCAAAATATTTACCTATATCTTTGCCATTATTCGATTCTAAATAATATGGCGTTGCTTGTATATGCGCCCCAAAGCTATTGTCTTTATTATCCCGGGCACGCTTATCATCTCTGTAATTTACAAAATTATTAAAAGTCGTGTACTCCATTGATAAGTTTACACCAGTAGATCTTGATAAAAGATAAGTTTTATTTGTTTCTGTCGAATAAATATTATTTATAAAAAATAAATTTAAAAATAATAAAAATTTAAATATAAAATTTTTTGAAATTTTGTTCATACTCTCTCTTTCTTTTAAAAATACTATCACACAGTATGTCATCCCGGCCGCCGAGCCGTGATCTAATCCTATTTAATAAAATTAATATAGCAATAAGTATATTTATAGACCAAGTAAAATTTATAAAGTTTATAATTTTCTAAATATACTACCCTGTCCTGTATTAAACTCAGAAATTTTTTTCTTTATAAATTTAAATATAACTTCTGCAGAGTCTATTGCCTCTTTTAAGTCACTCTTTTCTGGAACCATTACATCATCTGGATATCTAAATTTAATACTATATGGATTTAAGATAGCTGATATATTCAATAAAGATTCAAATTCAGCATCATACTGACTACATAATTTTACCAATAAAACTAAATTATGTGTTTTTTCAATATTTTGTTTTTTATATGCCAAATATGATTTAAAAGCTTTTTCTGCACACTGTTGAGTGTGATATGCTGCGCCATCAAATAAATCAAGCTCATTTAAATCAAAAAGTTTTTTTGCTATTAATAAATCACTATGAGCTTTTTTTAACCATGCATCATGCATTTGCATAGATTACTTTTCCCTCTTTTTTTATTTTATAGCATAAAGTAGTTACATCGCTTGCTAGAGATTCAAATTCTTTTTCTGTATAAACAAGTAAATCTCTAGAAACCAATAAATCTGCTAAAGCTAATTCTCCTTTAATTGCTCGTTTGTAACTTCTTTCGTTAGATTCTGGAATTAATATCAATAAGTCTAAATCACTTTCTGGTGTTTGCTTACCCCAAGCGCTAGAGCCAAATAAATATATTTTTGTAGGACTATATACTTTTACTAATCTATTTTTTATTTCATCCAAAATATTTTTCATATTTATGTTCCTGTTTTTTTTAACATTTAAATATTTAATAAAATTAATATAGCAATAAGTATAATTATAGGCCAAGTAAAAGTTATAAAACAAATAATTATAATATTTATATAATCAAAATACGCTAAATTTATTTAAATTTTATTAAATTTTTATAACTAACAAATTTAAGTTATAATTTTAAAAATTATTATTATAAGGACAAAATATGGAAAAAATAGAATTTATAACACAAGAAGAAAATGGTTTTTTAAAAATTCCACAAAAATATAAACAAAAATTAAAAAACAGTAAAATAAAAGTCATCCTTGTTATTCAAGATCAGAATAAATTTGATAAAATTGTTAAAAAAAATATAAAAAAATATTCTAACGCCTTAAAAGAATTAGCGCATAAATAAAGCTATGTCTAAAATTATTTTTTTATCTATTAATCAAATTATTAAAATACATGATCAATTAATTAAAAAATCATCCATTTTTTGATGGCAATAAAAGAACTGGCCTTATGACAGCAATAATCTTTTTAGAATTAAATGGCTATATCGTAAATTTTACAAATGAAGAACTTGTTAATTTAGGCCTTGATATAGCATGTTCTAAACTAGATAAAAATAAAATTGCTAAAATTTTTAAAAATAAAATTGTAAATTAAAACGAATTATAACTTAAAATTTAAATTTAATTTAAATTTAATTTCTAAGTTATATTTTCTGACTAACTCTTTTTTACTTAAAAAGTTTATTTCGTCTTTAGGGGACCATGATTTCATCTCAACGCCTAAAGGGCATCGATGTATTTAATGGTCCCCTATAACCCCTGTAAACCCAGCCGTCGCCAAGGCTATGGCGGGCAGGTCAAAAGGGAAGACCCTTTTAAAACCCTTTATTACGACTTAACTCGTGCCTCCTGACTAACGTCATTAGGCACTTCCAGCCTTTGCACAAGGCTTCCAACTTTGCCAAGGCTTCGATGGACAGGACGGCGGACAGGCAGACAAGGTAAGTCTAATATGGAGATCTTTAAATTAAACACTAGATATAATGCTACAATTTATAAAAAGTACTTTATTAGCTTCATCGAGACACCCGTTCCACCAACGGTGGAGGGGTGCGATTTGAAGCGTCAAGAGATTCAAAAGAGTTTACTCTTTTGTTTGCAGGGGTTATAGGGGACTTCCAAAATGAAGTCCCCTAAAGACGAAATAAATTTTATATTTAAAATAAGTTAATCAGTAACGAAAACTCAAAAATTAAAATATAAATAAAAAATTCATATAACAAAAAAGGGCTCATATTTCTATGAGCCCCATCGATTTACATCGTAATCCACAAATTACTTTATGGATCATGGTAAATTGAAATTAAATTATTAATTATTCAATTAAAATTTAACGCCAATCTTACCCCAGATTTGCCAATTTTCAATTGCATCACGATCAGCAAATTCATATGCACCACTGATGTTTAGCATCATTGGATATTCCCATTCTCTGAAAATATATCCAACGCCACCAAAGATCTTGTTTGTAAATTGTGATGCTGATTCTGCGACATGGGTATTGATACCATAAGCTCTGGTTGTTTGGCCTAAAGCTGTATTTGTTGGAGTATTGTTTATAAGACCACGAGAACCACCATTAGCACCAACAGCGGCAGTACCATCTGCAGATGCTACGAAAGTACCATCACCACCAGTAGCAAATGTTTGATCTATAAATGCTATACCATATACTCCGTCTGACCAAGCATTCTTAAGACTTACATCTTCAGAATCTTTGTAGAATAGGTTATAGCCAAGTTCTACATTCCAGCCACCATTGTTATATGTAAAATATAACTCTGCATCCAATTGGCTGCCTGTCTCTACTTTAACATCTTGTGTTAAAAGATTTGCAACAGGTTGTAATTGTTGAGTTCTACGTATATCACCAATTGTTGCTGCTAAATAATATTGGCCAAAAGGAACTTCTACACCATCAACATCATTTAAGCCCAATGTTCTCTTTTCTGTACCAGAGAATAAATATCTATAGTTAGCTGCTAATGTTAATTTAATATCTTGATCATTCTTCTTCCAAAGTCTTACCATTGCATCTAAGCCACCACCAAAGCCCCAATGATCGCCATTGCCGACTATTGGTTCAAATGCCCAATCTCCATCAGCATCATTGCCAACAGGAATTGTTAAGCCAAGATTTAATGCAAAAGAGTATTTTTCTTTGTCCCAAATCTTGTAGCCTAATACTACATCAATGTCTGCAACAGATGTTTCTGAATGAGAACCATCTCTTTTTGCATGTTCAAGAACTGCTTGAGCATTTGCATCTGCAATATCTTGAGAATAAGTACCAGCAAAATATTCATTCAAGTGTGCTTCTGTCAAATTGTTACTTGCTGTAACAGATGAAACTGTTCTATTTATCTTTGTTTCAGTGTGAACTATAGGTAATGCAACTTTTAAATATAAACCATCAAGAATTTTTTCTAAATCTTGATAATAATCAATTCTTGCACCATAAGCTTGTAGTTCTGGATCAAAATTCAATGTTGCAACACCAGCAGTTGCTGCAGTTGCTATATTATGAATTATATATCCATAATTCATATCAGCTGTACCTGCTGTAACTAAAGTTGAGTTACCAATTACAAATGTATTTTTGCCAGCAATACCAAAATACTTACCTATATCAGAACCATTTGTTGAATCCATATAAAATGGAACTACTTGGAAATGAGCTCCAAAGAAGTCGCCATTTTTATGTTGAATTAATTCATTAAATGTTGTGTATTCCATTGGAAGATTAACGCCAGCTGATCTAGGCATTAAGAATGTTTTGTTTGTATCTGCGTTTACGGTGCCAACAACTAAAGCTGTGACAAGTAAACCTTTTAACAGTTTGTTCATACTGTCTTTCCCCTATAAAAAAACGATTTTAATTTTGTAAATGAAACATGTCTGTTATTGACGAATTCACTTACTCAATTAAAAGTACTTACCTAAACTCGTTACTATAAACACGTCTTGTAAAAACTTACGAGTAGAAAAAAAGAAAGATTGTTTTTGTGCCTCCTCCTTTCTTTAACTAGATAAACATACTAACATTTATGTTGTTTGTGTCTCACTTTTTATTTTTCTAAATCATTATGCCTTATAACTTAGCAACTCTTGATCCACATTTCAAGTTTTTTAAAAAAAAATTTTATTCTGCAACCCTCTGTTGATCGACAAAAAGCAAAGATTATACTGAAAAATAAAGGGTTTTTTAGCTTTTAAAAGCTAGGTAAATGGGGTGTAGAAATTTTATATTTTTATGTAATTTTTTTAATTTAAATTTATTTATTTTTTATTATTTATTATTTTTTATTATTATTTATTTTAAAATCATTTGTCATCCTGAATTTATTTCAGGATCCAGATATAAGAAAATCATCTTTACTGACTGTGTCCGCCGTCCTGTCCATCGAAGCCTTGGCGAAGTTGGAAGCTTTACGCGAAGGCTGGATAAACTCTTTTTTAATTAAAATATTTATTTCGTTTGCAAAGGGGTTATGTTTTGACAACCCCTTTGCGATCCCCGCAAATAAAAGGGACGACCCTTTTAAAACCCTTTGTGTCGCTTCAAATCGCACCCATCCACCGTTTGTGGAATGGGTGTCTCGATGAAGCTAATAAAGATTTTTTTAGATTATTAACACAAGTATTGCTTGTCGCATATATACTTCAAACTACAATTTATAAAAAATACTTTATTAGCTACACCGAACATTTGTCCGGATAGCACGTAGTGCGCAACCGGCAATGTGAGTTGGAGCGTTAAGAGATTCAAAAGAGTTTACTCTTTTGTTGGTGAGGATTTCAAAAGGAGAGGCCAACAGCCTCTTCTTTTGTAGAAAGAAAAACTTTGTTATTAAAAAAATATTAATTTGTTAAAAGATCTTTTATTACTTTATTAAAGTTATTTTTAAATTAAAATTTTAATAAAAATTAATACTATAAAAATAATCTATAATCTGTATTAAAAAAATTAGCCAAACATATTTTTAAATTCTTGATATACTTTTTTTCTATGCCCAACAAAAATTATAGATACATTATCTCTATCTATCTTTGTAAGTTTTTTTATTTCTTTTTGTGCTCTATTAGTTAAAAATATTTTGTAACCAAATAAACTATTTTTACTCATCTTTAATCAAGATCTTTTTCAAAATCTTCTAAGCTCTTTAAATTATCACCTTCTTCTTTTTTAATTTTTTGTGCAATTTTGCCCAAATACAATTCTTCTAAATGCTCAAGAAGCAAATTATAATCTTTAATATCAAAAAACACACCTATCTCTTGTCCTGAACTATTTTTTATAATATTTGGAGCCAAGTCATCTAAGAAATTTTTCATAATTATCCTTTCAAATTAATATCTATATATTTATAATATTTTGGATTGTACATTGCAACTTAACAATAAAAACGGTAAATATCATAAAAAAAGAAAGCTAACTTATGTTTTATATTATCATATTTATTTTTATACAAATAATATTAGAATCACTGCCAATCTCGAGCTCTGGCCATTTTTTATTAGCAGAAAAACTTTTTGGTATAAATATTCCAGAATATTTTGATTACGTTTTGCACTTACCAACAATAATTATATTATTAATAATTTTTTATAAAAACTGGTGGGGGCCTATACAAAAATTATTATCAGGCATACTTAATAAAAAAATATATTTAAAAGATTCTTATAAAAATTTATATAAAATATTTTTTAAAATAATATCGCTTATTTTTATTGCTGACAGCATAACAGTTTTAATCTGGCTTTTATTTAAATTTTATATCACAAATTTAAGCTTTTATAATTCTAATTTTTTATTACTCACTGGCTTTTGTATAACAGGCTTATTGCTGGCATTTGAGCCCGCCGCAAGGCGTGGCGGCATTGAGGTAGAGCCAGGCTATCGCCTGGCGAATAATCACATTGCGATAAATTTTGCCCTTCTTGGCCTTGTGCAGGGGCTTGCACTAATCCCAGGTATATCAAGATTTGCAGCAGTATTCTTTTTTGCGAGTTTATTAAATAAAAATTTAAAAAGAAATTTTGAAATAACATTTTTAATACAATTCCCAATTATTTGCGCTGGATTTTTGTTGGGGGTTTATAAAATTATAATGACAAATAAAAACTTTATTTATTATATTTCACCTAATTATAGCATGCCCGCCGTAGCCTTGTGCGTAGGCTGGGCTAGCATTATCTCTTATTTTATTTTCAAAAAAGTTAAACAAATTGCTGAATCTGGCAAATTATATAAATTTGCATATTATATGCCAATACCAATAATTATTTTAATAATTTGGTTAATTATCTCACGTTAAACGCAGCAAGCGCTAGCCTGCCGCTAGCACAGTTACGCCAGCTAAAGCAGGCTCTTTTTGAAATTATATTTATATAAAATACTTTATTAGCTTCATCGAGACGCCTATTCCACCACAGGTGGATAGGTGCGATTTGAAGCGTTAAGAGATTCAAAAGAGTTTACTCTTTTGTTGGTGAGGATTTCAAAAGGAGAGGCCAACAGCCTCTTCTTTTGTTAAAAGAAGAACTTTGTTATTAAAAAAATATTAATTTGTTAAAAAATTTATATTTCTAAATGCTGAAACAAATTCAGCATAACAAGTACAAGAATAATACATTAATTATAATCACAAAAAACCCTTTATCTTTAAGACAAACCTATATTATTAAAAAAATACTTTAAATAATATTTTTTTATATCTACCCTAATCGCATGGTATCGAACACGGTACTACAGTGCCTGCGGCACTACTTTGCGTGTGTGGCGCAAAAACATGTTCAAAAGAGTTGGTAGTAAGTTTAACACTATAACGAGAGAGGAGTCTTAATGAGAAGACCAAATATGCGCATACTCAGCATGCTTTTATTGTTGAGTGTGGGCTTGTCTGCAAAAGACAACGCGCATTATTTCAAAAGCGCAAATCTACACAGAAATCCAACAGCTTGTTGGTTCGATGATGAACGTTACTATGAAGTTGATGACTGGGCATGGAAGATAGAAGATGATTTCATGTATGGCGATGCCAGATCAGGTTGGGATAAAAGTGGTAATACAGCTAATATCCTAAATGATACTGGTGCTTACAGCATGTTATGGGCAGGCGAAAATGTAACACTCACAGATCCTATGAATGTTTATCAAAACATGATAAATGCTTTAACAGTATTAGCCCCAACAAGTGATGATCCAAATTTTGCAACATTACGATTTGATGGCAAATTTGAAATGTGGGAAAATGACTACGTAGTACGTAAAAATCTTAAAAAAGGATTTTTTGTACAAGCTCACGTACCTGTAAGAAGCGTAAAAGTACATAATATTTCTTATACAGATATGTCAGCAGATACAGGCGTATTTTCAAAAACAACAACTGAATGGGCTCAAGTTTATAATAACCTTGACCAAATTTTAAACCAATTTGACTACAAAGGTGCAACACAAAATTATTCCAAAGCTGGTTTTGGCGATATCACCTTCTACTTAGGCTGGCAAGATATTTTTACCAAACGTGATGACGAAGGCAAAGATAAATATACATTAAATCTTTCAGCCAAAGTTGGTGTGCTATGTCCTACAGGCGAACGTGTAAAAACAGATTACATATTCTCTATGCCTACAGGCTACAACAATCACTGGGGTCTTGATGGCGCTTTAGAACTTGACCTTGGCGTTATGTCATGGTTAAGCATTGACCTATTTGGTGGCTTTACATGGTTCTTTGATGACAACAACCGTGAAATGAGAATGCAAACATTCAACCAACAAAATGGTCACATTATGCTTGCTAAAGGTATAGCAAAAGAAGAAGCTGGAACACTCTGGTATTTGGGCGCAGACTTAAAGTTTGACCATTTCTGGAAAGGTTTATCTGGTATTTTTGGCTATTCATATAATAGACAAGAAGATGCAGAGATTACACCTGTAGATACAACTTTATTTGATAAAACTACAGTTAATGGTAACAGCATGTTACATGGCTGGTACACACATGTCTTGCATTTTATGCTTGACTACGACATTTCTGTACATATGAAAAAGACAACCAAATGGGCACCAAGAATTAATCTGTTCTATAACTTACCAGTAGACGGTAAGAATTCTTATAAGACAGATGTATTCGGTGCAGGACTTGGCTTTGACCTTCTATGGTAATAAGTTCGCCCAGCGCATATGCAACTGGGCTACCACAGAGCCGCCTGCTAACGCAGGCTTGCTTGCCCTACGTAGCTTTTACGCCTACATTAAAACTTCCAACTTCGCCAAGGCTTCGATGGACATGATAGCGCACATAAGCGAAGTAGGGTCATCCTCGATTTAGTCGAGGATCATAATGAAAAAAAGCCAAAGGTCATCCTCAACTTGATTGAGGATCATAATGTAAACAACCAAAACTCAAAGCCCGCGTAAGTGGGCGAATTTGAGGTAGCCCTGTGGCATATGCCCTGGGCGTTTAATGAAGAAAGGTTTTTGAATGAGAGAAATAAAAATATTACAT
This sequence comes from candidate division TM6 bacterium GW2011_GWF2_28_16, assembly GCA_000989185.1. GTDB lineage: Bacteria > Babelota > Babeliae > Babelales > UASB340 > UASB340. Next base: position 22,366 of record LBNX01000004.1, on the reverse strand, counting down.
AAAATTGGGGTGCTGGCGTTATTGGCTAGCGCTTTCTTGCCGCTTGGGGCTGTAGAAATAGTTAGCGGTACAGCTGCCGCAGATCAACCATTTGCAGCAGCTATACAAGCAAAAGCCTTTGATCGTTACACTGGCAATTTTTATGTTGGAACAACAACTGGTGGTGATGTAAACCGAATTATCTCTGTTGCAGGAAACTCAGCTACCACATTTACAGGTTTATCAACATTTGCTGATGCACAGCAAACTGTAGCCAGAGTAAATGGGCTTTTTGCTATTGCAAGCGCAGATGGAACAGCCGCTGATTATATAGGTTTTAACACTGCTGCAGCTGCAGCTACAGGATTAAGTGCCATCCCTACAACTGGCGGCGGAACTACAGCAACTACAATGTTTAGCGCACCGTTAGGAGCAAGTGCATTAGATGCACACCGCATATGTCTTACAGATGGCACAATAGCTGTAACTGTTACCAAAATTGCTGGTGGTTATTATTTAAAAGATGCAGCCTGGATTGCTGGTGCAGCACCAACGGGAGCATATTTTTTCGTTCGATCTTGTGCTGACGTACCTGCGAACGACTTTGCTTTACTCAGCGGAATCAAGGCTTTTCAAGTCGGCGCGGGCCCTGCATTTGTAGGCGTTGGAATATTTTCAGCTGCTACGCAACGTCCTGTTGCATATAACGCAACAAAAGGCGCTGCAGCTGGAGATGGAGCTCCTTTAAGATTTGGTACCACAATTCATGCCGATGCAGTCCTCGATCCCACTACAAACAGTGTTCAAGATATGTTTTGGGATTCTGAATTAAAAACATTATTTGTAGCTTCCAAATTAACAACCATTTCCTCTGCTAACGTTGCAGCCCATAGGTATATTGCAATTTCTAAAGTTAAATTCAGAAATGATGGAGATGATAGAATAATTATTTCTGATGTCGTTCCAAATGCAATTAATGCTGCCGCCGCCGCTACCGGAGTTTTTGCCTCAATAAAAGCTGCTGCTGCCGAAGCTATAGGGATAAAATCACCTCGCATCTACAAAATCCGCACAATGCATACCTCAACCGGAAAATATTATTTAATTGTAAATGGAAAAGTTGCTGCAGCCAATGCTGATGTAAATGGCAATGCTTTTTATGCTCTTCGTTATGACCCAACAGCCGCTGCAACAATTGCAAATGGTGGAACTGGACAAATAGTCACCAATAATACTGCAGGCACACTTCTTGCTGATGGGTTTACATTAGAAACTGCTGGAGCCGCAAATACAAGACTTGATGGCGAAAACACAGGTTCGCTTACAATTGGTGGCGGAAATGCTCCATGGGCAGCGGCAAATGCAGCTTCTGATATGGAAGTTGTAGGCGATACAGTTTATGTATCTTATTCAGCTGCAGATCGAGATGATGTAACTGGACTCACGGATCCAGGAGTTTGGGCATCTTCAGCAATGTTTAATGAAAATGGCGTAATTGTTGGCTGGACAGCATGGGACCGTGTAATGCCAACAGATGGAGTCGTTGCTGCAAACCATGGTGATAGAACACCATTCTTTGCCATTGATGCGCAAACAAACAAACTCTGGAGAGTCGGTTTAAGCGCAGCAGCAGCAGTAGTAAATGTTACTCGTTCTGCATGGACAACAACAGGTTTCACTGCAACCTCTTTACCAGGCAAACTTAATACAACTTTTGGTGCATTAACACACAAAGATATTACATGTGTTTTGGATATTCCAATGAATACACCTGGAATATCATTAGCATCGACTTTTGTAGATGCTGATAGTTTGGCATCTTTGGCTGTATTTGGCGGATATGAAAAAGTTGTATTCGCAAAAACATCACAAGCTTTAGCCGCTGCGGGAGCTGGTGTAATTGCTCAAGCTCCTAGAACAGATTTTTCAGTAGCAAATATGTATGTAGAAACAAATCTTGTTGGTGCAGGAACAGTTAGATGCCTAGCCGCATCAAGGTCAGCTGCAATTGGAGAAGGTTATTTCTTTGCAGGAACTGACAACGGTCTTTATGTATATGCTGCAGCAACACTTGGAGCAGGATATAATGGAACAACTGCAATTGATGCTACATTAGCAGCTCCATTTAATGTCACGTGGCAGCACTTAGCTTCAACAAAAATTTTGGGTCCCGTAACCGCCATAGAATCTGACGGAAATTATATTTATGTTGTTGAACAAGATGTAACACCAGGAAGCGGAATCACTTCAAAATTATGGCGATTAACCATTGCTCCTCTTGCTTCAACCATGGAAGGGGCTACTTGTATTCCTATTGCAATGTCTGGCAAAGATGAAATTCCTACAAACACATTATTTACAGGAATAAAATTAGTAGCACAAGGCTCCGCAGCAAATGCAGATGTAGCTCTCTTTATTACAACAAACCAAGGGCTTTTATTTCCTACAGCATATGTAAACGGTTTAATAACAGTTGATTCTGCTCTTCTAAATCCTAATGCTCCAGACAGATGGAACTTAATTGGATCTTTAGCAGCTTATAAAGCACTATATTCTCCAAAAAGAGTTTATACATCTGTTGCAGATGGGCAAGGTGCTTGTTCTAAGGTTTGGGCCGTAAGCTACGAAGATGCTGCAAACAGCTACTTCCAGAATTCTAAATTCCATCAATATGGAACAAATATTGATGGTGGTGAATTAGATCTTGGCACAGACGTAACTGGTGAAAATGTAATTAATTACACAAACTCCAGTATGGCAACAGGAACAAATACACTAACATATTTGGACAGATCAACAAACTTCTGGTCAGATGGTGCACGTAGATTCTTCACCGGCTTTGATGCAGCAGCATATGTTGCAGAAGGCGCAGATTACACAATGTTACGTTCACTACCTTACAATGCAGCAGAATGGAATATGACTGCTCCATATCAAGTAGCAGATGTTGCAGGTAAGGGACTATACTGGATCGAGAATATCTCTGGTCTTGGTATAATTCTTGCCGGAACAACAGAGGGTGTTGTTGCATTAGAGTAATACAAAGAACTTTTAAGAAGATTTAAATTTTAATTTAATTTAATTTTTCTTAAAAAGCGTAAACGAGCTAGTAGTTAATTTTACTAGCTCGTTTTTTTATTATGAATTTTTATTTTAAAATTATTTTTTAATATTTTGTTTTTTAATATTTTTAATTTCATAATCTATTTTTCTGACTGTGTCCGCCATAGCTTTACGCGAAGGCTGGACTAACACTTTTTACTTAAAATATCTATTTCGTCTTTAGGGGACCATAATTTCATCTCTGCGCCTAAAGAGCATCGATGTATTTAATGGTCCCCTATAACCCCTGTAAATAAAAGGGAAGACCCTTTTAAATCCCTTTGGGTAGCTTCAAATCGCACCCCTCCACCGTTGGTGGAACGGGTGTCTCGATGAAGCTAATAAAGTATTTTTATTATGATTACCTATCAAGTAGAAAGCCCCAGCCTTCGTTAAAACTATGGCGCACATGAGCGAAGCCTGGATCGAGGATCGCACTCAATCACTCCATTTTTTAATATATTCACCATTTTTATCAAACTTTTTACGCTGAATCTCTGGATTTAAAATCCGAGGAAATGGCGCTGTATTGGCGCCAACTTGTGCCATATACTGCCAATTACCATTATTTAAAATAGGATCATAATCTGTTAACTTTTGTGCAAAATATTTTTCACCTTTTTGCCAGTTTATCCACATTTTTAATGATAAATAATTAGCAACAAGCATACGCACTCTATTATGCATAAAACCTGTAGTATTAAGCTCTTTAATGCCGGCATCAAGTAATAAAATTTTTGTATTGCCTGATTTCCAGAGATTGAAAAATTTATTATTATTTTGCCATTTAATATTTCGTTTACGCAAAACTGTATTAAATAATTCTGGCAACAAAAAATATAATTGATAATAAAACTCACGCCAGTAAAGCTGACGAATTAATTCATGATTTTTGCCAAAAAGTTTTATTATTTTAGAATAAACTTGGCGAACAGAAATGGCACCTGTATTTATGTAAGCAGAAAGCTTAGTTGTAGAATCTTTAAGGCCTGGGTAATCACGAGTGTCTTTATAATTTTTAAATTTTTCTAAATTATTTATTATTTTTATTGCGCTGGTATAACCGCCATGTACATGAATATTTTTATTATTTTTTTTAATTAATTTTAAAATGTTTATATTATTTTTAATATCTTTTTTATTAAAATAATTTTTATAATTATTAGCTTGTAATACTTTTATATCTTTATTAGCAAAAGCTCTCAAAAATGGGGTATATACTTTGTAAACTTTTTTGCTCTTTTCTGGATCATGCAATAAAAAGTCATGATAAATATTAAAATTTACTTTATTTTTTACGCATAAATTTTTAATTTTAGTCTCTTGTAAAATATGCTTTGGATGATAAAGCTTGTTTATATAAATATTATTAATTTTATAATTTTTGATTATTAAATTTAAATTATTAATATTTTTAATAAACAAAATTTGAGAGTTATATTTTTGTAATAATTTATCAAGATCATAAAGTGATTCTATTATAAATTGCTGGTTATTATAATTTTTGATTTTAAAAATATCGAGATTTTCTAAAAGATAAACAAGCAAAACTTTTTGTGAATTTTTTAAAGCTTGTATTAATGCTGTATTATCTTGTAGTCGCAGATCATTACGGAATATAAAGAGAGATAGATTTTTTGACATAAAAGTTCCCTTAATTTTTATATTAAAATTCTAATTTTTAATAAAATAGCAAATTAACAATTAATTTTGATATAAAAACTATTAAGATTTAATTAAAATTTAAATTAGGGGGCATTTAATGTTAAATATATTAAACAAAAATATTATTTTTTTCTGTTTTGGATTTTTATTAATTTTACATAATTCAAAAATATATTGTAAAAACATTAAAACATACGAAGAATTCATAAATAGTAATGATAATTTTGAAACTTTAAACATAAATTTAAAATTTTTAAATTCAAAAGACTATGATAATCTTAATAAAAATTTGCTAACATTTATATTAATGCAAATAGAAAGACTAAGTAATAAAAATTATTGGTTAAATCAAGAAATTCCTATTTTACATAACGAAGAAGAAGATAGTAATAATAGTAAATATTATGTAGAAAAACAAAATATAAATAACAATTTTAATGCTATTATAATAGGTGATTTACACGGCAATTATTATGCCCTTGAAGCAATAATAAAAAATTTAATATCAAGACAAATCTTAAATAACAATTTAATTTTGAATAATAATTATAAAATAATTTTTTTAGGGGACATTATAGATAGAGGAACAAGATCTATAGAAAATATACTTCTTGTTATGTTTTTAAAATATTTAAATCAAGAAAATGTAATAGTTTTGCGTGGAAATCATGAAACGTTAGATGTATCAAAACGATATGGATTCTACAATGAATTAAAATTTTTTGGACAAGATCTACAAGATTATATTTTCAATAAATTTAATATAATGTTTGAACTACTACCATCTGCTTATTTTTTAACAAATAAAAATTTTAATTTTATGTTTTGCCACGGAGGATACTCGTTAATAAACTATAACGAATATTTTTTAAATAATGACAGTATTAAATATGCAATCGAGCCAGATGATGACAATCCAATAATGAAATATGGAATCAAATCAAATAATCTATTTTGGAGTGATACAGATATATATTCACAATACAATTTTGCAACAAAAAATACCTCTCGTGGATACAAATTTCCATTAAAAAATATATTCGATGTTATGCAATTAACTAAAATAACAGCCAAATTTGGTGGGCATGGTCATACAATACCAAAAAATATATTTTATAATACAAATGATTTATCAACGGCACAAATTGAAGAATATTCTGTTGGTTACGCCAATAAAGATAACGTTTTTTGGATAATGAGTGGTCAGATAGCAAACACAGACCCTTATTCTTCAGATAATTTTATACCATATATAAAGTATTACCCATCTTATTTAGAATTAGAAATAGAAGAAAAAAAATATTCTGTATCTGGATGGAGCAATAAAAATAAAAATATATTTGAAAAAGAAACATTATGGCAACAAGAAATTGAACAAAATTAATTTATTAAATTTGTTTAGAATTTATTAAATCGAGATTTTTACTCTCAAAAATATTTTGATGTTTTATAAAAAAATATAATTTGATTTTCTTGTTTGTTGATTTTTTATTACTAGATCCTGAATCAAGTTCAGGATGACACAGCCGTCGCTCTTGCGAGCTATGGCGGGCAGGTAAGCCTACGGCACCATTAGCGACAATCTTACCTGCGGCGGGCCTGACAGAAAGAACCATATGTTCATTTGGTTTATTACAAACAAAAAGACATTCTAAATTATTAGAAAAATTATTAACCTGCCAACCCGCAAGCTCAAGAGCCTGATTATAAAATTTAATAATATTTTCTAGGCTAGATTTGCCCTTATAAATAAAATAATTTGAATTTGTATTTCTGGATCCTGAAACAAGTTCAGGATGACACGTTTCAGTCGCAAATTTAAGCTTAAACCCTACAGGGACAGGAAGGTCACTGTGCTTTGCAGCAAGTAATTCAAAATTATTTGTCATCCCGGCCTGAGAGCCGGGATCTCTTCTCTTTTTGCCACAGCCTGCAAATAAAAATAACCCTAAAAAAAATAGGCGGATAAAAACCCGCCTAAAATTTATAAAACTAACTAACATAATTAGTTAGAAGCCTGCGCTGCTCTTTTTTCTTTTTGTTCCTTTGTAAGAACCATTTCTTTAATTCTAGCACCACGGCCAACTTTATCTCTTAGATAATAAAGTCTTGCACGTCTTACATCACCCTCTTTAATAATAGCAATTGTGCTTATTAATGGTGAGTAATATGGAAATATTCTTTCTACAAAAACACCATCAGCACTTAACTTTCTGACTGTAAATGTTGTTGCTATGCCTTTTCTGTGCATAGAAATTACATCACCTTTAAAAATCTGGATACGTTCTTTGTTGCCTTCTTTTATAAGAGCACCAACTTCTATTGTATCGCCCACTCTAAATTTTGGGAATTTTCTATCTGTGACTTGGTTATCAAGAATTGTCTCTTTTGTAAGAACTGTAGCCTTCATTGTATTAATATCCTATAAAATTTTTAATAAAGTATACTTTAATATTCGAAATAGTAATAAGTATTTTATATGTATTTTACAACTATTTCAAGCCCAATTTTAAACGCAGCAGGCTTGCCTCGAATTATTCGACTTTATTCTTTAAACCTAACCACCTATCAAGAATAATTGCAGCTGCACTACGCACAGATAAGTGATTATAATCTGTAAGCCCTTTTATGGGTAACAACAAATAATTGCTTTTATTTAAAATTTCATCACTCAACCCTTGCCCTGTTCCAAAAACAAATAATACAGGTCGCTTTTGGGAAAAAATTTCACTTTGTGAATTATAATCAATAACTTTTGGGCCTGTATTACCTAAATTACTCTCTTTGGCTGAAGTAGTAATAATTATAGGCTCAACACCCTCTTGTTCGCGTATTTTTGCAATAACTTCGTCAAAATTAAGTTTAGCAATAATTCTGGATACAGCCTCAAACCTACTTAAATTATAGTCTTGGCCCTCTTGTGACATCCAAAAGTCTAAAAATGTTTTTAATATTTTTTGCTGATCAATTAATGCTGAAACTAAAAAGTAATTTTTAATGCCATAAGTTGCGCTACTACGAGCAATATCATGAATATCAAGCGAAGTTATACTTGTGTGACCCACACAAATATTATTATTAATATCATTATTACAAGTTACATTAACTTGTGAATGCATTAAAACTACATAGTGATTTGGTATAAATTTTTTAGCAAGATCAATATCTTTTTTATCTGGATTACTAGAAATAAACCAATCAAAATTTTTATATATAGTGTCTTGAGCTGCTTGTTCTTGACGCCATTTTTCTATTTTTGCATGATCACCAGAAAATAAAATTTCCGGAACAGTCAAATTATTCCAGACTTTTGGCAAGCTATATGCTGGATAATCTAAAAAGGATCCTGAATAAGAATCTTTTTGTACAGATTCTTGGTTACCAACTATACCTGGAATAAGTCTTAAAAAACTTTCAATAAAAACCTGCGCCGGTAAATCGCCACCCATTACAACATAGTCACCTATAGAAATTATTTTATTTGCATAAACTTGCTCTGTACGAGCGTCAAAGCCCTCGTATCGGGCACATAATAAAATTAGGTGTGGCACAGGCTTGGCGAACGAAGCGTTCGTGCCAGCCTGCCCGCCGAAGCCTTGCGCGAAGGCTGGGAGTGAATTTTGTGTAACAAAATTTGTATCGAGGCACCTAGTTAAATCTTTTAATAAATCTTGCGTAAGCTTTTCACCCTTTGGCGAAAAAAATATTTTATACCCCTGCCCAAAATCTTTTTCTGCTTTTTCTATAGCCAACTGCACAACCTCAGGTTTTATAACCATACCAGCACCTGGGCCACAAGTAGGCACGTCTATGCGCTCTTTAATATTGCACATGTCAGAAAATTTTATAAAATTTACAGAAACTATTTTATTTTCGATTGCTCGTGCAATAATACTCGTTTTTAAAAACGAATCATAAAATTCTGGAAATACTGTAATAATTGTTATTTTCATAAATTTATTTTAAATAAAAAAAGCCCACTTATAAAATGGGCTTTAATTTAGCACTATTTTTAATCTTACTCTAAAATTTCAAGTACAGCTCTTTTGCGCTCTTTACTTGCAGCAGCATGTACAAGAGTTCTAATAGCTCTTGCAGTCTTGCCCTCTTTGCCAATAACTTTGCCAAGATCTTCTGTAGCAACTCGTAATTCTATAATAGTAGCCTGTTCACCACTAATTTCTGTTACAACTACTTTTTCTGGTTTGTCTACTAGCCTTTTAACAATATATTCAACTAGATCTTTAAGCATCTTAAACTCCTATTATCGATTACCACTACTTGGAAATTTTAATAAGCTTTTTAACAGCTGGAGAGCAAATGGCGCCTTTTAAAACCCAGTTATTAATACCTTCGTTATTAAGCTGAATAACTTCATGCTTAATAGGATCGTATGTACCTAAGTTATCCAAAAATGCTCCATCTCTTTTTTTTCTAGAATCAACGGCAACAACTCGCCAGTATGGTCTGTTTGTTTTACCAAGACGGCTAAGACGAATTTTAACTGACATAAATAACCCTTATATAACTAATAAATTTTTATAATAACTATATTTTAAACTTTTTAAACATTTTAGCAAATTGCTTACTTTGTTCAAATCTTTGTAGCAAAATATTTACATCTTCTACCACAACCCCTGCCCCTTTGGCTATTCGCCTTTTACGTGAAGCATCCAAAATTTGTGGCAAAATTCGCTCTTTTTTATTCATAGAAGATATTATTGCCTTAAATTTTTTCATCTCTTTTTCGCTTTTTTCGAGCATTTCGGGCGAAATATTGCCAACCCCAGGCAAATATTTGGCTATTTTTTGCAACGAACCAACCTTGGAAACCATACCCATTTGGTCTGCAAAGTCTTGCAAATTAAATCCACCTGACATAAATTTTTTGGCTGCATCCTGCTGATCTTGCAAATTTATGCTATTTTCTGTTTTTTCTATAAGCGTCAAAATATCGCCCATACCCAAAATTCTAGAGGCCATACGTTCTGGTATAAAGCTTTCAAGATCATCTATTTTTTCGCCAGAGCCTACAAAAGATATTGGTTTTTTAATTTCATATTTAAAAGCAAAAGCTGCACCGCCACGGGCATCGCTGTCCATTTTGGTCAAAATTGCACTATTAAAACCAACAGCATTTTCAAAAGCATGTGCAACCGTCAACGATTCTTGGCCAGTCATGGCATCCAAAACTAAAAACTTATATCTAGGTGTTAATAATTTATCGATATTTTTTAGCTCTTCAAGCATGTTTTCATCAACATGTAATCGACCTGCTGTATCAAGAATTAATACATGATAATTATTATTTTTAAAATAATTATAAATATTTTTTGCTGCTTTTACAGGTTCACCTGAAGTAAGCCCAAACCCTTCTGGTGCATAAAAATCTACGCCTACGCTTTTTGCCAAAACTTTTAATTGTTCTATTGCTGCAGGCCTGTAATAATCTACAGAAGCTAATAACACTTTTTTTGGTTTACCTTTTTTTTGAGCTTCACTTAAAATATAATTTGCTAACTTTGCAACTGTTGTAGTTTTGCCAGAGCCCTGCAACCCCATGACCATCATTACACATGGGTACTGAAAATTATTTAATACTAAAGCGTTTTTACCGCCTAAAAAGTCTAATAATTTATCGTGAACTATTTTTATAAATTTTTCACCAGGTCGCAAACCAGGGCTTGCTTCAAGACCAACAGCTTCTTTTTTTATACTTTCTAAAAAATCTTGTATAACTTTGTAAGGCACATCAGCTTGCAAAAGCGCATCTTGAACCTGTTTTACAGCTTCATCTATATTGTCTTGGGTTAAACGACCCTTATCTTTTAACCAACCTAAAACACCCGCAAATTTTTTTGATAAAAAATCAAACATATAGTCTCCGTATATACCCATGCACGCAGCAGGCGATAGCCTGCCGCTACCTCAATCACGCCTGCTTGCGCAGGCTCTAAAGATTATTCATTATATAATATAAATTATAAATTTAAATAGATGGTTTATTATCCCCGGAAAGCGATAGCTTTCCTCTACCACAGTGACGCCATGCCAGAGGCAGGCTCTAAAGAAAATAAAATAAATTTAAATGTAAAATTTTATATCTATAAATAAATTTTATTGACATAAAATTATCTTTTTGTACGCTATCTTTATTGATCTTTAATGCGCCGGGGTAGCTCAGTGGTAGAGCAAAAGACTGAAAATCTTTGTGTCGGCAGTTCAATTCTGCCTCCCGGCACCAACCTACGCTAGCAAGGTTATCGCCCTCCGTTGTCGCCTGCTGCGTAGCCTTATTAATATTTAATCACTGTACAAATTACTTAAAACATCTTGTATATTTCTATAAACATTTAGCTGTTTTTCAAATTCAAGTATTTTTGGCATTAATTCTAATTTTTTAGCATTATCTAATTTAATAATATTTTTTAAACTATTAATATTATTTAAATAATCGCTAATAATATCATTAGTTAAATCTAGCGCAGTTTTATTATCTCTATTTTTACATAAAATTAAATCTTTATTTTTATCAATAATTACGTTTACAAATGCAAGTTTTTGTTCTGGAGATATATTATTTGCAAGTACTGCAAGATTTAGTGGGCTATTGGCCCAGTAATCTAATAAATTTGCATAAGCCCCATTTTCTAGCAATACAGTTAGCCAGGCTGTATTACAATTATTTGCAACAAAGTGTATAAACGATTTGCCGTAACTATAATTTTGCATCAAAAAATTAAATATTTCTTTTTTTAATAAATCTTTTTTTGCTATTAAATTTTTATCTTGAATAAATTTAATAAAAATATCATCAAAAAATTTTTCACTAAAACTAAAAATATCGATATTACCACCAACTATATTCATAAGTCCTGAAAACTGCGCCCCAAGCTGTTTTGCCATTTCTTTAACTTGAACAACAATATTTGCTGGAATACTAAACTTACTTGTTAATAATATTGCAAGTTTATCTATTGTTTCTGGCGTTAATAATTCCTTAAAATCGACATTTTTAACATCTAAAAATATATCTAACAAACCAGCTTTTTTTATTTGTGCAATAAAATTTTTAATTTTTTCTATATCAACTATTTTTGAAATAGCTTCAAAATTAGGTGATATCATGCTTTCGTCTATTTTAATATTTTTATCTTGTATAATATTTGTTATAGTTTCTAACGATCCGGTTTTTAAAGCCAAATTCAATAATTCTTCTTTTTGTTTTTGAGATAATTCTTGAAAATTATTAACATAAAAATATTTATTTATAACCTGAGTATCATCTAACTTTATTAAATAGCCTAAAATTTCTTGTGAATTATTATTAAAAGCATTATTTAATAATACTTTTAGCTCATAATCTGAAGTTATTTTTTGTAAAACTTTTTTTTGCTCTTCTGGATTATTTTGCAAAATCGCACTATTTAATTCGGGCAGACCCAGCTCTTTTAATGCAGGCGATATACTCGCTTGAGCTTGTGTAACTGTGTTTGAAAGCATTGTTAATAATTCTGGCTTTTTTTTGTCCAAAAGAATTTGATTGTTTTTACCTAATTTTTGTTCCAAAACTTGTGCCTTAGCACAATCAATTTTAAATAAAAATAAAAATAAAAAGACTATTAATACACTAATTAATACTTTTTTTAGTATATCCATGACCCTACCCCCCTGATCCAAAAAATCCCTAACCCCAATAAATGTCCCCAATAAAATTTTATCAAGAACTCATAAATAAAAAATAACAAATTAAAGTACATAAACTCAAGAATCTTTTTTCTTGATATTAAAACCAGATATTTATTAAAGTTTTTAATATTATTTTTTTAATAATTTACTTGGGAGAATTTTATGCAAAAACCAAAAAATTTAACTTTATTAATATTATTTTTATTATTTACTAACTTATCTTTATATTCAAATTCAGGTGAAGTAAAATTTGAAAATAATACAAAAGATTTAGTATTAAGAATTGACCCTCAAGCTGGAGGTGCCAAGCCAAAATATGTTGCCCCGGGAAATACTATTTCCTTTGATTTACGCAACATACTAGTTGCAGCTCCAAATATTAAACCCAGAGTTTCGATGTATGCTTGTACAAAAAAAAGTGATATAAGCGATACAAATTTTACAGGCTTTTATGGTTTTCCACAAAAAATAGAACTTACTTCTGGCAAAATTACACGCGTCGTCTTTGAAGGAGACCAAGAAAATGGACTCACTCCTACAATATACAAACCTGGTTCACTTGAAAAAGTCCCGCTTAAAAAAGAACCTAAAAGAAATTTACAAGAAGATTTAGCCGATACAACACATAGAGTTATTAATAACACAGATCAAGTTGTTGATGTTTGGGTTTATTTTTCGCAGTTAAAAACTGCAGGCATTATGATTGCAGAAGAAATTGTAACAGATGTTCTGTTTTTTGGTGCGGGTAAGGCTATTGCCGCTGCAAGCAAAACAACTACAGGCCTGGCTATCAAAAAAGCAGGAAGCAATTTATTAAGAACTGGGCTAAAAAAAGCGACTAAAGAAACAAGCGAAGAAGTTATCGAAGCTGGTGCCAAAAAACTTGTAAAAAAAGGAACGCAGGAAGGTATTGAAGCTGGTAGCAAAATATCGAGTAAAACAAAAAGTTTAATCGATGACCCTTTTATAACAACAAAAAAACTTAAAACTGAAATGAATGTTATAGACCAAGAAATAACAGATTTAGACGAAATAATTAAACTTAAAAAAAATGTCGATAATCTAAAAATGGAACGTGATTTAAATGAAGCTCTTATGTTTAAAGGCACGGAACGTCAAACTACAGAAAGCATAGAGCTTTTAAAACAAGCTAAAGCAAAATTACCCAAAATAAAAGATAATTTAGCAAAAGCAGAAAAAGAATTACTTGAAAAGGCTGATAATTTTACTGCACAATACGCAACAAAACCAGTCAAAACATCCAGTTCTGGAACAAAATATATGTCGTCTATTGATGACCTTAATAAATCCAAAAAGGCTTTAACAGAAGGTAAAACACAAATATCTGAAAAAATACTAAAAATAGAAAGTAAAAGCGGAATGGATGTAGGCATTGGGGCTGCTACAATAGGAAGTATGAGCAGACATGCTGCAAAAGCGAATCAAAAAGATGAATCTAGCGAACCTATCGAAAATATAGAAACTATAGAAAAAAAACTTGCACAAAATTCAGCTGATATTGCTAAATTATCAAAACAGTTAGACACATTAAAAAAAGAAAATCCAAATATAAATATTAAATTAGATAATTTAAATAAAGAAAAATTAAATTTAGAAAAACAATTAAATGAATTAAAGATTCAAAAAACTGAATTGGATAAAATTAATCAAAAGGAAATTGATGCCAATTTAAAAAATTTAAATACAAAAATATCTGAAATTAATACATCAATAGCTCAAAATACAAATTTAAAAGCTGAATTAGATCAACTAGATGAGCTTAAAGAAAAAGTTCAAAAACAAGAAGAACTTATTGTTGTATGGACAAAGATAAAAGATATGTCAAATAAAACAACTACAACACAAACAAATCTAAAAAAAGCTCAAGACGAATTAGCAAGTAAAATAAAATCTTTGGGAGATAATGCAAAAATAGACAAAAATTCATTAACCACAAAAATTGACGCTTTAACAATTCAAAAAGATTCTATAACAAAAGAATTAAACTTAATTAAAGAACACGCTGAAACAAAAAATAAAAAGTTACAAGAAACAATTAAAAGCTTAGACACAACACAAAAAAGCTTTGATACTGCAACTAAGCAAATAAATAATTTAGAAGCAGTATCTAAAGAAATTAATAATATTGAAAATTTATTAAAAACAAAAACAAATGAATATAACGATCTTTTAAACGCACAAAAATTAGCAAAAGCTCAAGCATCATCAGGCAACAAAGAAGGTGTTGCTGCTGTTGTTGCAGGATCTACAGGTAAAAAAACTTTACTAGATTCTCAAGAGCAAGATGAAACAATTATAACTTCTAGAACAAAAAAAGTTTCTAGTTCAAAAGAATTTAATCCAGAGCCATTAGATTTAGATAATTATGAATCATTCAATAATTATTCAGCAATGCCATCAAACTTTTTAACAGCTTATGGCAACGCAACAAATGGTGGTTACCACTTACAATTAATGCCAGGCGAAGTTTACTGGCTAAAAGGCGGTGCAGATATTCACAACATGTTTGTTGCCATGTATGCAGGAGACAGCTCTGAACCAGATGCTGGATATATTCACTTTTTTAGAAAAAATGATTTTTTAATTTATGGTAATAAAAAACTAACAGACAAACCAGAACTAAGCGACAAAATAGTTGTTAAAAATAAAGATGACAAACCAAAACAATGGACAGACATTTATATAGATTTAGACAAAGCAAACAACAAAATTATTGTATCTGCAACAAAACCTTATGACACTCCAGAATATGCATTTTATAAAGTTTATGGAAAAAAGTAATAAAAAATAGTTTCGCGTATTTATATATATTTTTTTAAGGGAGATAGTTTATGAAAAAATTTAGCATATTTTTATTGCTAACAATCTTTTTTGGCAAAATACTTTTTGCCGGAACTGGTTATGTAAGATTTGAAAATACAACAGATCTTATGGTGATGGAAATTGATACAAATACAAAAGAAAGTAAGGGTATAAGTTTTAAAGAAAAAGGTAAAAGCTGGGCAGATTCAACAAAGTACGACAAACAACGCACACTTGAAGCAAGCGAAGATTGGAAAATAAAACTTGAAGGACCTGCTCTTTCGGTTCCAAACATAAAACCTACAATAAAAGTTTGGTATAAAGAAAAAACAAGTGATAACTATAAAGGCTCTTATACCTGGAATGGTAATATCGACGTTGCCAACGACAAAACAACAGTTGTACAATATAAATGGGACAAAAATGCAGCCGTGCCATTACAAAGAAAAATATATGAACCAGAAAAAGATCTAAAAAATACAGAAACACCAAAAAAGGTAAAAGAAGAATTTGGTAAAGATGATGGCGGCATTGGAATGCTTAGACTTACAAATAACACAGGTCATGACATTATGGTAAAATATAAAATCGCTGAAGCTGCAAGCAAAACGCTTACAACCGGATTATACGGCGTAATAGCAGCATCTTTTGATGATGACTGGATTACAAGAAAAATAGACAAAAACGATAGTGAAAAATGGCCTACTGGCAACAAAGACCAGGATATTAGAGATATGGTTGTAGGTTACGCAGGCAAAGATGCTCCAGACGGCTGGTTTGCAACAACATCTAACAACAAAAATTTTGCTTTAGTTCCACGAAGATTATTTAGTGAAAATGTAAAAATTTTTGAAGGAAAAACAACAAATGTTGTTTTTACAAAAGATGCTAAAACAAATTTAGTAGAAAGACAAATTGCAGAAAAAGCTGGCACAAAAGATGCTAAAGAATTAAAAAAAGAAGATGGTTCTTTTTATGACCAAGATAAAGTAATTATTATTAACACAACAGATCAAGATTTTAGAATTACTCTTGGCGCTGATGCTGCAAAAAATTTAAAATATAACGTTGATACTATTGGTGATTTTTTTAGCCCCGATTCAAGTATAATATTAGAAGCTAACAGTATTTGGAGAACAGATAGTATTCACCAATCAAATAAAAATAAAAATATAGATAACTTATTAAAAGATGCAATGTCTAGCGACATTAAAGGCGTACAATTAACAAAGCATATTAAAGGCGATAAATATATTATTGTTGATATACAAGAGTTTGCTACTTACAAAAAACCAGATTTTAAAGACTTTGTTGGTATTGAAGACAAAATGAAAATACAAGCAAATAAATCTACTATCATGAAAATTTATAGAGGTGAAGATGGCAGATTTAAAGTTGCAGTTACAGAACCAATTTAATTTTAATAAAATTTTATATTTTAAATAAAGAGATTTTTATGAAAAATTTTAATTTAATTAATAAAATATTATTTAATAAAAATTTATTAATTATATTTTTATTAATTTTATTTACCAAAACAAGCTTTGCAGCAGATGCACAATTAAAAGTAATAAATAATACAAAAGATTTATACTTAAAAATTGACCCCGAAGTTTCTGGAGTAAAAGCAAAAAAAGTTGCTCCAGGTAAAGATATCACTTTTAATTTCCCTGGCAATGCCCCAGATACAAAACCAAGAGTAGAAATGTATTCGGATTCAAAAATGCTTTTAGAAAATTTTATTGGCTTTGCTGGATCTGCAACCAAAGTCCGCGTTGATATGGGCAAAACAACTTTAATAAAATATACAGGTGATAGCGAAAACGGCTTAGACCGTTTTGTCTCTGAACCAGGTAATGAAAATAAAGAAGCAGAAAACGAAATTAAAGCACGAGAAAAAGAAAAAGAAGAAAATAAAGCAGAAAATATTGCAAAAAAATTTGCAGACGATTTAGATAATACAACTCATAGGTTAATAAACAGAACAGATAAAACTGTTGCTGTTTGGATTACATTCTCGCATCTAAAAACTATGGGCATTATGGCTGCAGAAGAACTTGCAACGTATTTAACATTTGGCGCCATCGGTGCTGGAATTCAGGCGGCTAGAGTAGCAGCAAAAACAGCAGCACAAAAAGGAGCCACAGTAACTCTTAGACAAGCTATAAAAACTGGAATAAAAGAAAGTGGCCAATGGCTTGTTAAAAAAAGTGTTATTGGCAAAGGGGTGCAAAAAGTTGCCACCTCTGCTTCAAAAACAAGATTAAAAAATTCTTTAGTAAAAACACTTGGATATAAAACAGTTAAGCAACTTGATGATGATATTGCAACAAAATCGATTAATTTAACAACCAATGCAACAAAAAATTTACAAGAAAAAATGGGACTAGAAGCATTTGAAAAACTTGGCAAAGAAGCGCAAGAAAAATTAATATATGAAGAAGCTCAAAAAATGGCATTAAAAGAACTCTCTGAACGAGCTATAAAAATAAAACAAGGCGAATTAATAGAGCAACTTATAAAAAACGTTCCGGCAAAAAACGGTCAAGAAGTTGCAAGTTGGTTTGGAAAAAATAATTTAAAACATTTAGAAGACGCATTAAAAAATAGTAACATTGACGATTTACTCAATGGCCTTAAAACCTCAGAATCGGCAAAGCTCACAGGTATAAATTCCCTTGATACCATCCTCGAGATTCAAACTAAAAATAACTTTACATTAGCAAAAGCTATAGCACCCATTCGAACACAAATACTAATATTAGAAATTTCTTCAAACCAACCAGCTATTGGATTAAAATTATTTACAAAAGAAATAATAAATATAATGACTTCAAAAATGAAAAGCTTATATCAAACAAGTGCAGCAAAATTAACAAATATACCAAGCAAACTTAAAACACGATGGCAAAATCTTTTTAAACAAAAAGTTCAAACAAGAATGGCAACACTTACAGAAGATATGAATCTTGACAATTATTTTGATAACTTTTTAAAAGTTACAGGAGAAATATCTGATGACGTTGCAACAAAAACAACAAAAACTGTAGATGACGATGTTGCAAAAATTTTTGATGATCTTGCAAACGATCCTAAATTTATTAAAACACAACAAGAACTTATGAAAGAAAATGACGATTTAGTTTTAGAACTAAACAAAGCAACACAACTTAAAGAAAAATCTGAAAAGTTTTTTGACGATTCATTAAAGAAAAAAGAAGAATTAACAAAACTAGAAAAAGATTTACCACAAAATATTGATTCTCTAGAAAAAGCTACAGATCCACAACAAATAAAAGAATTAAAAACAACAATAGAGACAAATAAAAATAAAATAGAAAGCTTAAAACAAGAAATATCTGCCAATGAAGCCGGAAGTAAACTTAATAATGATAATATATCCGCTTACAATAGGCAAATAGAGCAAATAGAAAAATTGAGTAAAGAAACTTCATCTAAAATAAAAGCTAATTTAAGATCTAAATTAGAAATAAATATTGTAGATGAAAGTACAATTGATGATTTTTTAAATAAAATAAGAATATTAGAATCCCCAGACAACAAATTAACCAATCAGTCATTAATATTTAATAGAAATAACATTGGAAAAGAAATATTAGAAAAAAAGTGGTATAAAGTAGATACAGAAAGCTTTGTTGGGAAAAAAATTGACGACAGAATTGGAAAATTCGTTAAAGATATAAATGCTTCAGGAAAAACATCAAAAGAATATAATCAACTTTATGACGATATACTAAAACAAGAAAAAGAATATTTAAAAATAAACAATTTTGATGAATGGCTTAGAAGTACTGGTACTTCTAAAGATAAACTTTCTCAAACAGAACTTGTTGCAAAAGAAATAATTTACAACAAAGAAGTAGCACCAATTGCAAATACTATAAAAAGATTTGAAAACGCAAAATCAAAAATATTGAAATATGTAGATGATTGCTACAAATTCAACACTCGATTAAAAAACATACGTGATCTTTATAAAAAAACTACAGATTTATTACAATCAATTAAAAAATTAAGTTTTTCGAAAAACACAAAAAAAGCGTCAACATTTTTGGATAATTCAATTTCAAAAGTAAATCAATTACCAAAAACATCAAAAGTTAAAGCTTTAATAACAAGACTAACGAATTTAAAGAGTTCCATTTCAAGAGAATCAATAGAAAAAGCTCTTATATCAACAAGAAATAGTTATGCCATAATCACCGGACTTTTAATACAAAATCAACTTCAAGCAGATTTAATTGAGCTTCAGATTAAAGCTTGCGCAGCACAATTAATATCAAATCCAAATAATGAAGAGCTATTAACAACATTAAACAAACTATACGACAACCAAGATAAATTAGACAAAGAATATGCTGAAAACACAGAAGCCGAATCTTTAACACTTGTGGAAAATGATATTCTTGAAACAACGTTAGATATAAATGCTGAAGAATCTGGCGAAGCTATACCTGAATTAGCAAGTCCAGTGTTAACAGCTGACAATCAAAAATCATATGCTCGAGGCTTAGTACTTCCAGGCAACGAAATAGATTTAAACATTACAGATTATCCAATGCCTTTAGCTGCAGCAGATGGTTTTGTAGACAGATACGTAATGCCAAGCAATGCACTTACTGCATATTCAAACGCAACAGGTGGTGGATATCATGCCCTTTTAATGCCTGGACAAATTATATGGGTAAATGGTGGTGCTGATATACATAATATGTTTGTTGGAATATGGGATGGCCAAAATGATGAAGGCTATATTGGTTATTACAAAAATTTTGATATTTACGATAAAAATTTAAGCAAGAAGATAAAAATTGATAATTTAATAAATATCCCAAATAAAACAGCAAACAAATGGGTTGATATTTATTTTGCAATAGATAAAGCAAATAACAAAATAATTGTAAAAGCAACAGAGCAATATGATAAACCTACATTAAAACAAGCAAAAGAATATGCAAACATAAAATAATTTTTTAAAAAAAAGCCCGTTCCAGACCCTTCGACTACGCTCAGGGCGAACGGGCTTTTTCTATTAAGTGTAATATTCCCACTTTTAATTTTAATATTCCCCCTTTGGGTTTTTGTAAAAAAGTGATAAAATCTTTTAAGCTAAATGTTCAAATATTTTTTCAGGGAAGTTTATGGTTAAAATTACAGACCAAATTAATAATATAAAAAAAGAATTAGAAGTAGAACTTTTAAGCTGTTCTACAACTATATCTATAGAACAAATAAGAGTTAAATATTTAGGCAAAGCTGGTTTAATAACAAATTTGCTAGCAAATATCAAAAACTTTTCTATAGAAGAAAAAAAAGAATTTGCACCTAAACTTAACGATTTAAAAAAATTTGGCGAAGAAAGTATAAAAGAAAAACGTGAAAAAATATTAGAACAAGAAGCGAATGCCAAAATATTAAAAAAACAAAATTTTGACGTTACAGGTTATACTCCAGAAAAATTAAAGGGACATAAACACCCATATTCACAATTTATAGAAGAAATAGAAGATATATTTATTTCAATGGGCTTTGCCCCCTTTGATGGACCAGAAGTAGAAACCGATTTTTTTAATTTTACAGCATTAAATATTCCACAAAATCACCCAGCACGCGACATGCACGATACATTTTGGTTAGATAAACAAGATACATTATTACGTACACATACTTCGACAGTACAAATACATGCTATGCAAACCAAAAAATTACCTATTGCTGGTTTTGCAACTGGTAGAGCATTTAGACACGAAGCAGTGGACGCTAGTCACGATTTTATGTTTATGCAATGCGAGGGAATAGTTATAGACAAAGGCATTACATTGTCACATCTTTTTGCAACAGCACAAACATTTTTACAAACATTATTTGATAAAAAAGATTTAGACATAAGAATTCGCCCAGGCTTTTTCCCATTTGTGGAACCTGGAGTAGAAATTGATATGCGATGCCCATTTTGCAAAAACGGTTGCTCTGTATGCAAAAAAAGTACCTGGGTAGAAGTATTTCCGGGAGGATTAATTCACCCTAATGTTTTGCGTGCAGGCAACATAGACCCAGAAATTTATTCTGGTTTTGCATTTGGTTTTGGTCTTACAAGATTAGCCATGTTAAAATATGGCATAAATGATATTAGACATTTTTATAGTGGAAAATTAAAATTTTTAGAACAATTTTAAAAAAGCTTTAGAGAGTAAGTTATGAAAATAAAAGCGATTATTCCTGCTGCCGGATTTGGCACACGTTTTTTACCAACTACAAAGGCTATTCCAAAAGAACTTTTGCCTATTGTAGATAAACCCGCAATACAATATATAGTCGAAGAAGGTATAAATTCTGGAATAAAAGACTTTGTAGTAATAACAAGTAAAAATAAAACTGCTATAGAAGACCATTTTGATAAATATTTAGAGCTAGATATTTTAACAAAAGCTCAAAATAAAGAATATTTATTACAAGATATTTCTAAAGTTATAGAAAAAGCAAACTTTTTATATGTACGCCAACAAGAACAATTAGGTTTAGGCCACGCCATTTCTGTTGCCAAAAGTGCATTTAGTGGTGATGAACATATGGCTGTCTTTTTGCCAGATGACATTTTTACTGGTGAAGTTCCTGCAATGGCACAGCTTATTAAAATTGCAATTCAAGAAAAATGTAATGTAGTTGCAGTTCAAGAAGTACCAAAAGAAGAAGCTTCTAGATATGGCATTATTGATGTAAGGCGTCAATTTTCACCAAATTTATTTCAGGTTCGAGATTTAGTCGAAAAACCTGCACCAAATTTGGCACCATCTAATTTAGCAATAGTTGGCAGATATGTACTTTCACCAAATATATTTAATTCACTACAAGAAACTCAAGCTGGTGCAAATGGTGAAATTCAATTAACAGATGCAATTCAACATTTATTATTTTCTGGCGAAAAAGTTTTTGCTTGCAAAGTTCAAGGACAACGCTTTGATGCTGGAACTATTTTGGGCTGGCTTAAAACCAATATTGAATTTGCTTTAAAACATTCAAAATATTCTCAAGAAATTTTAAATTTATTATTAAATTTAGATAAAGATATGCTTGTTATGCAAGGCAA
>LBNX01000003.1 GCA_000989185.1 candidate division TM6 bacterium GW2011_GWF2_28_16 | reverse complement strand
GGGCAACTGGACCTAAAACCCTTGTCCCTAGAGGTAGTCCTTGCTTATCAATAATTACTCCCGCGTTATCATCAAACCTGATATAACTTCCATCAATTCTTCTTACTTCTTTTTTAGTCCTGACAACGAGAACCTTTACCTTTTCGTGATCCTTAACTGCCCCATTTGGATCTGCGCCGAGAACGGCACAGCGTACGACCTGACCTATACTTGCGGTTTTACCAATTTTTTGCGTAATTCCAATAACCATCAATCTCTTGGCCCCTGAATTGTCGGCAGGTTTTAATACTGTTCTTAGCTGTATCATTATTTTTTGTTTACGGCTTTCCGCCTACTTATTATCTTCTTTCTACGGTCGTTTTTAATGGCTGCAGATTGCACACCTTTTGTCCTAGACTCGTTACCTATAATTTCCACAATTTTCCATTTTTTGGTCCTACTGTAAGGTTTACTGGCAATAAATTTCACGGTCTGTCCCAAATCCGCTCCCATCTCATCGTGCACATGGTATTTCTTTATTCTTTTGAATCTTTTTTTGTAAACAGGGTGAACCACTATCCGTTCAACCGCAACGGTCGCAGTTTTTTCCATCTTTTTTGATACAACTTTTCCTATAAATATTTTCATCTTGACGGACAAGAACTACATCTGATTTTATTTTATTATTTTTATCTAATTCAATACTTGATTCTGCTATATTTTTGCCAATTTCTAGATAAGCATCTAAATATTTAACTTCATCTAAAACTTTGCCATCAACAACAGGTCTATATGGAGTTTCTATAAAACCAAGCTCATTTACTCGAGCATAAGTAGAAAGAGAAGATATAAGACCAATATTTTGACCTTCTGGTGTTTCTATTGGGCATATTCTTCCATAATGAGAAGCATGAACGTCTCTAACTTCAAAGCTCGCTCTATCTCTAGTTAAGCCACCGGGCCCAAGAGCAGATAATCTTCTTTTATGAGCCATTTCTGCTAATGGATTTGTTTGATCCATAAATTGAGATAATTGACCTGTACCAAAAAACTCACGTAATACAGCTGCAATTGGTTTTACATTTAAAAAATCATATGGCATTAACACACCATAATTATCTTGTAATCTAAAACGTTCTTTAATAATTCGTTCAACTTTTGCAAGCCCAGAATATAATTGCGATTGTAAAAGTTCACCGACAAGTCTTACAGCACGATTTCCTAAATGATCAATATCATCAAGAGTACCTTCACCACGCTCTTTTAAACCAATTAAATATTTTATTGTAGCAACTATATCATCATTTGTTAGATGGGTAACTTCATGACTTATATTAAGACCAAGTTTTCTGTTTGTTCTTATACGACCAACAATTGTCAAATCATAAAATCTAGAATTAAAAAATAAATTATGAAAAAATTCTTCCATAATTTTTGAAGAAGGAACATCTCCAGGTCTTAATTTTGTATAAATTTCTTTTAATGCATCTTCTTTTGAATTTACTTTATCATGCGCAAATGTAATCGCTAATGATGGCTGAAAAACATATCCGGAAGATTTTACAACTTTTAATTCTATTTTATGATTTACTTGTGCTATAGAATCAACCAATTCTTGAGTTAATGCCATACCTTGCTGTGCTATAATTTCACCTGATGTATTATCTATAACATCACCAGCTAAAATTCTATTTACAACGCTGCTTTTACGTATAAATAATTCAGTGACGCCATCTTTTTTAAGTTTATCAATAAGATTTTGTGTAAATCTTTGACCAACTACATACTTTTCTTCAAGTTTTTTAGACAAAGCTCCAGCAGCCAAACGCTGGCCAATTAAATCATTACCTAATTTATTATAGAATTCGCCATTTTTTGCATAAATAGTTTCAAAATCATAAAACATAGAAAGAATTGAATTCTTTTCTATGCCCATGGCTTGCAACAATGTTGTTGCTAATATTTTCTTTTTTTTGTCTATGCGAACATTCAATACGTCATTACTATCAAACTCAAAATCTAACCAAGAACCTCTTCCTGGTATAATTCTTGCAATATGACAAGCCTGACCTTTAAAATCTTTAGTTTTTTTACTTAATGTAAATATTGTTCCAGGAGCTCTATGTAACTGACTTACAACGACTCGGTCAACACCATTTATAATAAATGTACCACTATTACCAAGCTTATAAGAACCATCTTCATCTTCATATAGATCAACCATTATAGGTAAATCAGCAAAGAAAACTTCTTGTTCTTTAATATCTTTTACAGTTTTTTTCAGAGTTTTAGGATCTATATCCCAAGAAATTAGCTGCATTTTAAGCTTTAAAGACATAGAATAAGTTTTTCCACTATATCTAGCCTCATCAGCTGAAGCTTCTGTTTTTACAAAAACTCTAGCTGAACATTTTTTGCAAACATTATAACTGGCAGTATTTTTACCACATGAAGGACAAATATCCTCATCTAATCGAGAGCATCCACTTTTTTTACAAGCAGAACAAGACCAGTTATATCTATTTTCTACACCTTTTAAAGCGCCACAAGCGCATTCCCAATCACCCAATTCATAACTTACATATTCTAGAGATATCTTATCGTTATGTTCTACGGGAAATGTATCGCGTAGAACTTTTTCTAAGCCGACATTCTTACGTTCTGATGGCAAAAAATCCAACTGAACAAAATTATTAAAAGACTTCGACTGTATCTCTATAAGATCGGGAAGACGAACTACTTCCTTAATTCTCCCAAATGTTTTTCTTAAGACACCCTTGCCTAATTGCACTTGAGCCATCCACAACTCCTAAAACGTAATTTTAAACACCCAAATTAAAAAAGCCCGTTTTAAACATTTCAACATTTAATTTAACATTTAAATAAAAATGTTTAAAACGGTAATAAATAAAATAAACGTTTTTAAATAGTTTATTTACGTATTTATGATAGCTCTACTTTTGCACCGGCAGCTTCTAAAGCTTCTTTTATCTTTTTAGCATCATCTTTTGAAGCAGCTTCAGAGACAACTCCAGGAGCACCTTCTACTAAGTCTTTAGCATCTTTTAAATTTAATGTCGTTACAGTTCTTAATGCTTTGATAACTTTAATTTTATCAGCACCAGAATCTTTTAATGTAACTTTAAATTCAGATTTTTCTTCTACAGCAGCAGGAGCGGCGGCAGCAACAGGGGCAGCAGCAGCAGGAGCAGCAGCAGAAACACCGAATTTTTCTTCTAAAGCTTTTACTAATTCAGCAACTTCCAATAAAGACATGTTGCTTACTTGTTCCACTATTTGATTTATATTTGATGTAGCCATGAAGCCCTCACCTTTAAACATAATTAAAAACACGAATTAAATACTATATTACTATACAAATTTACTATACAAAAAATAACAGAAAAGAATAGACTAAGCTTCCTTTTCTGCAATTTTATTAAGCACTCTTGCCAAACAAGCAATTGGAGCTTGAATGGTTCCAGCTAATATTGCCAATAAGACATCTCTTGATGGCAATGATGCTATTGTTTCAATGTCAGCCTTAGCCATAATTTTGGATTCAAAAAATCCAGAAATTATACTAAAATTCTCGTTACTTTTTTCAAATTCAACAATTGCTTTTGCAACAGAAGGAACTTCGTTTTTAACAAAAACAAGTCCAACCTGATTTTTGAATAAATTTTTAAATTCATCCATACCTGCAATATCTTTTGCCGCAATTTTCATTAAACGAGCTTTAGAAACTTTAAATGCACCTTCTACTTTATGCAATTGCTTTCTTAAATCGTGCAATTGAGCAACAGAAAGGCCTTTATAAGCTACTAAAAATGAAGCTTTCGCACCATTAAATTGGCTATTTATATTTTTTATTACTGTTTCTTTTTGTTGACGATTCATTTTACAAACCTCTTATGCAATTTCATCTGGATTGAGCGCAATACCAACACCCATAGAAGAAGAAACAACTATCTTCTTAATAAATTTACCCTTTGAGCTTGCAGGTTTTGCCAATTTAACAGCCTTAATTAACGCTATTAAATTTTCTTGCAACTTGTCTGCACCAAAAGATATCTTACCAAAAGCTGCATGAACCGCACCACCTTTATCGTTTCTAAAAGAAACACGACCTTTTTTAAGATCTGTTATAATGGCAGCCAAATCATCTGCAACGGTTCCAATTTTTTTATTAGGTAATAATCCTTTTGGACCCAAAACTTTAGCAAGCTTACCTATTTTACCCATAAGATCTGGAGTTGCCACAGCAACATCAAATCCAATCCATCCGCCTTCGATTTTTTCCATCAAATCGTCTAAACCAACAAAATCTGCACCAGCATCTTTTGCTTCTTGCTCTTTATCACCCTTAGCGAAAGCTAAGACACGTATCTTTTTACCAGTTCCGTGAGGCAACAATGCTGATCCACGAACCGTTTGCTCACCTTTAGATGCATCAATACCAAGAACAACGCATAGATCGACAGATTCATCAAACTTTGCACTAGCATTCTTAACTACAAATTCAAGAGCTTTTTTAGTTGTATCTAAACTTGCAGACTCAAGTGCTGTCTGTGCTTTTTTAATTCTCTTGCCCGCATTAATCATAAAAAATCCAATTTATACTTACTTATCCAATAAACATTCTAATAAACTGCACAAAAATTAATCTTTAATTTTTAATCCCATGCTTCTAGCGCTTCCTGCAACAATCTTTTTTGCAGCTTCAATATCAAAAGCATTCAAATCTGGCATCTTAATTTTTGCAATTTCCTCTACATCAGCCCAAGTTAGCATACCAGCAATATCTTTACTTGGATTGCTAGCACCCTTTTGAATCTTAGCCTTTTTGCGTAAAAGCTCTGATACAGGTGGCGTTTTTAAAATAAAATCAAATGTTTTATCTACATATATAGTAATAAAAACAGGTACTGTTTCACCTTTACGATTAGCAGTAGCCGCATTGAATTTTTTACAAAAATCCATGATAGCAACGCCATGTTGACCCAAACAAGAACCAACTGGAGGAGCAGGAGTTGCCGCACCAGCAGGCAATTGAAGCTTAACATTAGCTTTAATTTTTTTTGCCATATTTTTAAAAACCTAAAATTAAATTACCTTTTTACTTGATCAAATCCCAACTCAACAGGAGTTAACCGTCCAAAAATACTTACCATGACAGTAAGTTTTTCTCGTTCTTCATCAATTTTTTCAACCACGCCAACAAAACCGGCAAATGGCCCGCTAGAAATATTAACCTCATTGCCCTCCATAAAAGTGATTGTTTCACGAGCAACAGGCAATTCTCCACTAATTTGAGAAAAAATACGAGATACCTCTTTATCAGAGATAGGAACCGGTTTTTCTCCACCAAGGAACCTAGTTACCCTAGGGTTTGAAGCGACAACCTTATAGGATTCTCCAGTCATTTCTAACTGAATCAATAAGTAACCAGGGAAAATTTTTTCTTTTTTATCTTGCTCTCCAGATATCATAGATACTACTTGTCCTCTAGGAACAAGTATTTCTCCAAATAAATCTTGCAAATTTTCTTCTATAATTCTTTTTTCAAGGTCAGCTTTTACTACTTCTTCGAATCCCGTATATATTTGAACCACGTACCAACGTTTCATAATAAACCAACTCTTTTAATTAATTGCCAAAAATAACTTTTTTCAACAACGCGCTGAACCCCGCATCCATTGCACCAAGTATTGAAGCAAAAACTAGGGTAACGATACAAACTATAATAACCGTACCAATCAACTCATCGCGTCCCGGCCAAGTTATTTTGTAAACTTCAGCCTTAACTTCACTCAAAAAATTCAAAATTTTATTCATTATATCCCTTATTTATAAGATTTCAAACAGCTAGTGGCAGGCCAGGAAGGACTTGAACCCTCAACCTACGGATTTGGAGTCCGTCGCTCTACCAGTTGAGCTACTGACCCACTTGGCTATTTAGTCTCTTTATGCATACTATGTACACGACATTTAGGACAAAATTTCTTTAAATTTAATTTTTCGAATTTTCTCTTTTTAGAAACAATCTTACTGTAATTACGATTTTTACAATCGCTACATTCAAAATGTATAATAGTTCTCGCTTTTGCCATACTTTTAGCTCTTTACGTTAAAATTATCCCACAAATGTCCACTAACCATATAAATCTATATGTAATTTAACTTTTATTCAAGATGTGTAAGTAAAAAAAATGGAGCCCGCGACCGGGTTTGAACCGGTGACCTCTCCCTTACCAAGGAAGTGCTCTACCAACTGAGCTACGTGGGCAAATTTAAAATGGAGCTGGCAACTGGACTTGAACCAGCGACCTGCTGATTACAAATCAGCTGCTCTACCAACTGAGCTATGCCAGCATTATATCGTTCTTGGAGCGGGAAACGGGTCTCGAACCCGCAACCTACAGCTTGGAAGGCTGTCGCTCTAGCCAATTGAGCTACTCCCGCGCAAACCATCTACCCATGTATACTCTGTCTAAAATGGTGGGGAGAACAGGATTCGAACCTGTGAAGGCATAGCCAACGGATTTACAGTCCGTCCCCTTTGGCCACTCGGGAATCTCCCCATTATCTTACAGCAACACCTCATTAGGATAGATGTTTTATTAAAGATTTCAATCTTTTTTTTCAAAAAATAAAATAATTAATATTTTTAGAATTATTAATTATTTTTTATTAATAATTTTAACAATTATATTATAGCTTTTAATAAAAAACTCAACTAATTATCAATAATCTTTTTTCAAAGTCATTTTCGTAAAAAGATAGTTCTATACGACAAATTTGAGTTTCAAGTTCATTATTAATAAAAAAATCTTCTAAAATTTCTGGCCATTCTATAAAACAAAAATTATTTGTTTTATAAAAATATTCGTCAAAACCCAAACTTAAAAAACTATCTAAATTATTTATGCGATATAAATCAAAATGATTAAGATTTATATTATTTTTTTTATAATTAATTTCGTAACTATTAACATAATTAAAAGTAGGGCTTGTAATTACCTGATTAACCCCAATTTCTTTTAATATATTTTTAATAAAAGTAGTTTTACCCGCACCTAAAGGCCCTGTAAATAAAAATATTTTATATTTACCCAATAATGGCAAAATTTCTTTTTTTACAATAGTTTCAAGTTCGCTTAATTTAAATATTATTTTTGTCATAATTTTTTAATCTTTTTATAAACACTTTTTTCTTTTTTCGACATTTTATTAAACTTACTTTTATTTTTTATAAAAATATCACTTTCATCTTTTTTTAAAATTTCTATATTTTCTTGGGACATTAATATATCTAGCGCCTTATTATCCCCATAATTATAATCACTTAGTGATTTAATTTCGTAATCATCTTGTTCTAGTTTATACAAATTATTTAAATTTTTATTTTTAATATCATTTTCAATTTGGCTTAATATACAATTTTTAACAATATCATAAAAATCAAATACATCTACTGCATCAACATTATATTGAGCACATAATTTTTTAAGTTCAGCATCTTTAGTTACCAATAAAATCTCTTTATTTTTATTTTTTTTAACAAAATCAAGAATATACTCATCTGCACTTTGTCTTTGACCAGAAAAAACTACTACTATACCTTTATTAATTTGTCTTTCTGCGTGTTTTTCTGTTCCACCATCAAAAACTACTACAATTTCTTTAATTTCTGGATGTTTTTTACTTTTATAAAAGCTCAGTTCATTTATAAGTTGGTCTCTTTGTAAATCAAGTTTACCCTTGATTTTATGAAAAACCTGTTTTAATAAATTATATCCGTCTATAATTACTATCAAAATTAGGCTCCTTTTAAAAATTAATTTATATAATTGCAAAAAAAATAAATTTAAACTAATTTTTAATTTAAATTAATTTATTTATAAATATTATTAATTAAATATTTACTGGAAATATAATGGCTCAATTAACTCAGTTAAGAAGAAAAATTCAAGCAGTTAATACAACAAAAAAAATTACTCATGCTATTAGACTAGTTTCTATGGCTTCGTATTCTAAATTGGAAAAACAAGCTATTTTTTTAAAATCTTATAAAAACAGCATAGACCAAACATTTGCCCAATTATTAAAACCAAAACCAGAATGGACAAGCAATACATTATTTCCAGGGGATGTTTTTGACCAATCTCCACTTATTATTGTAATTTCTTCTACCAAAGGCCTATGTGGCAGTTTTAATGCTAATTTAATACGTTTTATAGAAAAAAAATTAATTTTTGAAAAAAATCAAAGTCCCAAATTTATAACAATAGGCACTAAAGCTAAACGAGAAATTGAATCCAAAAACATTGGGAATATAATTCTAAATTTCGAAGAATTTAATTTTAATAATTTTGAAACAATAGGCTCAAAGATTATAGAAAATATTTATACTCAAGATATTCCATATTCTTCTGTATATTTTTATAGCAACAAATTAATTAACTTTTTTGTACAAAAGCCACAACAAACTACATTAATTCCAGCAAAGCTAGAATTTAATTCTCAAGAAAATTCACAAGATAATAATAATAATAATAATAATAATATTTTTGATCCAATTTATGAACAAGATCAAAAAGTTATTTTAGACTTTATGGCGCATAAATATATTAAAAGTACAATCTTAGAAACACTTTTTCAATCGTTACTTTCAGAAAATGCTGCAAGATTTTTGGCCATGGATAGTTCAAATACAAATGCAGAAAAATTCTTAGATAAACTCACTTTGCAGTATAATAAATCTCGACAAGCATTAATTACCAAAGAAGTTTCTGAGCTTTGTGCAAATATGGAGTAAAATTTACCAGCCAATTTCACTATAAAATTCGTTTTTAGATATTTTTTCTAAAACAACTTTTAATTCTTTTACAATATTTTCTGGCAAATTATCAGCATCAAGCCAAGTTATATATTCACATTTATCAGGTTCTATATTTTTAGGTTCACCAAAAAAATTATCAACCAAAAAATAAAAACCCAATAATGGCTCTTCTTTTTCTTTTATTTTTATATTTGTTACATGCAAAAACTTAAGATCTTTTTCTTTTATATCTACGCCAACCTCTTCTTTTATTTCTCTTATAGCAGCCATTCTAATACTTTCATTTGCATCTACACTGCCACCAGGTAAAGTATAATTACCATAACCCCAACCATTTTTGGTTCGCTTTAAGAACAATATTTTATTATTATCTTTTAAAAATACTGCAACATATGCATCTATTTTAAATTTATTCTTTGTCATAATTTTTATTTTTCTAATTATTAATTATCTCTATTTTAGCACCCAAATTTATTAACTTATCTTCCAGCTTATCATAGCCTCTTCGCCAATGATTAATACCAAAAACTTGAGTTTTACCCTTTGCTGCAAGCCCTGCAAGAACAAGGGCAGCAGAGGCGCGAATATCTGAAGCTATAACACTAGCACCATATAAGTGATCAACTCCATTAACAGTTGCTTTATTATTTTTTACACTAATTTGTGCACCCATTTTTTCTAATTCTTTTACATGCATTAGTCTATTTTCAAAAACAGTTTCTTCAACAACACTTACGCCATTAGCCAAACATAAAGCAGCCATGATTGGTGCTTGTAAATCTGTAGGAAATCCTGGATATGGGCATGTTTTTATATTCACAGCTCTTTGTGACTTTGTCGCAATTAATTTAACGCCTGTTTTTATATTTTTATTACTACTTAAATTATTAAATCCAATATTAATTTCATGTCCCATTTGTTTTAATTTTTCTAAAAACAAGTCCATGTGATCTGGTCTAGCATCAGGTAATTCGATATTACCACCAGTAATTGCTGCAGCTAGCAAAAGTGCACCAGCTTCTAACCTATCAGGAATTATAGTATGACTTACAGAATTTAACTTTTTTACTCCTGTAATAATAATAGTTGCTGGAATTTCAAAAGATATATTTGCACCCATCTTTTTTAGTACTTCTAAAAAATCTAATACTTCTGGCTCAAGAGCAGCATTAATTATTTTAGTTACTCCAGCTTGTAAAACAGCAAACATAACAAGATTTTCCGTAGCACCAACACTAGGATATTCAAGAACTATTTTTCGCTCTTCTTTTAATTGGCCATCAATCGTAGCATAAATAAATTCACTATCATTTGTAATTTTAACACCTAAACTTTCAAACCCTTTTAAGTGGAAATCTATAGGTCTTGCGCCAATTAAACATCCTCCAGGAAAAGCTGCTCTTGCCTTTTTAAATCTTGATAATAAAGGCCCCATAACTAATATTGAAGCTCGCATTTTATCCATAACTTCATGTTTTACTTCAGCTTTATTTATAAAACTTCCGTCAAATTCTAAAATATTTTTTTCTTTATCAAAATCAATTTTTGCTCCAAGATCTTCTAGCAATTCTATCATTTCTTTTATATCTGCCGAATTAGGCACATTATATAAAACAGATTTACCAGATGTTAAAATTAAGCTTGCCATAATAGGCAACGCAGCATTTTTGGCACCCAATAAACTTGCCGTTCCCGATAAATTTAAAGATTGTTCGACTAAAATATAGCCATTATTTGTTGACATAATTTTTACCCAAGAATAAATTTTATAATATTTTTAATTTTTAATTTAGTAATTATACCAGAAAAGAGAATATACAGTGATTAATAAAAATATAAACAAAAAAAATATAGTTTGTATAATTCCTGCAAGATTAAAATCTACAAGATTTCCCGAAAAAATATTAACCAATCTCGCTGGCAAGCCTCTATTACAATGGGCCTGGGATGCTGCAAATAAAACAACACTATTTAAAGAAATTTATTTTGCTATAGATTCTGAAAAAACAGCAAAATTAATAGATAGTTTTGGTGGCAAATATATTTTTACAAGTGAAAGTTGCCAATCGGGCACAGACAGGCTTGTAGAAATCATTCACTCTGGAAAAGTTGAAGCTGATATTTGGGTTAACTGGCAAGGTGACGAACCTTTTATTACTCCCAACATGTTACATAGTTTACTTGAGACATGCGATCATGAACAAGCCGATATGTGGACACTAAAAAAACGTATTCTTTTGCCTGAACAAATTTCTAGCCCAAATATTGCCAAAGTTGTAACAGACTCAAACGGCTATGCTTTATACTTTTCTAGATCGACCATCCCGTATTACAGAGATAAAGATGAAAATATCGAACAAGTTTATTATAAACATGTAGGCATTTACGCTTATACTGCAAATGCTTTAAGAAAAATTGCCCAACTAGGCAAATGCTATTTAGAAGATGCAGAAAAACTTGAACAGTTACGATTATTATATTATGGCTTTAAAATTAAATTAAACGAAACAGATCAAGAAGTTATTGGCATAGACACACCTCAAGATTTGGCAAGAGCGCAAGAATATGCAAAACAATTAATTTAGCTCATTAAAACTTATATCTAAAACAGCAAATTTTTCCCAATCTTTCCAATTATAATGCCACCATTCTGTTTTTTCTCCAGTAAAGCCATGCGCATGCATTAAATCTTCTAGCTTTTTACAATTCTTTTTAGCAACTTCACTTGTCATTTTTGAATAATATCTGTGTGCTCTATCTGTAAACTCATCAAACTCTGATGGCATTTCTAATTCTTGCCCAGTTTTTAAGTCTATAAGAGTTAAGTCTACAGCTGTACCCCTGTTATGTTTAGAACCTCTACCGTTATATGGATTTGCAACATAATTTGGGTTTGGGCAAATATCCCAGAAAATTTTTTGTACAGATAATGGCCTATAACCATCATAAATTTTTAAACCAAGCCCATCGTTTTCTAATTCTTTTTGAATTAAATCTAATTCTTTTACAAGCTCTTGCTGTAAAAAGCATTGTGCACTTGGATAAACTATTTTTTTAGTAAAATTATTTTCTGTGGCATAACGAATATCGAGCTTTATATTCGGGTTAATTTTAATTACTTCTACAAGATTCGAAAAGATATAAACAAAAAATAAAATATAAAATATAAATATCGAAAATATTTTTTTATTAAACATAAAAATCTCCTGTATAAAAATAAAATATTATTTATTTTGAAAAATAATCAAATAATAACTTAGAAATTTGAGCCATTTTTCGTTCTTGAATATCAATGCTGCTTTTTGATTTATTAGTATATAAAGCAATAACTAAATGCCCTTTGTTTTTAGGCAATTCAACAATTCCAACATCAGAAGTAATTTTATCCATTCTACCAGTTTTATGCCAAATCTTTGTTCCTTGCGGTAAAAGCCCCGGAATTTTTTCTTTTCCCCAATGACATTTTAACATGCTTTGTAATAAAAAATTTGTTGAATCTTCGCTCAAAAGCTTTTTTTCAAATAATTGTGTTAAAAAATTAACCATCTCTTTTGGAGTTGTTGTATCTTTTTTATCTACATAAAACTTTTGTAAAGCCTTGCTACGATTTTGTACAGTTACACTATTTATTAATTTTATATCTTGATTAATAGAGTGAAGTTTACGTGAATTAACAGAATTAACACCATGATAATTATCTAACATTTCCAAAACAGATCTATCAACACTCATATTATTAAAACCATTAGTCTTTAACCAATTATTTACATGATCAGGCCCACCTACCATTCTTAAAATAATATCTGATGCATCATTTTTACTTTTTTCTATCATTAATTTGATCAATTCAGCAATAGACATTTGTTGACCTTTTTTTATGGTAGAACCTCGCTGTAAATCCAATGTTTTAATTTTATATTTTTCTTGTAAATTTATTTGTTTTTTATCAACTAAAGATAAACAGTATGCAGCTATTTGTAATTTGTAAGTACTAGCCATTGGATAAAATTCATCAGCATTGCAATTTACCCACTTTTTAGATTCTATGTGATACGCAGAAACACCAATAAGACCTGTTTTTAAAGAATTACACTTTTCTGAAATATTTTTTTGCAACTGTTTATATTCAAGATCTTGATTATTTTTATCACCCAAATAAATAGCACTACAAAAGAAACAACTAATTAAAAATATTAAAAATTTTTTATTAAACATAAAATTATCTCAAATTTTTTGTACATATTGTTTTTATTCTTCAATATTATATTTAATTTAAACTATAAATTTAATTTATTAAATTTTTAAATAATATTTTTTAAATTTTTGGTATCATAAAAACAAAATTTTGTATCTTTTAAAATTTTAATGAGGCCCTTATGAAATTTGTTAGTTATATAGAAAAAGACCTAGATTCTGGTACATATTTTGGAACTATTCCATCAATTCCTGGAGCTCACACTCAAGCTGAAACACTTGATGAATTACAGAAAAATTTAAAAGAGGTTGTTAGCCTTTGTCTAGAAGAAATGAATTCTGAAGAAAAAAAATCTATACCTGAGTTTGTGGGGCTTCAACAAGTTGAGATCGATCTTGACTAAGTTGCCAATATTAACAGCTCAAGATTTGGAAAAACTATTATTCAAACTTGGTTTTCAAAAAATAAGACAAAAAGGCAGTCACGCTTTTTATAAGCATCCAGATGGCAGAACTACAACAATCCCGCATCATAAAGGTCGAGAACTTTATCGTCCTTTAATTAGAGCTATTTTAAGAGAAATAAAAATCGATATAGATACATTTAATAATTTTTTTTAAATTAACTGGAGAAAAATATGAATAATACTAAAGGTAGATTAGAAGTAATTTGTGGCTCAATGTTTTCTGGAAAAACAGAAGAATTAATGCGCAGACTTGGTAGAGCTGAGTATGCAAAGCAAAATGTACTCACAATAAAACACAGTATAGATAACAGAAAAAGTGCTGCCACAATTTTATCTCACAATGGACAAGAACGATTAGCTTTTAGTATAGATAACAACAAAGAAAATATTGCAAAAATTTTAGAATTAGCAAACAAAAACATACAAGTTATTGGTATAGACGAGATACAATTTTTTCCAATAGAAATTATTGATGTAATTGTAAAACTTATAGACATAGGTAAAACAGTAATTGTTGCTGGATTAGATTTGGATTTTAAAG
This sequence comes from candidate division TM6 bacterium GW2011_GWF2_28_16, assembly GCA_000989185.1. Lineage (GTDB taxonomy): Bacteria > Babelota > Babeliae > Babelales > UASB340 > UASB340. The sequence continues at coordinate 120,638 of LBNX01000003.1, read as the reverse complement.
GTGAACCTTTTGGTATAACGCCTTTAATTATGGCCATAGCTGATAGCGTTTTAAAATTAAAAGCAATATGTGTAGTTTGTGGCAAAGATTCTCATCATACACAAAGAATTGTAAATGGTGTTCCTGCAAAATATGACGACCCAATTATTTTAGTCGGGGCCAAAGAATGTTACGAAGCAAGGTGTAGAAATTGTTTTGCAATAGATAAAAAAGCACAACTTATTACACCAGCAAAAAAATATACTGAACAAAATATATAAATAAATTAATAATTTAATAAATGGCAAAAACAAAAACTTTTTATAAATGCACAAATTGCGAAAATACAAGTCCCAGATGGATTGGACAATGTCCCAATTGTCAAGAATGGAATAGCTTTGTTGAAAAAGTAGAAAGTAATTTAGAAAATAATTTTTTACATAATAAAACAAGTATAAATACTGAAAAATTAATTTTAAAAAAATTATTTGATATAAAAACAGAAACTCAAGACAGAATGCTTTCTGGCTATCTTGAATGGGATAGAGTTATGGGGGGGGGAATTTTACCTGGATCTTTTATAATTTTAACAGGCGACCCCGGGATTGGAAAATCGACACTTTTACTGCAAGTAGCTAACAAAATATCTAGTAATAAAAAAGTTATTTATTTTTCTTCTGAAGAATCTTTGCAACAAGTTAAAAATAGAGCACAAAGATTAGACATTCCAGAAAACAGTAATTTATTATTTTCTGATCAATCTAATCTGGAAGCCATAATACAAGTGGCTTTAATAGAAAAACCAGATATCTTAATTTTAGATTCTATTCAAAATTGCAGTTTATCTGAAAATTCCAGTGTAATACCAGGAACTGTAGGACAACTTAGAGAAGCTGGGTTTTTGCTATGCAAGTTAGCTAAAGAAAATAATATCGCAATATTAATAACAGGGCATATTACAAAAGAAGGTCACATTGCTGGCCCAAAAGTACTTGAACACATAGTAGATGGTGTTTTTTACTTACAAGGCGAAGATAAATGGCAAACAAGAATTTTACGATCTGTTAAAAATAGATTTGGTACAATTCAAGAAACTGGTTTTTTTGAAATGGGAACAGATGGCATGCAAGAAGTGCCTGATATAAATAGATTAATTTTACATGAAGCTTCAGAAAACCCAGGTTCAGCTTTAATAAGTTCGATAGAAGGCTCAAGGCCATTATTACTTGAATTACAATCACTTTGTGTTACATCCAAATTTGGTATGCCTCAACGAATTATTACTGGTATCGATCCTAAACGAATTATTTTAATTGCTGCAATTTTGGAAAAGTATTTACATATAAAATTTAGCTCACAAGATATATTTTTTAAAGTAAGTGGCGGCTTTAAAATTAAAACCACAAGCTGCGATTTGGGTATAGCTCTTTCGCTTTTATCTAGCTACTTTCAAAAACCATTACCAGAAAAATCTATTTCTATTGCCGAGATAAGTCTTACAGGACAAATAAAACCTGTTAACCAAATAGAACTACAAATTGGCGAAGCAGAAAAATTTGGTATAAATAAAATATTTATTTCTAAAAGCCAAAAACTTAAAAGTTCAAGTAACACTATAAGTTTTAAAAATATTTATGAATTAATAAAATTATTTCCTGAATAATTATTTTTCAAAATGTTGGTAATCAAAATATGGCTTATTTTCTTTACCGTCAAAATAAGTTTTTTCCCAATTACCACCCCAAGTCCAACCATATTTTGCAAATATTTTATAACAAACAGAATCTTGGGTTATTACGCCCATTAAATTTTTTACTTTTTCTCTATCTGTATAATTAATGTTATTTAAATTATTTTTGCTATTTTCTGGTAATACTAAATAACCTTTAACATATGGATTTTGCACAGGGTTTATATCTATTGCTAAACCAAAAGTGTGCTTTGAATATGTACCCGGCTTTCCTGTAATTTCACGGCAACATAATGCACTACTGTTATTATCTGCCATAGAAAGATCGTCATCAGCATTATAATTATCTATTAAATTTATTTTTTCTATACGAAAGTGAGCATCAAAAAGTTCTTGAAATATATCACATACTTCTTGAGCAATATTTTTATTTACAATAATAATACCTGCGTGAATTTTATTATCAAAACCCCAGTGTAAAACATAAACAACAGCTAAATCTTCTATTTTTATTGGGAAATCAGGCTTAAACGATTTACCCGTAATAAAAGCTTCTAGTTCTTTAGAAATGCTCTCAAAGTCAGTAATTTTAATTAAATTTCTTGTGAAAAAAAAATATTTACGCATCTCTTCTAATTTTTCTTGTGAATTTAAAAGAGAACCAAAGAAAATCTTTTGACCTTCTGTTGTATTAGAAAAATCACCAGAATTTGTTTCTTTTATATCTTTGCCAAAACGTTTATTAAATTCTGTAATACGATTCTCTTCTGGTATTTCTGACCCAATACTTTCTTGTATTAAATTATTACCCAAATATAAAATAACGTGATTAATATTGCCTGACTTAGGGTTTGTTAAAAAGATTAAATCACCAGACAATAAATCTGAACCCTTCTCTATTTGGTTACAATATTTATATTGCGCACCAGAATTTCTTGGAATTTCTAACCCATTTACCCTGTATATTAAATTTATAAAACCAGAACAATCTACACTTGTCTGTATTTCAGCAACATCATTTAGGCCTTTATTGTCCCAGGCACTTTTGCCACCCCAAGAATACGGCATGCCTAAAAAATTTTGTGCTGTTTTTAATATATTTTCACGTAATAAATTTTCGTTTAAATTTTCAGGATTAAAAGCTGTTTTGATATCAAAAATATTATAATTATATTGATCACTTACTAAATTTAATAACTTTGTGCCGATAGAAAGATTATTAACCCAATTATTTTTAATAACAGATATAGTCTCTGGAATAACAAAATTATCTAAAACTTTAGTATCTTCTTCTTTGACCCAACAAGATATGCTTTCATGATCTTGATTAAACATATCCAGCACTTTTACGTAAATCCAGATCACGCCATTTTCTAAAGTAATTTTTGCTTTATTATTTTTAATATTTTCTGCTTCATTATAAAATAAAAGATCACCAAAAAGAGCTAGTGATTCAAGATTTTGAGAGTCTTTAAAAAATATAGGGTATTTAATTTCTTTTGATTCTATTACTGGGGTATCTTGTAAAGTTGCTACAGGCTTATTTATAATTAATATTTGCGAATGACAATTTAAAAAGATAAATAAATTAAATATTAAATATTTAACTAAATTCTTCATACTCTCTCCCTTACAAAAATAAAATTATTTTAAATAATAAACTTATTCTACAGTAACAGCTTTAGCTAAATTTCTAGGCTTATCTATAGGATTACCAAGCTTTTTTGTAATTTCATAAACAAAAAACTGCATTAAACCTGACATGGCTAACGGACCCAAAAATGGATTAACTCTAGGCACAATAAATGCTTGTTCTGCCAAATCTGCAAGTTCAGTTTGCCCCTCAAAGGCAAATATTACAAGATGACCATGACGTGCTTTAATTTCTTGAGCATTAGAAACTATTTTTTTGTATATTATATCGTCTAAAGATGAGAAAATTACAACAGGAGTATTATTATCAACTAAAGCAATTGGCCCATGTTTTAATTCTCCTGCAGGATAACTTTGTGCAAAAATATAAGAAATTTCTTTTAATTTTAATGCAGCTTCCATTGCAAATGGGTAACTTATATGCCTACCCAAAAATATAAATTTTTTATAAACAGAATATTGTTCAGCTAATTTTTGTGATATTTCCCATTTATAATTTTCGATAGAAAGCTCTAATACTTGGGCTGCAATAAAAAGATCTTCTTCAGCATGCTTCATAAGCTCTGGGGTAATTTTGTTTTGTTCTAAAGCAATTCTATTTGCTAATATAAATAAAATAACTTGCTGCGCTGAAAAAGCTTTTGTTGATGCAACCGAAACTTCAACTCCTGCTTGCATAGGCAAAAAACCACCCGCTTCTTGCACCATCGTACTTGAAGCAACATTTGTAATTACTATTGTTGGAATATTATATGAATTTACACGTCTTAAAGCTTGTAAAGTATCTGCTGTTTCTCCAGATTGTGAAACAAAAATATATATAGAATCTTTTTGTTCAAAAAATGGCATATAACAAAACTCTGAAGACAAATAAACATTTGTTTGAATTTTACAGATATATTCGAAAAAAAATTGTGCAATTTTACATGCATGCCACGATGTTCCAGCTGCAACTAAATTAATATTTTTCAAATTTTTTACTTGGTCAATAGTTATACCTAATTGTTGCCAAATTCTATCCTGATATTCAATATCAAGTTGATAATCAAAATAATTACCCAAATCGTTATGCGCAGAAAGCTTAGAATCTGTGCCAACTAATCGATAAAAATTAACAATTCTTTCTATAACTTTTTTTTGTTCATAAATTTCTTTAAGCATAAAATGCTCAAAGCCATCTTTATTAACAATATCAAATACAAAACTTGATTTTTGCCATGCAGGCAATAAAACTTCACCCGAAAAATTAAATAACTCTATGCTTTTTTTATTTATTATTGCAATACTATCTTCTGGCATAAATGCAAACTCTTCAACTTTGCCAGCAAAAGCAACTATATCCGATGCAACAAAAAAGCCTTTTTCTTGTTTACCTAAAACTAACGGTGAATTATGTCTAACTACAATTAATTGGTCCGGAATATCCTGCATTAAAATGGCAAGAGAATAGGCACCTTTGAACTTTTTAACTAAATCTAAAATAGATGGTTTTACAGATTTATAAAGTTCAAAAACTGAACTAAAATAATGAACCAAAACCTCAGAATCTGTTTGAGATAAAAATTTATGCCCTTTGAGTGCCAACTCTTTACGCACAACTTCATACCCCTCTATAATTCCATTATGAATAAGCGCAATATCACCCTTACAGTTAAAATGAGGATGAGCATTGGCTTCGTCTACTATTCCATGAGTTGCCCAACGGGTATGCCCCATACAAACAAACCCATCTCCAGACAATCCGTCTAAGCCCTTAGCTAAATCAGCTACCTTTCCTATCTTTTTTAAATAACTTAATCGAGATGTTTTTTCCTCTACAAAAACTATTCCTGCAGAGTCATAGCCCCTGTATTCGAGTTTTTGCATACCATCTAAAACTAAATTTTTAGAATAAGACCTACCCACATAGCCAACTATCCCGCACATAGACTCTCCCGGGTAATAAATAAAAATTTATAAAATAGAATTTTATTCGACAAGCAGCAAATTAACGCTTTACGAATTGGAATTTTCTTCTAGCAGCTTTTTGACCGTATTTTTTACGTTCTTTAAGTCTAGAATCTACAGTTAAAAGATTGTGTTCTCTTAAAACTGGCCTTAATTCAGGATCAAGAGATAATAAAGCTCTGCTTATTGCTAATTTAATTGCATCAGCTTGGCCTTTTTTGCCACCACCAATAACATTAACATCTATATTGAAAGCTGAAGCTTTACCTATAACCTTACTAGGTAAAACAATTTTATCTTTGGTTACTTGAGTATCAAAATAAGCATCATAACTTTTGCCATTAACTACTATCTCGCCTTTGCCATGCTTTAACCAAACACGAGCAACAGAAGATTTACGACGACCAACTCCATGATAATTATTAACCGATGCTGTTTTTTTCATAATTTCTCAAATCCAAACATAACTAAATTTAAACTATAACGAAACAAATTTATTGTTTTTATCTTACAAAAGCTACAAAATTTGTCAAAACAAATTTTTATAAAAATGGAGCCGGTGGTCGGATTTGAACCGACGGCCTACTGATTACGAATCAATTGCTCTACCACTGAGCTACACCGGCAAAAAGCTATCCTTCCAATGCCTCTTGGCAAGCAATACATCTAGCAGCATATGGAAATGTCTCTAATCGCTTAGAAGCTATAGGTTCGCCACAATCCATACAAACACCATACTCATTCTTTTCTAATCGCATTAAAGCATTATCTATTAACCTTAATTCATCAATATCTGTTTTTTCTAGTGAAGTTTGAAGATTTTCCATAGTTAAAGATAAGGCTTCATCTCCGCTATCTTGAACTTGTCCATCTGATGCTTTTTGGCTTGTTAAAGCGTCTAAATCTTGCATCATTTCTGCTCTTCTCTCTAGTAATTTATGTTTTATCTTTTCTAATGCCGCAGCTCTTTCTTGCATAGTAAGCCTTTCTCTTTTTTTAACTTTCTCAACTCCGTAAAAAACTTTTTAAGAATATCAACACTTTCAATCTCTTTCAACCCTGCTACTATATTTAGATCTTTTTTGTATAGCTTATGTTGCTTTAAATCACTTATTCCAGAACCAAATTCTTGAGATTTTGCCCCAAAATATAAATTTTTAATTCTACTTAGCTGTATAAGACCAAAGCACATTATACATGGCTCTAATGTAATATAAATAGAACAATCATCAAGTCGCCAAGTTTTTAGCTTTTTACAAGCCTTTTGTATAGCCAAAATTTCTGCATGCCCTGTTTGGCATCCATTTTTTTCTATTTTGTTATAAGCTCTAGATAATATTTTATTATCAGGTCCAACAACTATTGCACCAACAGGTACTTCTTTTTTTTTAAGCGCTTTTTTTGCCTGGCCCAAAGCCTCTTGCATAAAAAACATATTTATATTTTTTTTCATAAAACAAAATCTATCATAAATCTTAATAAAAAACACAAAAAAAGTATTTTGTACTATTTTTTTTTAGTTTTTATTATATTGTTTTGTTGTATTTTAAATTCGATAAAATATTTAATTTTTAGTATACTTTATAAGCAAAATTTTATTTTATAAAACTAATAAATAATTAATTGGGGAAAATAAAAATATGAAAGACGAAAAAATAATAAATGATAATAAATATAGTGCCAGCTCTATAAAAGTTCTTGAAGGATTAGATGCTGTTCGAAAAAGACCTGCTATGTACATTGGCTCTACAAGTACTACCGGGCTACACCATCTTGTGTATGAAGTTGTAGACAACTCTGTAGACGAAGCTCTTGGCGGGTACTGTAATCATATAAAAGTTAAAATTCACACAGATGGATCTTGTTCTGTTGAAGATAATGGTCGTGGTATACCCGTAGGCATACATCCAACCGAAAAAGTTTCTGCAGCGCAAGTAGTTTTAACAAAATTACATGCCGGTGGTAAATTTGACAAAGATTCTTATAAATATTCAGGCGGTTTACATGGGGTTGGTGTTTCTGTTGTTAATGCATTGTCTAGCAAATTAGAAGTTATAATTTGGACAAATGGCAAAGAATACCAACAATTTTACGAACATGGTGGACATCCTGTAGAACCATTAAAAGAGATAGGCAAAACAGATAAACAAGGTACATATGTACGCTTTCACCCAGATGCTTCTATTTTTGAAGACACAAATTTAAATTTTGAAACACTTTCTTCTAGGCTAAGAGAATTAGCATTTTTAAATAAAAAATTAAAAATAGATATTAAAGATGAAAGAATAAACGAAGAAAATTCTTTTTATTACGAAGGTGGTATAGCTTCATTTGTAAAACATATAAATGCAAAAAAGAACCCAATCTTTGATGATGTTATAGAATTTCACAAAGAAGATGATGTTTATGTTGTTGATTTTGCATGCCAATATAATGATGGTTATGCAGAACAAACTTATAGTTTTGTAAACAATATACGAACCATAGAAGGCGGTACACACGAAGCTGGTTTTAGATCAGCATTAACCAAAAGTATAAATCGATTTGCTCAAAAACATGATTTATTAAAAGATGGTCCACTTTCTAGTGATGATGTTAGAGAAGGTTTTGTAGGCGTTTTAAGCGTTAAAATTCCAGAACCACAATTTGAAGGTCAAACCAAAACTAAATTAGGAAACAGCGAAATTAAAGGTGTTGTAGATTCTTGGCTTTATTCTTTTTTTGATACTTATTTTGAAGAAAATCCAAACATTGCAAGAAAAGTAGCTCAAAAATCCTTACTTGCACAACAAGCAAGAAGTGCAGCAAAAAGAGCTCGCGAATTAACTAGAAGAAAAAATGTTTTAGAAAGTGCGGTTTTACCAGGAAAATTAGCCGACTGTTCTGATGCAGACCCATCTAAAACAGAATTATACATAGTAGAGGGAGACTCTGCAGGCGGTTCAGCAAAACAAGGTCGTGATAGATTTACTCAAGCAGTTTTGCCATTAAGAGGTAAAATAATAAACGTAGAAAAAGCCAGACTCGATAAAATGCTTGCTAATAATGAAATAAAAGATTTAATAACAGCAATAGGTGCCGGAATAGGCAACGAATCATTTGACGCAACAAAGGCAAGATATCATAAAATTGTAATAATGACAGACGCAGACGTTGATGGTGCTCATATAAGAATATTACTTTTAACATTCTTTTTTAGACACATGAAACCATTAATAGAAGCCGGATATTTATATGTTGCACAACCACCATTATACAAAGTAAAACTCGGCAAACGAGAACAATATTTACAAACAGATTCAGAACTTGAAAAATTTTTATTTAGCTGGGCACAAGAAACAGTTGAATTAAAAATAGAAAACAAAATATTAGATCAAAATAATATAGAAAAATTGTTTAATTCTATACTTGAGTATAATACAGAGCTTAATAAAGCAAGTAACAATATAGAGTTATCACCAAAAAATACTCATGATTTAGTTAAATTTTTAAACTTAAATGATTTATCACAAAAAATAGAAACTCAAGAATTAATAGAAAAACTAAGTAAATATTTTACAAATTATAAAATTTATACAGAGCAAGAAAGCAATATAGATGCAGCAATGGCAGGCGAAGAAGTTATTCAGAAAAAAATATTTATAACATTTCAAGAAAACAAAAAGATTTGGCAAGTTCCAGCAAGTTTTTTTGAATCTGAAGAAACAATAAAACTTTTAAATTTATTTAAACCAATAGAATCTCTTGAACAAAAAGTTTTTGTATTTAAATTAAAAGGCAAAGACGAAGAAACAGAAAAGACAGGTGCATTAAATTTAATAGATTTAATAATATCTTCAGGTAAATCAATTATGACAATTCAACGATACAAAGGTCTTGGAGAAATGAACCCTGAACAACTTTGGGAAACAACTATGGACCCTGAGCGTAGAAAGTTTTTACAAGTTACAATAGAAGATGCCATAAAAGCTGATCAGTGGTTTACATCTTTAATGGGTGATGAAGTTGTAGACAGAAGAATGTATATCGAAAAGCATGCACATTTTGTTAAAAATCTAGATATTTAATAAATAATAAAATATTTTATTATTTAATTAAAAACGGCGTACAAATTTATACGCCGTTTTTAATTTTTATATTTAAATTATTTTAATCTTCAAAAGTACTTGAAGTTTTTAAATCTGACTCTTCACCATTTAATTCAGAATCCATATCCTCTGTTGAAGATGGCTCTAAAGAATCAGTTGATTTCTTTTCTGAAAGTTCATCTTTATAACTAAAATCTAATTGCTTTAATTTACTAAATTTTGTAGGTACCAATGATGGTTGATAAAATAATTTATTACAAATATTTTTATTTTTATAATCAAAATAACCACTATAATCACCATCTTGAGCATCTAGTCCAAAATTTTGTATATGTCTTATAATTTGAGAATTATTAGGAAATTCAATACGATATATACCCAGTTTATTATATTCTGAATGAACATGCGTATGTCCCGAAATCACTAAATTTATATTATTTTTTATACAATATTTATAAACAGCATTGGCACTACATGATGTTTCATGCTTTTCATCTATATCAAATTTTTCATCAATAATATCTGCCCACAAAAACACATTTGAATAATCTCTTTTTAATCGATTATATAAAGAAAAATAGTTTGATTTTTTTATATCTAAATTAGATAGAAAATCGTTATAATTAATTTGTGTATCAGGACATCCATGAACCAATTGCACAATTTTATCTACAGTATTATCTTTATTCTGCGAAATTATAAAGGCTGTAACTGGCAATAATTTTAGACAATTAACTATTTTTACATAATTAACTAGTTTTTTACCCTCTTGATTAATATTATTTGTTTTATTTAAATTATCTAAAAAACCATTAACCCCCGTCATATCAAAAGACTCATGATTCCCACGTATTAAAATAACTTTATCTGGATTATTAATAAATAAACACATTAATAAATATAAAACCTCTACATCAGCACTTCCTCTATCCAGAAAATCGCCCGTAAAAGCCAAAACGTTATTTTTAGTTATTTTTAATTTTTTATTTATAATTTTTTTTTTAAACAAATATCTCAAATTATCAATCAAATGATAAATACTACTATGAATATCCCCAGAAGAACGTAAAAAAACAGAATTTGGTACAATTATACGTTTTGCATAACAAAATGATGTCTCATCTTTTTTCTTAGTATAAAATAAAGGCTTATAATCCTTTGCATTATAATCTTTAAGCAATAAAGCAATATTATCGTAAGTATTTTTATCTGTTTCTTTTATACTATTACTCCAGTTATTAAGCTCATCAACCAATATTTTTTCAAATTTGTTAAAAGAATTATTAAATAATTTTATAAAATCAGGATTTGATGCAAATTTCATTTGCTCTAGAGATGTTATTTTATCATTAAAAACAATATCTTTTAATATATTTTCTGCTTTTAATAAAGAATTTAAAACTACATAAAATAAAACTACATAAATAAAAAATTTTTTCATAATAAACCACCCCAAATAAAAATATATAATACACCATTTATTCATATAATAGCATACATATAAATTTACTAATATAAATTAAATATATAAACAAAAAAATCGTGATTTACATTAATTTTATTTAAATTATTCAAGAAAAGCATTTATCAATAAATCTTTGGCTTTGCAATAATCTAAACCCCTACTTTCAAGATAAAATATTTGTTCTGGATTAATTTTACTAATAGCAGCACCATGTTTACAAATAACATCTTGTGATTCTATTTCTAGAACAGGCGTACATATTGCACTAGAAGAGCAACCAAACATTAAAGCTTTTGTAGACTGAAAGCTTTCTATCTGTTTTAAATTTTTAGCAACTTTAATAATATTATTACTAATTAAACCTGCAAATTGCGATAAACATATTTTAACATTTAAATTACTTTTTGTACTAGCAGCCAAATGCTCCTGAATAGTTTCAAGATTTAAAACATTTTTACCTGCACCATTAAATGCAATTTTAATACTTGCTCTAGAATTTTGACCCATTAATTTTATATTTAATTTTTTATTTATTATTATATTTTCTTTATTTTTAAGACAACTTTTACAAAAATATGCACAACCATGCAAGCAATCTGTCTTTAAAATATAATTAATTTTACTATTTTCATTTAAAATTATATTTAAATTATTTGAAAATATATTTAACTCTAAAATATTATCTACAATGTTAACTTGTGAATTTTTTTCTATTTCTAAATTTATATTTAAATTATCTTTTAAATTTAAATTTTTTAATTCTATATCTTTATTTATTAAAATATTTACATTATTTTTTAAATTATTCACAACCAGCCCCATTTAACTGCATATTCACAAGTCGACTTATTTCAATTGCATATTCTTCGGGTAAATTTTTTACAAAATCATCTATAAAACCGTTTATTAATAAAGCTTTTGCATCTTGTTCTTTTATTCCCCTACTCATTAAATAAAATAATTTTTCATCAGCAATTTTGCTAATGCTTGCTTCATGACCAGTTTCAACATTATGTTCTTGAATATCTAACACAGGATAAGCATTTGCACTTGAAATACTATCTATTATTAAAGAATCGCATTCCATAAAAGATTTACAATTCACTGCATTTTTTACAACTTTTATTTTACCTCTAAAATTAGCAACTCCAGCATTACTGCTAATAGATTTAGAAATAATTTTAGAACTAGTATTTGGTTTTAAGTGAATTGCTTTTGCTCCAGAATCTTGAACTTGCCCCTTAAACCCTGCAACTGCCAAAGATAATATAGACGTTTTAGCACCTTCACCTGCTAATATAACACTTGGATACTTCATAGTTATTAAACTGCCAATATTAGCATCTACCCATTCTATGTTGGCATTTTTATAAGCGATAGCTCTTTTTGTTACTAAATTATAAACATTATTAGACCAATTTTGCACAGTGTAATATTTTACCGTTGCATTCTCATGCGCAATAATTTCAACAACTGCACTATGCAAACTATTACTTGAATAATTTTTTGCAGTACAACCTTCTACATAACTTACACTAGAATTTTTATCAGCAATAATTAATGTACGCTCAAATTGCCCCAAATTTTGTTCATTAATTCTATAATAAGCTTGTAATGGAATATTTATTTTTACATTTTCCGGAACATAAATAAAACTACCACCACTCCACACAGCGCTATTTAAAGCACTAAATTTATTATCATTATAATCTATCACTTTTCCAAAATATTTTTTAAATAACTCTGGATGTTTTTGTAAGGCCATATCTGTACTTAAAAAAATCACACCCAAATCTTGCCATTCTTTTTTAAGATTATGATAAATGATTTCAGATTCATATTGAGCGCCTAAGCCTGCTAGATTTTCTTTTTCACTTTTTATAACACCAAGCTCGCTAAAACTTTTTTTTATATATGGCGCAACATTTTCCCAAGAATTACTATCTTGTGATTCTGGATTTAAATAAAAACAAAGCTCATCAAAATTTAAATTATTTAAATCTGGTCCCCAACTTTGCATTTTTTTATTTTTAAAAAACTCAAAAGCCTTAAGCCTATATTCAAGCATAAACTCTGGTTCATTTTTTATTTTTGATATTTTTTTTATAATATCTTCGCTTAAGCCATACTCTTGTTTATATAATTTTTTATTTTTATTATTATCACAAGATTTTACACAAGAATCACAATTGCGATTACTTTTAAACATTAATAGCCCTCTTTTTCTATTTCGAGAGCTAAATTTTTATCACCAGTTTTAATTATTTTCCCATTTTTTAATATATGAACAAAATCAGGTTCTAAAAATTTTAAAATATTATAATAGTGTGTAATAACAAGAATAGTTAAATTTTTATTATTATTTTTAATTTTATTAATACCAGCACAAACTATTTTTAATGCATCAACATCTAACCCAGAGTCTAATTCATCAAGAATCACAAATTTAGGCTGCAAAACTGCAAGTTGCAATATTTCTAATTTCTTTTTTTCACCACCTGAAAAACCAATATTTAAACTTCTATCTAAAAATTCTGGATTAATATTTAATAAATTTATTTTTTCATCTAAATAATTATTAAATTTATCAAACGATAAAGCTTTATCTGTTTTATTATACAAAGCATTATAACTTTCTCGCAAAAAAGTTTTTATGCTCAAGCCTTCTATTTCATACGGAGCCTGAAAACTTAAAAATAAGCCCAATTTAGCTCTTATATCTACAGAAGTATTATTTATATTTAAACCATCAAAATAAATTTCACCAGATTCTATTTTATATCCCTGTCTGCCCATAAGAGTATAAGCCAAACTGCTTTTACCTGAACCATTTGGCCCCATAATGGCATGAATTTGCCCTTGGGCTATATTTAAATTAATACCATTAAGTATTTTTTTATTATCTACCAAAACTACTAAATCTTTTATTTCTAATATATTTTTCACTATTTTTTACCTTGTAATTCGGAAGGCGATAGCCTTCCTTTACCTCAATAACGCCTACATAAACGTAGGCTCAATTACTTTTCATAAAGCTTATATTTTTTGTTTGTCATCCTGAATTTATTTCAGGATCCATTTATTAAACAAAACAACTCATACACTAGTTTATTAAATTTTTAGAAATAGAAAAAGGGCCGTTGTTCACGACCCCCCTTTTTCATCGAGCAATTTGTGAGACTATTTTTTGTCATCACCCATACTATGCCCAATAACACCACCGGTAACAGCACCGATTACACCACCAACAGCAGCACCTGGACCACCACCAGCAGCAGCACCAATACCAGCACCAGCACCGGCACCAATTAAGGCACCACCTAAAGTTTTTTCTTGCTTAGAACAGCCAGTAAGTAATAACGTACCAGCCATTAGAATTAAAACCAATAAGGCCTTAATCCCAGCTTTTTTACGCATTTCCATAATTCCCCCTTAACTTAAACCGATTAATTTATATCAAAAATCTCACTTTTTTTATTATATACAATTAAATACTAGCATAATTATATTCTATTTGTAAATAATTTTAATAAAAAACTTAATTACAAATTTTTTCAAGGCACTTTTGGTCTACAAAACCAATGGTGCCTTTATTTTTTATTTGATAAAAACCATCAAATTGATTGATAATTTTAACAACTGTAGCCGAAGGCAATATTGCATCAATTTTAGAATTTGGATCCATATTTGAATAAATATTAACGTTATTTTGTAAAATAACACCATAATTTTTAAAATCTAAATTATGTCTTAATACAAAAATAGCACCAAAAAGTAACGTATTTTTAAATAAGAATATTATCAATAATTTTTGTTTGCGTCGTATTAATTTACGAATATTTAAAAATATTAATATCCAAAATAATAAAAATAAAAATTTAATTACTATATATGGCAAAGTACGTATAACAGAAATTAAATAGTCTTTAATAAATTTAATATTTTTAAAAATTTTATAATTATATATTTTAGCCTGACCAGTAATCTCTTTTAATAAACTTATTCTTTCAAGAACTTTTATTTTATTAAAAAATCCAGAATTAAGCTCTGCCCGTTTCCAGAAAAGCATCGCTTTTCCCAAATCACCATCTTTATAATATTGGTCACCCAAATATAAATTATTATTAAATAAATTATTATTTTCTTGAGCAAAAATATTATTAAATAAATTTAAAAACAACAATAAACCAAATATTTTTATAAACTTTAAATTAAACATTTGTATCCCCTTTTAAAAATATTATAAGATTTTAGCATAAATATATTTTTTTATGGAGAAAACTTTGTTTAGCTTTATTTATATAATATTATTTTTAGGCTCTCTTTTTTTTTTAAAGTTTATAATAATACCTGCATTTAAAATATTTTTTTCGACAATTAAAACTGTATTTTATGCTTTAATATTAATAATTTTAGTAGTTGCTTCAGGATTATTTTTATTATTTAGATAAAATTATTTATCCAAAAAACTTTCTGTATAATTTTTATTTTTTCTAAAAAAATAATATGAATAAATTATTGTAAGAACTATATAATTAGCAAAGAATTTTAAATATTTTATAGCTAATATTTTTAAATAAAAAACAAGATCAAATTCATTAAAAGTTAAAAGTAATCTTTTAATTTGAGCTAATGTACCCAAAGTTACACTTTGTTCCATATTTGGCGCGAAGAATAAAAATAAAAATTTAATTAAATAATTAAACGAAAGACCTATAAATATAAGCAAAACAAAAAAAGGCAAATTATATAAAAGAAAATTAATAGATTTTTCTATAGATAAAAAAATATTCTTTAATTTATAATCTGAATCTAACCAATAAAAAACAGTAACTATTTCCAAAAATTTTATCATTAATTTTAAAAGCCAATGCACTTTTGGAAAAACTGTAATACCTAATAGTATTAAAAAATAATGGGATAAATGAACAAGCAAAATTAATAATACAGTTATTTGAATATATCTTTTAAAATAAATTTTAAATGAATGCCAATTTATATTTTTATTTCCAATACGAACGCACAAAAAATAAAAACCATTTATTAAATACCAAAAAAAGCTTAATCCCATTTTAAAAGCTACAGAACATAATGAATAATTTTGAGCCGCACCTGAATATAAATCTATAAATGCCTTACAATGAACAGATGCAACCAAAAAAATAATTGTATCTAAAAAAAATAGCCAACCAAAATATTTGGTAAAATTTTTTGCAGATCCAAAATAATTTAATATAAACTTACTAAAAAAATAACTAATACTATCTTTATTAAAGACATTAACAGTATCTTTCCAGCTTTCTAATAGTATCATTAATGTTTACTCATAAAAAAATTTATAATATTTATGTCGTAATATGGAGTAGTAATTTGCAATAAAAGATAAATTTAAGCAATAAAAAACAATTCCCAAAAATAAAGACATAACAAAAAAAACAATATATAATATGGGAGAATAAGCAAAAATTAAATATTCATTAAATCTAAATACGTCAGATATAATAGTCAAAATCCAAAATATTAAACTCAAAAATAATATTACTGGTAAAAAATAAATAAATACTTTTAGTCCCCTTATAAAAGATTTAAATATAGATGCAAATATTGTTTTTTCATCTAAATAAAAAAATACAGTAAATAAAAAAACTGTTGACCAAATTGATAATAAAAATTTGGCAAATAAACCTATATTTACATAATAACTCGGCCCTAATATAATCATAGGCAAAATAAACATAAAAAATATTAAAATTAAAATTCCCCAATTTTTACCAAACATTCTTTTTAAATATGCAAAGTTTTTATTTTCACTAGAAGCTCTTACTAATAAAAAAGGAAGCAATAAGAATGTAAATATTAGTAAAAATAGCCCAATATATAATGGCAAGCTAAATATAAAATTAAAAATTATACTTATAGTAAAATTTTGTATAAATCTAGAAATAATTGTTAAAAAATATAAGGCAACGCCAAAGACAACCAACAACAAACCCAATAACCAAAAATTTTTAAATAATAAAATTATAGACCTAAAAGCATTATTTAAACTTGCAAGAAAAAATGACTTTAAACTGTCTTTTTTAAAAAAAGATAATGATTCAGCCCATTTAGATAATATTACTTCAAACATAATAGCCCTTTAATTAAATTTTTTAAATTATATAAAAACTATATTTTTTTATTATAACTGTAAAGTTTATTTAATTTTCTTCGCACCTTGTAAGAAATATTACTTTTTTATTTAGCTCAATAATCAAGCAATATTTAAAATATCTTGACATATAGAAATTTATATTAATAAAATAAAGTATGAAAATATGTAGAAATTTTTTATTTTTACAATTTAAGCTAATTTGACAAATAAAATATTTACCAGTAAAAATCTTTTTGGGTGTTTAGGGAGATATTATGGATAAAAAAAAGAAAAGTACAAAAAAGAATATGATACAAGATGCAAAATTATTAATAGTAGAGTCTCCTGCAAAAATAAAGACCATTTCTAAATTTTTAGGTCCAGATTTTAAAATTATGTCTACCTTTGGACATATCAAAGATTTGCCTCCCAAAAAACTTGGTATTATTAGAGATGAAAAAACAAAAGCTATTGATTTAGAATATGTCCCAATGAAGGACAAAGATAAAACTATTGCAGATATATGCAAACAAGCAAGCAAGTCTGGCGAAATATATCTAGCATCTGACCCTGATAGAGAGGGAGAAATAATTTCGTGGCATATTGGTCAAGAAATTGCAAAAACGTTTAAAGACAAAAGCAAAATATATCGTATAACTTTTAACGAAATCACAAAACAAGCTATTCTTGATGCAATAAACGATAAATCTACTATCAATATGAAAATGGTCAGAGCTCAGCAGGCAAGAAGAATATTAGATAGATGGGTAGGTTATCAGGTTTCGCCAATATTATGGAAAAAAATATCAAAAGGACTTTCTGCCGGTAGAGTACAATCTGTAGCTTTATTATTAATTTGCAATAGAGAAGAAGAAATTTTAAATTTTAAACCCGAAGAATTTTGGTCTATTTTAGGCAAATTTAATATAGATAAAAGCTTTATAGATGCTGAATTATTTAAAATTAACAAAAAAGAATTTAAAATAACAAATAAAGAAGAAGCAGACAAAATACTGGCTGCTATAAAAAAAGAAAATTATTCTATAGAAAAAATTACGGATTCTAAAAAATCCAGAAATCCATTAGCTCCATTTATGACAAGTACATTACAACAAGATGCATACAATAAATTAGGCTTCTCTGTAGATAAAACAATGTTTGTTGCTCAAAAATTATATGAAGGTGTGCCATTAGCAGACAAAGACAAACCAGAAGCTTTAATTACATATATGCGTACAGACTCGCTTCGTTTATCTGATACAGCACTAGATGCTTCTCGAAATTATATATCTAAAAATTTTGGTGCTGATTACTTACCAAAAGCTGCAAATGTGTATTCAAAAAAAGGTGCACAAGATGCTCACGAAGCCATACGCCCAATTAATTTTAATGTAACACCAGAAATAGCTGCTAAGTATTTACCAAAAGATCATGCAAAATTATATACTCTTATATGGCAAAGATCGATTGCATGCCAAATGAACCCTGCACAATATTTTCAGCGACAAGTATTAATTTCTGGTGGCAATTTCACATTTAAAGCCATAGGCTCAACATTAATATTTGATGGTTTTTTACGTATTTATCCAAGTAAATCTGATGAGCAAGAATTAATTATACCTAAAGATATTAAAGAAAAAGATTTATTAAATTTAAAAAACATAGAAGGCAAACAACATTTTACCAAACCGGCTCCAAGATATAATGAGAGCTCTTTGGTAAAAGAAATGGAAAAACAAGGTATTGGTCGACCAAGTACATATGCAACAATTATTTCGACAATTCAAAAAAGAAAATATGTAGATAAAGATCAAAAAAAGTTTGTACCAACAGAATTAGGTAAAGCTGTAATCAAAATGCTTGTAGAACATTTACCTGATATTATAAATGTTACATTTACTGCAAAAATGGAACAAGATTTAGATAAAATCGCAGAAGGCGAAATAAAAAGAGATGAAGTTTTAAACGACTTTTATGAACCTTTTGAAAAAGATCTAAAAACTTGGGCTGGTAAAGATACTAAACGCGAAGCAATAAAAACAAATATAAAATGCCCAAAATGTAAAAGTGAGCTCGTTGTAAGATTTGGAAAAGCTGGAGAATTTTTAGGCTGTTCTAAATTTCCAACATGCGATTTTACTTCGCAATTTAAAAAAGACGAACAAGGAAATATTGAATTAGTAAAAGCGCAAGAACAGCCAAAATCTGATATTAAATGTCCTAATTGTGGCAAAAACTTAGTTCAAAAAATTGGCCGCTTTGGACCTTTTTATGCTTGTCCAGGCTATCCAGAATGTAAATATATTCATACAGATAGTCTTAAAATGCCTTGCCCTATGTGTAAAGGCAAAATAGTAAAACGTGCAAGCAAAAGAGGTGTATTTTGGGGTTGTTCAAACTATCCTAAATGCAAATTTATAATCTCTGGAGATGTTCAAGAAGAAAAATGTCCAAAATGTAAAAGCCCATACCTTTTAAAACGCAAAGATAAAGACGACAATGTAACTTTATCTTGTCCAAATAAAGACTGTGGCTTTACAAAAAAAAGCGAATAAATTTTATAATTAAAAGATCCCGGGTTTAAACCGGGATCTTTTTTATTTAACCAAAACGCGCATTAAAATAACAAATAATATCCAGATAGATTCACCAGCAAATACACCTGACCATAAAGAAAATTTAGTATCACTCTTCTTTTCAAAATAAGATATTAATGCGCCAATCGAAAGGCCAATAGTCAAATTATTAGGCATTAAAATACCACCAAAAACCATCGTAGGACTTATTTTAAATCTTTTTAAAAGTATGCCATAAATAAATCCTAACAATAAAATACGCCAATCAAAATTTAATGATTGCAACAAAAGCGCCCTGCTTTTACCTCGTTGGGCAAACAGTTCTGGAGAACCAAGTTGAAAAGTATTAAACAATAACCATATAAAAAAGCCTATAGTTAATGCCGTAAATATTAAGCCTATCCATTGAGCCTTATAAATTTTTTTAAATTCTATATCACAAAGTTTCCCTACTTTATAATCGAATAATAAATCTGACGCAACTCCGGCACAGATATTAAAAAATACAACAAGAAGCGTTATTTGCATAAAATTAAGTTTAAATAAAATCATCATGGGAATCATAATAAAAGTCGCAAATCTACCAAATGTAATTAAACCTATTTTGCCTCCCAAATAGCTAACCTGATATGTTGCAATAATAATAAAAATTAATAATAATATTTGACTCAAAAAACTAAATTTAAAATAAGTTAAAAAAATAAAACTTAATAATAAAGAAAAAATTAACTCAAAATTAATTATATTTTTGTTAATAATATTTTTGAAATTAAAATTATTATTTATTTTTATATTATTAATTTTAAAAGATTTTATTTTATTTAATATATTTTTAGGATATTTAAATAAACTCAAAATAAGCTCAGACAGCACTAATCCCGAAGCAAACGCCATTACAAAAACATCTTGCGTTAAATTATTAAAATAATAATTTAATGGTGCTATTACCAAATATTTTGAAGCCAATCCAAATAATAATGGCAAAACAATATCAACTCCAGAAATAAATCCTATTGCCCATAACATGGGCATAATAGATATACTAAAATTTTGTTTAAATATTGATGGAAAAACATAAAATATTTTAGGCAAAAAACCAGAAAACTTTAAAAAACCATCTCTTAAAAAGCAAACAATCCAACTAAGTGAAAAGCCAAAAAGCATTTGTTTAGCTTGTTTATCTTGAGCTTGAGATGTTATTATTTCATAAATTAATTTACTTACAGGAAAAGATAAATTCTCTTTTACAACTAATTTGTCTGCAAAAACTCGCGCTAACCAAATACCAAAACCACCTGCCGCAAGACACAATACAAATATCATAATAGAAAAAGATACTGCATTTTGAGTTAATAAATTAAATGCATTTTGATCTAAAAAGTATAATGTAGGTAACGAAAAACCTATTGCAACACCAATAATGCCACCTACAGATCCTATTGTTTGAATTATAGACAAGGCTTGATTTTGCTCTGTTTTTTCTAATTTTACACGTCTTAATTTTAATATTAAACTACTTGCAAGTACTATGGCTGGAGCTATCCATGGGCCAATCATTGTTGCCATTGAAATATATGATAGTATTGCACCACTTAATATAGCAAAAAAAACGCCCCAAAATACAACTAAAAAGCCCATTTATACCCTCAAAATTTAACGCATTTTAAACAAAAAACTACACTTTTTAATTAAAATTAACATTTTATACATTTTTTAAAAGCTTTTTGTTGATTTTTAGGCCTCAAATACAGTACTATCTTAATAGGAATATAAATAAATATATAATAAAAAGCTTAGGTTGTTTATGAACTTTTTTAAAAACAAAGATACATTAATAAATATAATATCAACGGTGATTATCTCCGGCGTTGTTATGTATTTTGTTTATAAAAAAGACAACAGTTATAAAGATCAAACAAGTCCACAAAATCTTTTTCAAATTCAAAGTAATTACAATAAATCTAAAATTGCCTATACAGAAACAACAAATCCTGAAGAACTTATTTATAATTATAATAATCTGTTAATTTTAATAGATAAAACAAGAGAATTAAAACTAAATTTTTATTCTAATTTTGAAAAATTTATTAAAAACTCAGAAAATATTAAAGAATTAGAAGATACACTAACCCAATTAAAAGCAGAGCGTTCTTTCTACAAAAAATACTTAAAGCAAGCAAATGTTTATCATAAAAGAAGCGAACCCTCAAAACAGCGTAACTCTTTAAGATATTATTTAAGAGTGCTAGAAGACAATATTGATGATATTAAAAAAATGATGACTAGATTTAATTTAAGCTATGCAACACAAGTTTTTAAAAACTTATAAACCTTTTTTCTATAAATATCTGAAATATCTCTATATATTTTTGCATGTGTACATGGTCGAGTAATCCAAATTTTTGATTTATTATTAGTACTATGCGAATACATATTTATACTATCTTTAATACTTACAGTATCATCATTACATGTGTGTATAAAAAATATAGGTTGTTTAACTTTATCTAGATCTTTTATTATAGAGACACTATTAACATCACAATTGGCCACGTAATTTGTCATTTTTTTTATTACATATGCAAACGGATAGGCAGGCAATTTAGATTTTAACTTAAACGATCTATTTATAACGTCACTTAGATTTGCAAATGGTGACTCAACAACCAATGCATCACACAAATCTGGACGTTTTTTTACAGCATCAAGAGCAATAGCCCCGCCCATAGAAATACCTACAACAAATAATGGCAAATCTCTAGTAAAATAACCTTTAGGCCTAGTGCTTTCGCGCATAAAATCTACTGCAGCAAACAGATCTTTATATTCATGGCAACCAAGGGTTCTAAAGCGCCCTTCACTCTTTCCATGAGCTCTAAAATCAAATAATAATAAATTATAATCTGGAAAAATATCGATAATTGGGCTTACAATCTCTTTGCAGCTCTGAAAGCCATGAGCAACAACTATATTGCCAATAGCGCCTCTTCTTTTTAACAAATAACCCGAAAGTTTTAATCCATCTTTAGAATTAAAAGCAACAACTTCAATGTCTCTTCTTTTTAAAAGATCTTCTCTAATTTGAGCTGCATATGTAGAAAGCCTAGAACCGTCTTTAAATTTTAAATCATATGGCAAAACTAATTTTTTAAAAGCAAAAAAAGATACTAAAAAAATTATAATTAAAAATGCTGGTAAAACAAAATATAGCAAAAATCTTAACCACTTATTCTGACGGCGTCTCACAATTTTAACCCATCTTTATAAAGATCTTTACCTGCCAAAAAATGCCAGTGTAAATGAAATACAGATTGACCTGCGGCAGCTCCATTATTTGAAATTAAATTAAAAGAAATTGGTTGTGATAATTTATTTTCTAAAGCTATATTTTTAGATAAATCTCTTGCAACAAAAACCATATCGACAATTAAATTAATATCAGCATCTTGCAACATTCCCACATTTTCTATATGTTTTTTTGGCATTATCAAATAATGATAAGGTGCTTTTGGATGCAAATCTTTTATAACTAAAACATGCTCTGTTTCTTTTATAATATTACTTGGTATTTGTTTTTGAATTATTTTGCAAAAAATGCAATTAGAATCAAACATAAATTTTAAAACTTCCAGTCCTGGCCTGCCAGCCATAGCTCCGCAGGAGCGACGGCTGGTGCCGAAGGTCGGACTCGAACCGACACGGTGTTGCCACCTCGAGATTTTGAGTCTCGCGCGTCTACCAATTTCGCCACTTCGGCCAATAAATATCACTTATATCACGTTTTTAATGTAACAAAATGCGCATTATCGTCAAGAAAATTATACTTAATTTTTAATTTATTATTTAATTATACAAGACTTGCAGCATTAAATATTGGTAAATATATAGATAACATCAAAATGACAATAATAAATCCAACCAAAATTAATAATATTGGCTGGAATAAACTAACTAGTAATTTTATTTTTTTTTCTAGATTTTGATCGCATAATATTGCAACACGCTCAAGAATTAAATCTAATTTACCTGTTTTTTCTCCAACAGCGATTAAAGAGATTATCTCTGGTGCTATAAATTTTAAATTAACATTTTTTAAAGCCATATTTAAAGGTTGTCCTAAAACAACAAAATCTCTTAATTTTAATAATTTTTCTTTTAAATAAATATTATCAACTGTATTTAAAGCCAAATCTAAAGACTTTTTAAGATCTATTCCAGAAACTAAAAACATCGAAAGTGCCGAAAAAAAACTAGTTAAATAATAATAAATAAAAATTTTATTTAAAAAATAAAAATTAAATACAAACCAGTTTTTATATTTTTTTATATAACTTAAATTAAATAAATATTTTATTAATAATAAAAATAATAAAAAAAATATTATTATTAAAAATATATTCCCTGAACGTAAATTATTGCTAATTTTGAATATAAACTTTGTAGTTTCTGGCAACTCTTTATCAAACGAATTAAATAAACTTTCAAATTGAGGAATAACAAAAATAAAAATACCCAAAACTAAAAACACTGAAAATATTACTGTAATTATTGGCAATAAAGCTGCATTTTGTAATTTTTTAATTAAGTTAAATTTTTTATTTAAATTCTGAGATATTTTGCCAAGAACTATATCTAATTTACCTGAGCTTTCGCCCGATTTTATAATGTTAATTTGATCCTGAAAAAATATTGTATCATGCATATTTAATGCTTGAGCAAAACTTTTACCATTTTTTATATCTTCTATTATTTGTATAATTATTTTTTTAAATTTTTTATTTTTTATTTGATCTTGTAAAACATTTAACGATTCTAAAAGTGATACACCACTAGAATTTAATGTATATAACTGTTCAAAAAAAAATAATTTATCTTTTAAATTTATATTTTTATTAAAAAAATTATTAAATAAAATATTTTTATTATTTTTTATTTTAAATTTTGTAAGAGCAATATTATGACGCAATAAAATAAAATTTAACTCTTGGGAATCTTTTGCATCAATAATTCCAGAAACATCTTGCCCCTGCAAATTTATGCCCTGCCAAAAAAAACGCTCCATCAAATTCCCCTAATTTTGTTTAATTTATAAAATTATTTTTAATAAATCTTGATACTCTAAATCTATATCTATCTTAACTTTCTTTTTTCTGCTTGTTCTACCAGATATTATATTTATTAAATTTTTGGCTATTTTTAGCTTTTTAACCAAAATTTCAATAATTTCATCGTTAGCTTTGCCATGCTCTGGGGCACTTTTTAAGTAACACTTTAAAATCCCTGATTTATCGAGCAAAAAAGCCTGCCTGCCTGAGCTTGTAGTAACACTTATATCTATAATCAAACCAATCTCCTCTAAATATATAAATTAATTTGTAAATCTCGATTGCAAGATAGTATATTATTTTTTATAATATTTTATTATTGCAAATAAATATTATGCAATTATTATTGAAATTGCTATATTGCGCCCATAGCTCAATTGGATAGAGCGTCAGACTACGGATCTGAAGGTTAGAGGTTCAACTCCTCTTGGGCGCACCAAATATTATACGGAGAGATGGCTGAGTGGTCGAAAGCGCTTGCCTGCTAAGTAAGTATCCTGGGAAACCGGGATCGAGGGTTCGAATCCCTCTCTCTCCACCAGCCTACGCTAAAGCTACGGCTGGCATGCCAGGACCGGTATTTATATTATAAAAACTTTGTTAGCACTATTGCGTAGGCTGTCACGCCATCATGTCCACCATAGCTTTAGCGTCGGTGGAAGCTCGCCAGAGCGACGGCGGACCTGGACTTGGTATTTAAAATTAAATTAACGCTATCTATTAGCCTAGATGCAAATTTATCTTCACAAAAACTTTTGAAATATATCTCAACCTAAAAAAATAACCGGAGAGATGGCAGAGTGGTTGAATGCGGCGGTCTTGAAAACCGTTATTCCTGGAAACAGGAATCGTGAGTTCGAATCTCACTCTCTCCACCATACTTCGCCAAGGCTTCGTATGGCGCAGCCAGCTTTCGCTAATAATTTTTATAATAAAAAATTATATTCTAGAAATTTACCACTTTAATTTGTTACCATACTTTTACGTTTAAAAAAAGCAATTTAAGTCTTTTTGTATTTAAAGGAGAATTTTATGAATAAAAGACTAAGTATGATTTTAAATATTGCATGGGCAATAACACTTCTATTAGTTTGCGCAAATTTTACAGATGGTGCAAAAAAAGACTCTGCTGCCCAAAATCCAGAATTTGTAAAAGTACTAGATGGCGAAAGTTTAGTAAATGGTACAATTTATGATGATCAAAATGTAATACCAGCAAAACAAATATCATTTTCTGGCCACAGCAAAATTGGTGGAGTAAGAAGAGAAAGTGATGATTCTATAAATGTTTTAGATTTAACAAAAATAAAAGAAATAAAAATATTAAACGAAAATTACATGTCACCAAGATATCAAGATAAAGAATATATTTTAGTAGAAGTAACAGCCATTAATGGCGCTATTACAAAAGATCTATTAGTTCCAAGAGATGTTGTAATTTGTGCAATATCAAAAGAAACAGAAATGGAAAAAGCTTGGTATTTAAAAAAGCTTTCTAAAATAGATATA
This sequence comes from candidate division TM6 bacterium GW2011_GWF2_28_16, assembly GCA_000989185.1. Classification (GTDB taxonomy): domain Bacteria; phylum Babelota; class Babeliae; order Babelales; family UASB340; genus UASB340. The sequence continues at coordinate 94,493 of LBNX01000003.1, read as the reverse complement.
GATTTAAATGGCAAACCTCAAGTAGTTGAAGCACCAAAGGGTGTTGTAAAACAAACTAATTAATTTTTAAAAACTTACAAAATAGTAAAGGCGGGATTTGTTCCCGCTTTTTTTTAGCTTTTACCAAAACATTATAATTGCGCATAAAAACATAATTATACATGTAAAAAATGCACCAAAATTCGATAATTTACTATTTTTATGCTCACCCATAACATGCGTTTTATTTGCCAAAAGTATTATAAAAAAAATTATAGGCACAGCAACAATGCCATTAACAACAGCAGCATAAACAAGTGCTTTGATTGGGCTAATATTAATAAAGCTAATTAATAAACCAATAACTACAGAAAAGATAATTATATTATAAAAAAATTTAGCCTCGTTATATTTCAACGAAAGACTATATTTTTTATTACTTATTTGTGACAAAGCATATGCACTAGAACCTGCAAGAACAGGAATACCCAAAAGCCCTGCTCCAATAATTCCTAAAGTAAAAACTAAGTAAGAAAAATTACCCGCAAATGGTTTTAGTGCCATAGCTGCATCTTGGGCTGTTAAAATATTTGTAATGCCATTTTTATAAAGAGTAGCAAAGCATGTTACAACTATAAAAAATGCAATAAGTTGCGAAAATAACATACCCCAAAATGTATCTATTCGCATTTTTTTTATTAAATCCCGTTTAAGACTTCTACCTGGATTTTGATCACCGTTATCCTCTATTTCTTCTATCTCATGCGAGGTTTGCCAAAAAAATAAATATGGCGATATCGTAGTTCCTATAAACGCTGTAAGCATAATAATAAAATCTTTATTAAATTTTACATGAGGTATAAAAGTAAATTTTATAACTTCTAACCAATTATTTACTGTCATAAAAGCAGTTATTACATAAGCAAATAAAAATAAAGTTAAAAATAATAAAATTTTAGAATAATAATGATATGCAATAAAAACTTGTAATAAAATAATAATAATACTTAATATAATTGCCCACAAATTAACACTACCACCAATAAGCATTTTAATACTGGCAGCCATTATAGAAATATCTGCACCAATATTTATTATGTTAGCTATACACAAAAAAAGTATAATCGAATACAAAATATATTTTGGGAAGAACTTTTGCATGTTTGCAGCAAGCCCCTGCCCCGTTGCTATGCCAATTCTTGCACACATTTCTTGAATTACAAACATTAATGGAAATAAAAATGGGACTAGCCAAAGTGTTTGCAAGCCATATTTTGCTCCTGCAACAGAGTATGTTCCAATTCCAGATGGATCATCATCTGATGCCCCTGTAACAAAACCCGGCCCCACTATTTTTGTAATTTTTTTTATTTTATTTTTAAACTTTTGAAAGCGGGTTTCTTTTTTCCAAAAAAATATATTAAACATATAACACCAAAAAAATAAGCACATCAAAAATACTTACATATTTTTTAAGTGTATATCGTTCGCCCTGAGCGAAGCAACTTGTTGCGAAGTCGAATGGGCATTGCCGAAAAATATAGGCCCTTTAATACAAAACAAATTAGCCCAGCGCACACGCACTGGGCTACCTCAAAGCCGCCTGCTTGAGCAGGCTCAAATGCAAGTTAATTTTTTTTATTTAGCTACTGCAACATCAACTTGTTTATTTTTCATTAACTTTTCAAACTCTTTTTTTGCAAATTCAATACGCTTATTAAAACCAAGATGTATATCAATATCAGAATCTATAAATATCGATTTTTGTAAATTTATAAAATCTTGCAATGCCAAAATCTCTGGATACAATTTTTTATATTCATTTTCTGATTTATTTTTAAGCTCATTCATAGCTTGAACAACAAAATTAAAATCTTTACCATCTAAACCATATGCATCTATTACAATGTTTTTTAATTTTGTCATAGCAGAAATAAAATTTTCCAAATCTTGAGTATGCTCAAGTGCAAATTTATCAGCATTTTTTTCATGTTTTTGTGAACTTATTCTTGCAATAAAAGCCTTTAACAAAATAGCATAAAATGTAAGCTGCGCTGTTATAGCAGAAACAACTAAATATTTACAAAATTTATTATGTTTATAAAGATCTTTAATTTGTCCCAAAAAGATGGCTTCTAAAAGAACAAGTCCAAAAGAACCCAAAATATTTTGTGCACTTAAAAGGCTGTCAAATCTACTTATTTTATTACTATCATTAACCAGATGGCCCAATTCATGCGCAATAATTGCTGTTAATTCAGAATCGGACATTGTATTAATTATATCTTCACCCAAAACTATACCAGTAAACCCTGGAGTAAATGGCATAGCCATTGCATTAAGCGTGTTATGCTTATTTGCAGAATTATATTCATGATCAGAGAAAGCTATCATCATATATGGCAATTTAAAATTTGCTTTTTTACAAATTTTTTCAACTACAGCATACAACTTAGGAGCTTGATTTTTATCTACATAAACAGTGTCTGTAAATTTTAATATTTGATTTATAACAATACCAAAACCTTTAATAGGTTCATTATGCACAAAATTTATTTTTGCATAATCTTTATAATTTTCGTTAGCTACAATATTTGCTTTTCTGACAGCTTCAAGATTAAATCTAATAATTGGATTTTTTATACTCAAATATTTTTTTATATATTCATCTTGCTCTTTTAAATTTCTAATTTCTTTAGCAATTTTGTATGTAGGATTTTCTTCTACATAAACTTTTTCAACTTGATTTTCTTGATTTTCAGCTTTTATATTTGTAAAAAGATTAAAGCTCAAAACAACTATTGATGTTAATAAAATTTTTGCATTTTTTCTTGTTAAAATCATGATCAATCCTAATAAATTAATTATTTTATTTTCGTTCTCTTATAGCTTGTTCAATTCTTACAGCATTAATAGTACCACTAATATTTTTAATTGCTGCCCTGCGTTGCTTACTTAATTCTTTATATTTATTGCTTTTAATTTCGTAACGAATCTCATCTGTTATAGATTCTAAAATTTCAATACTATTTTCAGTTAAATAATTTTTACCAAATTCTGAATATTTTTTATGTAATGCATCAAAAGTTTCATTCAATTCTTCTGGTATAATATTTTTATAATTCACACCGTCAAGCTCTAAATCTTTATCAGGATTATATTTTTGTAAAAATTTCTCAAGAACATTTACAAATCTTTCTTTTTTTATTTTTTTGTCACAACAACAATCACGTGTCAACATTGAAACTAATTTAACTACGCCGGCAGAAATTCCTCCAGATGCTAACCCAGCTAATATTTTTCCAGCAACGCCTTTTATATCATTATCATTGGCAGCTCCTGCACCAACTACAAAAAATATAACTGTAGCTATTAATGTTGATGTATTGTTTACAATTCCATTTGTTTTGGATTCCATTCTATCAATATTTTTAATAAGAATTCTTTCAAGATATTCCCACTCTCTACCTTCTTTATAATAAGTTTCTTCAGGCTCAGATATTTTTGTTATATCACAATCTTTACCGGCAAAAATATTTGATACAAAAAATGCACCAAGCAAAACAGACAACAATACTTTATTTTTCATATAAAACCCTTATTTAGACAAACCATATTTTTTACAATAAAATGTAATCTAGAAAGATTTTAAATAAAGGTCAAGTTGTTGAAAACTAATTTTTTACTTGTTCTTCAACTATTTCTGGATATTCTTTTATTTCTGGATATTTTTCAATCAAATATTTGAGCAATTTTCTTTGAGTCTTTTCGTTTAAATTCTTAACCTCTTGCCAAGATTTAATGCCAAATTCTCTTAATCCAATAAATATTTTGTCATATAAACGTTCACCAGAATCAACTGTAAAATTAACAATTTTAGCTAATGGCAAAAGTAACAATCCAAGACTATTATCAAATATTGTTTTTAATGTGCTGTGATATTTCTTTTTAATAGCTAACCATTCTTCTTTAAATTCTTGCTCCGTCAAATCAGCAGGCACATTTATTGCCCCATTGTCACGCATGTACTGTTTTTGTTCATTTGTAAGCCCAACTGCACCTTCCAAATCTAAATCTTTAACAATAGCACCATCAAAATTAGCCCTAGATAAATAAGCTTTTTTAAAAACAGCCCCAGTCAAATCAGCACCGGTAAAATCTGCTTTAATAAAATTTGCACAATATTCAAAAATTTTACCTTTTTTTTCTACAAGGACGTAGGCAACAACATTATTTAAATAAGCGCCTGTAAAATATGCCCTTCTAAAAAATCCTCCAGTCAAGTTAGCTGATTCCAAATGGGCATCAATAAAAGTTGCATTATTAGCATTGGCTTTAAAAAACTTAGCTTGCTTTAAAATACTTCTATTAAAACTTGTACAAACCAAATCTTCACCAATAAAATTATAACCACTTAAATCACAATCTCTTAACACTTGATTAGAATATGATTTAAAATAATATCGATTATAATCATCATCACTCATACCAAACACATATCTTGAAGAAAATAAGAGAGAAAACAACACATATATTTTAAAAAAATTTTTCATCTTAAAATTCCATAATCTATGAATATTAAACACAATTTTTATTTACGTTGATACAAGCTAGCAAATCTTATGAAAAAAAAAAGAGGCTCACAAATATGCAAACCTCTTTTTTTTGATACATATTAGAATCTTAATATTTATTTTTTATTTAAAATATCAGCTGTCTTAAACGCAGCTCCTGTTTTAGCCTTAATTAATTCACCTATAAAAAGAGGAATAACCCACTTTATTCCATTAGCAACATAAGTCCCAGCTTTTTTCAAATCCCAATTATTCCAAATTCCAACATTTTTACCAACTTCTTGATTAGAAGAAACTCTTTGTGCCATTTCTCCATATATTCTTGCTGATTTACCTATCATAGGCATAATTTTATCTTTATTTTTTTCTATAGAATCAATAATCGCATCTGTAATCTTAGCAGCGGCATTAGAAGAATAACCAACAACGGTCTCTATAAACCCATTAAGCATCTCTGGCCCGAATAAGTACAATATTGTAATATAAATAGGGCTTAAGATTATCTGCGTCTTAATAAAACCTTTTACTGTTAACATATAATCTAAAGCTTTATCAAACTTTAAAAAGTATCGTTTAACAAAACCCGGCTTATTTTCAGAATTTATCACTCTTCTGTTTTCTACAATATTTTGTATTAAATTTACAGTTTCATCTTTACCAAGATTAGGTTGCTTTTCTTTAAGCTCTTTTAAATCCTGAATTATGTAACCCAAAGCACCTTTTATTTGATCTAAATCTTTTTGATTTAAATCTATATCTTGTTCTTGTAAATCTTGTGACTTTTCTACAACCAAGCCAAACTGAATATCACCAAAAGGTGATTCAACTTTTGTATTTCCAGCTATTGCACAAGAATACGCCATAGCCAAACTAAGTGCTACTGCACCAAAAACATATTTTTTCATAAAAGCCTCCACTTTTAAATATATTATTCAAATTTAAATTAAAACTTAAAAATTAAAACTAGTCTTTGTACTGCCCAATTCTATTTTATTATTATTCTCTACTTCTACTAATGTAACCTTAAAATCTGGATTAAATCTTTCTCTTGGCACAAATATAATACCATTAACAGAATGATATGGGCTTATAATTTGGGTCTTTAATTCTTTTCTATTAAAATCTTCATCTAATCTATCATTAGCTCTTGCAGATTTATTACCATCAACAATAGCTGGTATAATAAATGGCCATAAAACTAACGAAGCTGCACCATACCCACCAGCACGAGCAGCTGTAGATGTATGAACCTTTCTAGCAATTTCTCTAGCTGGAACAGATGGCAAACTAATTCTATCTAAAGAGAAGTCTAAATATTTTTTAGAATTATTTACTATTGTAACTTGAATCGGCTGATAACCTTTAGCCAAAACATCTCTATCTAAATAAACTTTACAATCAGAAGCATTAAATGGTTTATATGCCATAAACACAGATTCTTTTTTAGCTTCTGAAGATGGATAAGCCAATGTTTCTAAATTTTGTCCTCTGTATTTAGCACAACCAGATGCTAATAAAAGAGCTGCAACAGAAACAATAGATATAACTGGAAACATTAACTTTTTTGAATTTACATTTGTCATAAAAATCCCTAGGCCCCCGCCATAATTTTTATATTATTAATTTAAGACCACGGGTCACAGCCCGAGGTGACAACCTACACATCTATATTTTCGCATTTTTAAATAATAAAACAAACGCCAAACATGCTTAAATGCAGACTGAATCGATATATTAAATATTAAAATTATTTTATTTACAGAGAGAATAAAAGATTACAGGTAGAAATTTTATTATATTGTAGATATGAATTAGGTAAAATTTGGCTGCCCAACCTTAACTCACTTCAAACTTTTGACTGAAAAAGTTTGCATAAAAAAAATTACCTTAACCACTATTTACCTACTATTAGTAATGAGATGTCATTTTTTAAATTTATTCCATACTATTTATATAAATTTTGAAAAAAGTTTAATGAACTATCTAAATGGCAAGTCCAAATTCCATTTTTAAGCTACATCTCTACCCTTTAATTTAAAGAATTGAAACGTTTCTATCAAATATAATTATAATTAAATTTTTAAATTTAAACACTCTTTTATTAAAGGCCTATCTAAAAATAATAAAAATTCAATATTTATTTTAAGTTCTAATTCTATAAACTTTTTAGACTCTGATAACTGTTTTAATTGTAAAATTCCATATTCTGTATCAGAATATTTTACTGTGTCTAATAATAGTGTTGATAAAAAGTCTATATCGCATTTGCACAAATCAATTAAATAATAATCTAAAAATTTAAATGCATTTTTTAAAAATTTTATGGCAAGTTCTTTCTCATTAGAAGACCATGATTTTTTAGGTTTGAAGTAAACACAACCTGATTCTTCATAAAATTCTATTTCTGTTTCAATGACTTTGGGATGAATTGAATTATTTCTATAAATTATTAATTCAATAACTCCTCCCACCAAATGATATCCTAGATTCAACTTTTCTTCAGATTTCAAAAAGAGCAATAAGTCAAATTTATCTATTAGTGACAACTTATCCAAATTTTTTTTTAATTTATCATTTAATTTCGTAGATTCAATAATTATATTTACAATTCCTTCAAGCATTCTAATAGTTGTGTGACAAATTAAATTATTTAGGCATCTCTTATCAAAATCTGAGCTATTTTTTAAATATTTTAAAAGTACTGCAATTTCATTAAATATTTCACCAAATGGCTTATGTAAATAAGAAGTTTTTTTTATACTACTTTTGTTATTCATTTATTTCACATAATTATTTATTAAAAATACTAAAATAACTGTATGCACGCATTATATCATAAATATTTTTTTACAATTTAATACTAATATATTTTTCAAATCTAATAAATTTACACTCATTTTGTCCTCTTACACTCTTTAAGCTTCGACAAACATCTTCGTATTCTTTTCTATTAATATTTTTTTTAAAACCATCATACTTTTTAACCTTGACCAGCCACAGCCTTGGTGGAGCTAGCTACCCACTCTCAATGCACTTCGAACTTTTCGACTGGAAAAGTTTACAACAAAATTTACATTTAATCACTTTAACTAAAAATAATTATTTATATATCTGACAAATTAAAAATAAAAAATCCTAGACTACCAATTAATATTTTTGATAAATCTAGGATTTTTTATTTTAATTGTATTAATTCTTAAGAATAGACAATGGCCTAAAATTACCAGAAAGTAATTCAGTATTATTATTTGCTTCATCAAGTAATAATTGTATAAATTCGCGAGTTATCTTATCATATATGTCTAAACATAAATATATATGTCCGTCCTTATTAATTGTTCTAATTTTAGCTATATTTAATAATTTAGTCTCCATAAATTTAGTGAAGTTTTTAAAATATAATTCCGTTCCTATTGCATCAAATTCTATGCTCACCTTGATAATTCCACAATTTTCTGAACCTGCAAAATATGATCCTATGAAAGCCTTAGGCTGTATAGGTTTTGTATCACAAACAACTGATTCGTCTGGTTTAATAATAATTTGAAGTGTATTTTTGAATAAATTGGGCTTATGATAAGGCCCATATTGTAAAATATTATAAAATAAAGAAGGGAAACTAGATATTTTTTTAATTTCAATTGAATATTTAGCTTCATTTGAAATAACTTCGTTTGTAACGATTCTAAAACTTGAATTATTAGTTCCTGAAAATATTTTTTTGTTTGATAAAAAAATTTCTTTTATTCCATCACAACCAAAAATCTCCAATAAATTCCCTTTTTGACAAAAAGCAATAAATAAATCTATATTTAACGTTAATAAAGGTTTAAAATTTAAATTAGCATAATGATGAGGTATTTTAAAACTATTGTTGTTATCAACCCCTAAAGGTATTATAGGTATTCCAAAACCCTTAATTTTATTTAAAGATCTAGGAAATAAACTTAATTGATTCAATTTTGGTTGAAGTTCTTTGCCTGTATTTAAAGATATAGCTTTAACAATATTCCCTTCTAATTTTTGAGTATACAATGAAGGACTAGAAATTATTATTTCTTCATCGGTATTATTTATTATTTCTGTAATATATCCTGTTGCATCTATTCTACATATATTTGTAAAAAGAAATATTGACGCGATAATGTAAAAAAAAGTAAATTTACGAATATTCATAATATAACCCCCAAATAAATCTTAAATATAAAATCTAAAACTATTCCATTTATACAATTTAATGATGCCTTAATTAGACATATTCATCAAAGGCCACAACTTGAAACAATTTATTAATCAAACTATTGCACATTATAACAATTTGAAACAATCTTAATTCTGGAATATATTTCTGGCAACATATAATAGATAAAAGGACACATAGTCAAAAGTTATTTAAATTATTATAAAAGATGAAATATATTTGATTAAATATTCTCTAATACTGCTAGAATTTTGTAAAAAACACCACACATTTAATACAAAAATTTGGCTGGGACGAGAGGATTCGAACCTCTGTTAACGGATCCAGAATCCGCAGTCCTACCACTAGACGACATCCCAGAACTGAGTTAAATTCTAGCATATTTCAAATATTTGTCATGAAAATATTTATGTTTAAATACAAAATAATTACTGGATCCTGAAATAAATTCAGGATGACAAAAGGGCTGCGATAAATCGCAGCCCTATAAATCCCAGCTATCCCCCAAATTTTTAGGCGTCTTTTATTTAAGTGATAACTTCAATAAAGATGTTTCCAAACCTGGTTCTTCTTCTAGTTTTTTACTAAAAGTAGAAATGTTTTCTTTTAATTCTGGGAATTTATTTTCTAAAACATATTCAATTGTTGGCCAATATTCTTTAACAAGTTCAAAGTTACCAGATACTGCAGCCAAACGATTAAACAAATTTTCTCTAACTATTTTATAATTATTATCAGTTAAAATATCTTTTAATATTTTTGTAAAATTATTATCAAAAGAGAATATAGTTTTAAATGTTTCTATTAAAGTTTTATCTTTAACAGTATTTAGAAAATTTTGCGAATATTGTCCTGTTACAATAATATTTAACTTATCAAGCTTGTTGCTTATTATAGTTAATTCTTGTTCTGTTTCTTGTTTTACTTTTTCATAATCAAGTAAACTAACTTTATCACTATTTAACGTACTATTTTTAAACATTCTATTAAATGTTCTAACAAACCAAGGAGTACTAAGTTCATGCTCTATATTTTTTTGATTATAAGCTATATTTTTATTAATAATATCAAGTTTATTTTGTAATTTAGCCTTCTCTTTATTTAAAGTTCCTAAATTATTTTCAAGCTCTTTAGAATTAAAAGATTTAATAATATCATTAAATTCAAAGCCACTTATTTCTTTATATTCACTTATAGCATGATAAATAGCTGCAACAACAGATTTAGTTAAAAGAGCATAATCTAAATTATTTTCTTTATTATTATTTACACAATAAACAGTATTTTTGTCATCACTTGAATCAAGATAAACACCATTAGCTTTATCCTTAACAAGATTTGGATCTAAATCTTTAACCAATACAATTTGATTTTCTAAGTTTTGAGTATCAACTTTATCAAAAATATCATGCTTAGTATTAGCATCATAACTTTGTGTAAAGCTTTTAGCTAAACTTTTGAATACTTCTGTATTTAAATTACTTACAGATTTAACACGATCATAAAAAGCCTGCGCTGCATCATTATTATCAAAAGCATAGCCCAAAACTTGTTGCTTATTTTCACTGTTTTTTAGTTTAATATTTTCAAAATCTATATTTTTAAAACCTGTTTTAAAATCATTTACTAAATCACGAACAAAACTAATAAATTCAGGTTCAAAATATTCTGATAATTTTTCAATTAAACTATTAATCTTATTAATATCAAAATTTACACTTGAATTTATAAGCTTAATAACAAGAATTAAAAACTCTACAGTTTTTAAATTTTCGTAACCAACACCCAAATCTGTAACATACAACATATAAGTTTTTAAAATAAATACATCTGTTGGCGTTAATTTACCATTTTTAATAATTCTTGATATAAACCATTTAGCATATGGTGGTAATCCATTTAATAATTCATCTATTTTATTATTTTCGAGATATTTTTTTATTTCATTTTTTGCAACATTAACTGCTAAAACTTTAGTAAAATCTCCAAGATTTAATGAACCTATTCTATCTTCTAACGAACCTTGTTTTGAATCAGTTTGCTTTTGCTTTAATCCTTGACCAAACGTAAGGTTAATACCTTCTTCATTAAAGCCCTTAAACAATTTATCATGACCTAGTTCAAAATTTACACGAATATTTATAACACCTAAATTAAGATCTATTTTTCTAGACTTAAAATAGTCTAAATCTGGATTTGGTTGTTTGTGCTCAGCAACTAATGCATGACCAGAAAAAACGATAGATAAAGAAAATAACGAACATGTTAGAATTTTTTGTAAACTGTTTTTCACAAAAAGCCCCCCAATTAAAATTGCCATAATTAAAAATGGCCCTAAAAACCCCTAAATAACATCCCATATAGGCCTAAATATTAGCACTTTAAAAATAAATTTTCAAATGCCCTCCTTATATTGTATATACGCTATGGCAGAGACTAAACAAAAAATTGCTTCCAGAATCTATTTTAAAATTTTTAATACAAAAAATTGACAAATAATAATATACCGGTTGCATTTTTAGCCCTATTTAATAAGATAAATATAAGATAAATATTGGAAGAGAGATCCCTGATCTGTTTGCCCTTCGACTACGCTTACGCCGTCGTTAAGACTATGGCGCACAGGCAGGGCGAACGAAACGTTCGTGTAATAAAAATCTGGAGAAAAAGTATGAAAAACAGTAAAAAAGATATAAAAATTAATAAAAAAATGGGGAAAAAACATCGAATTATAGTGTTTTTTACATCTTTTTTACTTCTTTTTACAATATTACTTGGTGTTATTTTATTTAATTATTATAAAAAACAACCAAAAATCACAAATATTGTTCCCAAAAAATACACTCAAGAAAAAATAACTGTTTTTACTCATGGTTCTTTTGGATCTGTTATTGGATTAATGAACTTATTTAAAGTTTTAGACGATAATGTAGATAACACCAAATACAAAAAAACCGTATCAAAAATGCGAAAAAATCCAGATTTTTATAGCAGCCAAACAATTATGCAAAAAGGTTTAATTAAAATTGAACCTACTTTTGATTTGGCATCAACATCAAATACTCACTTTGCAGCTTATCCAATAATTAAAGCTTATGAACAATTTGATCAAGAAAATAATAAAAATATTAATAACAACTTTTATACCTTTGGCTGGTCTGGTTTATTAAGTCAAAATAGAAGAAGATTAGAAGCTGTACGTTTTTATAATTCACTTTCAGAAGAACTCGAAAATTATAAATCTTTTGAGAAAATTCCCGAAATTAGAATTATAACTCATAGTCATGGTGGTAACTTAGCATTAAATTTAGCTGCAGTGCATACTGTTATTAATAATTTTGAAAATATAGATTTAATATTAAAAAATACTATTAATAATGACGAACATGAATCATTAAAATGTATGTACGAAATTATTAAAGCTTTACCTAAAAAAAGTGCCATTAAAGCTTATACTAATCAAAAAAAATATGATTATTTTCCAGAAAATAAAAATTTAATAGTAAATGAACTTTTAATGTTTGGATGCCCAGTGCAGCCAGAAACAGAAAGCTTTATTTTAAATAATTTTTTTAAAAATATTTATAGCATATATTCACAAGAAGACGTAATACAAGATCTAGACGTGTTTTCTACAAAAAAAGACAGTAAACGAAGATTTAAAATAATAAAAAATATTGATACTACAAAAATAAAAGATAAACCAAAATTTGTTCAATTAAAAATTATGACAGATAGAGAAATGCAAAAGGTAATAGTAAATACACAGCAGGTATTAAGCCTTGATACCACTACAACTCAACCAAACAGACATTATGAAAGCTTTTGGCAAAAACTATTTTCTCCAAGTAGAATGTTTTGCAAAAAATCAAAAGATCCTACGCACAAAGAATTATGGTTTGTTTCGTGGAATAAATTAAAAGACAAAACTAGCGAACCTTTAGAATGTTTACCTTCTGTTATTTTTACACCATTAATTTTAAAATCTATAGAAAATATTTCTAACAATACACAAGATTTAGATATAAACATAAGACTTACAAGTAAAAATTTAAAAGTTTATGTATTCAAGCATAAAGAAAAAATAAAATTATTAGAAAACAAAGTTGCAATATCAAAAAACTTTGTTAACTCAATCAAATCTAAGCTTTTAGATTGGGCTCCAAGTGAGCATTCTATCAAAAAAGATTTTGAAACTATAAAAAATTATCAAGCACAAAATTAGAATATTACACAAAAATATGGTAAATTTTTCACAAACTTGTATTCTATTTTCTTGATGAACACTTAAAAAGTAGTGAGTAGGTTTGGAGTTTTATGATGCATAAAAAGTTTTATTTAAATAAATTTTTGTTTTTAATAGTTGTTTCTTTTTGTTTTCTATCACTAAATATCCTGCAGGCTAGTGAATCACTTAAAATAAATAAAATTATTATTAATGGGAATAATCACGTAAAAAAATATACTATCATGAATAGGCTCCCTTGGAAGCCAGGCGAAGATTTTGATGAATCAAAAAGTGCCATTGCTATAAATAATGTTTATAATCTTGGATATTTTAGACAAGTTAAAATAAAAAAAGAAATTTTAAAACATCACAAAGTTAATATTTACGTAAAAGTTGAAGAAAAAAAATTATTAGCAAAACTTGAATTTGAAGGCAACAAGGTTATAGATAGTAAAAAAATACGCGAAGAACTTGCTCTAGACAAACTAACAACTGTAGACGAAGAAACAGGTCACAGAATTTGTAACGGCATCAAAAAATTATATGCAGATGAAAGTTATCACAAAACAGAAGTTAAATATTTAATTATTCCCGATCCTAACGTACCAGAAAAAGTAACTGCTAAATTTATAGTAGATCAAGGGCCAAAATCTAATGTAGTAAGAGTAAATTTTATAGGCAATACAAAAATACCTGAACGCAAATTACGCAAAATGATTACAACAAGAGAAGAATGGCTATTAGGTTTTGTCGAAGATGCAGGAAAATTCAAACAAGATGATCTTGAAATGGATAAACACAGAATAGAATTTTTATACAGAGACAAGGGCTATCTAACAACAACAGTACAAAAAGCCGATGTTAAATATTCAAAAGAAAATAAAAATATAGAAGTTACTTTTTATATAAAAGAAGGCGATCAATTTAAAATTTCTAAAATAGATGTTTCTAACGAAGATAATGACGAAAAAGTAACAACTGAAAAACAATTAGAATATATCTCTTTAGAAGAAAACAAACCATATTCTCAGTCTAAAATGGCGGAATCTATTACAAGCCTTAGAGATTATTGGGGAACAATGGGATATATAAACGCAGACGTTTACCCTCAAGTAAAACCTGATGAAGAAACAAAATCTGTAAATATTACTTTCTTTGTAGAACCCGGAAAAAAACTTTATGTAAACAGAGTTAATATAACTGGCAACACTTTTACAAGAGATAAAGTTATTAGAAGACAAATAGATCTTGAAGAAGGCGATTTAATTACAACCAAAAAATTAAATAGATCAAAAGCTAACGTAGAATATTTAAGTTTTTTTGAACGTGGTGGTGTTAACTGGAAGATACACAGATTAAATGATGAAAAAGCAAACTTAGAACTTAACGTAAAAGAAACAAAAACAGGAAATGCTAATGTTGGTATCTCTTATGGTAGTGACAAATTTAATCCAAGACCATCGCTAAAAGGCCAAGTAAGCGTAGAAAAGAAAAATTTATTTGGTATGGGCTTTGATGCCGGAGCAATGATGCAAGGTAACAGACATGGCTTTCAGCGGTTAGAAGCAACTTATTATGACCCAGCATTATTTGATTCTGATTCTTCTGTATTCGCAACAATATATAAACGTTGGGAAGAATACGAACAATGGGCAAACGTAAACGTAATGCCAAAAGAAAGTACACTTGGTGCCAGCGGCCGCTTTGGATTTTTGTTACCAAAATGGGATAAAAGATTACAATTTGTTACAGAGCTTGGTATAGAAAACATTAAAAATAATCAACCTCATGCTGTTGGAGCAAACAGTGAAGTTTTTGAACCTTTAGTCAGACAAAAATTCCAACAGGGAACACTTTCTTGGCTTTGTTTAGATTTAATAAAAGATACAAGAAATCATAAAATTTATCCTAATCATGGTTACAGAATTATGTGGCACAACAAAATAGCACCGCCTGCTATTAACTTAGAATATAGTTTTATAAAAAGTGAATTAGAAGGCAGTTGGTATACGCCACTTATTGGTGATGACAATCTTGTATTTATGATACACGGCAAAACTGGCGTTGTAACACCTGTTGGTGGAACTTATATAACACAAGACACTAGAAAGAAAAAAATTATTCCATATAAAGAACTCTTTCATATGGGTGGTCAAGATACAGTAAGAGGCTTTATCTGGGGTGGTATAGAACCTGCATGGATCACCAATGCTCCATTGGGTGCAAAATATATGATACAGCTAAATGTTGAATTACAGTTCCCATTAATTCCAGATTACTCTATGCGCGGACACTTGTTTTACGATGCTGGTGCTGGATGGAATACTCCAAAAGATGAAATCACAAATAAAGCTTTTATTAAACGAGACAAGTTCGATTTAAGACACGCTGTAGGCTTTGGATTAAATCTTACTCAGCCTATGCCAGCTAAAATCGATTGGGGTTATAAACTTGATCGAGACAAAGCTGCAGGCGAAAGCGCTCATGAGTTTCATCTTAATATGAATTACGCTTGGTAAATTATAAGCCCAGGACTTACCTAGCCGTCGCCAAGGCTATGGCGGGCAGGCTGCCACTGGGCTACCATAAATTCGCCTGCTTGTCCAGCCTTCGCTAAAGCTACGGCGGACAGGCGCAGGCTCAAAAAAATTTTACAGTTATTACGAAACCCTTTGTCATGCTGAATTTATTTCAGCATCCAGTAATAAAAATAAAAAACAACTTGCCATTTAAAAAAATAAATACTAGTATCGCACTCTTATACGTTTTTTAATTAATTTTACTTTTTAAAAGGCAACGTCGTGAACAAAATTTTATTTGCATTAACAATAGCTTGTTTAACAAATTTAAATGCAACAGAAATTGCACTAGAAAATAAAATAAAAAATTTTAATATTAAAAGCAAAACCCAAAGCCCTGAACAAAATCAAGAAGAAAAACAAAATATTACCAATAAAAATAACTTGGGCGAACAAAAATTAGTCGATATATTAAATTTTATAAAAAAAGATAAAGATCACGAATTAAAAAATGCGACAATAAAATCTTTAAAAGATAGTTTAAAAACTAATTATACCCAATTAAAAGAGCTATCAAAAGAAAGTGACGAAGCACAAAAAGATAAAGAAACTGTAAATAAAATTCTTAAAGAGCTTATTTCAAATAAAAATAACCCAGATAAATATTCTTATAAAAAATTATTTATAAATAGTGCTAAAAATATTTTTACAACCAAATATGGTCTAATTTGTTTTACTGTAATGGTTGCATTAGCACAAGTAAAAGGCATTTTAACTTCCCAAGTAACTTTAGAAATATTTAAAGAAATTAGATATTCACTAAGATGGATTTCTTTAGGCAGCATTTTAAAAAATGTTTTTGAAGGCATTGTCTTTGCAGTTAAAGCAAAGTTTGCAACTAAAGCTTAATTTATTAACTTCCCATTATCTGTTATTTTCTATAAACTTAATTTCGTTTTAAAACAGGAATTAGGTTTATGAATAAAAAAAGTTTTATATATATTTTTATCACAATATTATATTGCACAAATTTTAATTTATATTCACAACAAAAAGTATCCCCTTTTTCTAGAATAGAAATAACAAGTGAAAGAGCTTCTGGATACAAAGATAACAAAGTAAAAGATATATTTTACTTTAATTATCTTGATAACGTTTTAATAAAATTTGCAGATGGCTCAACTGCCAAATGCGAAGAATTAAAAATTAAAATAAATACTAAAAATAATAAAACTCTAAATCAAGAAAATAATTCACAAAAAGTTAATAATGGGCCAATAGAAGAAATAAATTTAAATAAAAATATTTTTATTACACAAAAAAATAAAAGCATAAAAGCTGATAATGCAAAAATATTTATAAATACTAAAATATGTAAATTATCAGGAAATATAGAAATAGAACAAAAAAAATTAAATCCAAAAGATTTGCCTATAAGCACTAAATGTGACAAAGCTAATTTAAATTTAATAACAGAAGAAATAAATGTTTTGGGTAATACAACATCTCCAGTAAGTACAGTTATCGTATTAGAAAATTATCCAGGCTTAACAAATTCATCAAAAAATAAGAATAAAAAACATGAACAAGATAAAAATATTAGCACCTGAGCAGGCTGCAAAAATTGCAGCTGGCGAAGTTGTCGAGCGTCCAGCAAATATAGTTAAAGAAATAATAGAAAATTCTATAGATGCCAATAGCACTCAAATAAATTTATATATAAAAGATTCTGGCAAGAGTTTAATTAGACTTGTAGATAACGGCTCTGGCATGGGCGAACAAGATGCTTTATTGTGTTTTGAAAAGCACGCAACAAGTAAAATAGAAAATATAAATGACCTAGAAAATATAGCATCTTTTGGTTTTAGAGGTGAAGCTCTTGCAAGCATTAGTGCTGTTAGCAAAGTAACTTTAATAACTAAAACTAACAATCAAGAAGTTGGTACCAAAATAATTTATTACGAAAATAAATTACACTCTCAAGAAAGTGTTTCATGTCCAATAGGAACAGATTTACAAATATATGATCTTTTTTTTAATTTACCTGTTCGTAAAAAATTTTTAAAACAAGACGAAACTGAATTTAACCAGATATTAAATATTTTTAATGCATTTTGTTTAAGCAATATTAATATTAATTTTAAACTTTTTAAAGACGACAAAATTATACTTAATGCGCCTGCTACACAAAACATTAAAGATCGCGTTGCCCAACTCTGGGGGCATAGCTTAAGCGAAAGCATGCTAGAGATAAATAATGGAGAGATCCCGGGTCAAGCCCGGGATGACAACCAACCCACAACTTGTACTCCTAAACCCGTTCATCCCGAGTGTTTTTCGCAAGAAAAATGTATCGAGGGATCAGGATCTAGTAATAAAAACAATACATCAATCTCAATCTCTGGTCTTACCAGTAATCACAACCTATGGCGTTATGGCAAACACCAAATATTCTTTTTTGTTAATAATCGTTATATAAAAGACACAGAATTAAATAAGGCACTCTTTAAAGGCTACACTGGAGTTTTACCTCCGGCAAAATTCCCGGCTAGTTTTATTTTTATAAACACACCAAGTAATTTTGTTGATATTAATGTTCATCCCAAAAAAGAAGAAGTTCGCTTTTTAAAGCCACATACTGTAACAAATTTATTGCAAAGAATTATTAAAGAAACTCTGGATGCAAACGTTCGCAGTTTTATTGGCAATGTCATCCCGACCAGAGAAACCAACCTTAACACAGATATAGTCAGCCCTAGTATGTCTTCTGGCTTGCTCAACACAACTCTTAGCGCTGTCATCCCGGCCAGAGAAACCGGCCTGCCCGCCGACGTGTCCATCGAAGCCTTGGCGAAGTTGGAAGCCACGAAGGGCGAAGGCTGGGGATCTCAGTCGCGTACTTTTAAATATAATAGTTATATTGCCCACCCCGTTTGTCATCCTGAACTTGATTCAGGATCCAGCAATATAAATCCAACTCAAACAGAGTTTGTTATCCCTACCAGAGAAACCGGCCTGCCCGCCGACGTGTCCATCGAAGCCTTGGCGAAGTTGGAAGCCACGAAGGGCGTAGGCTGGGGATCTAGATCCTTTAAAATAATAGGCCAATTTTTAACAACGTATATTATCGCTCAGAGCGAAACAAATTTAATTATTATCGACCAGCATGCAGCACACGAAAGAATAATTTACGATAATATAACTAAAAATTTTGAAACTAAATCTGGAATCAAATTAATGTTTCCAGAAATAATAAATTTAAATAATCTTGAACTTGAACAAATAAAATTAGCTCAAGAGTTTTTAGCTAATCAGGGAATAAATATCGAAGTTTTTGGCAAAAGCCAACTAGCCATAAAATCTAGCCCTGCAGGAATTCAAAATCAATCTTTAAAAGAATTAATTTTTGAAATTTTAGAATTTATTAGAGAATTTGAAAATCTAGATCAAGAACTTTTTAGAAAAAAATTAAACGACAAAATTCATGCACAAATTGCTTGCAAATCTGCAGTTAAAGCAGGCGATATTTTAACTGAAACGCAAATGCAAGAAATTGTTAATAACTTATATAAAACAGAAAATTTGTTGACCTGCCCACACGGCAGGCCAACAACCTGGATACTCAATAAAGATTTTATTGAAAAACAGTTTAAAAGAAAATTATAATCAACCAATATTTTTAACCCAACAAAACTCGTTCTTCTGGATATTTATAAAGCTGAGTTTCCTGCCCTTTACGCAAGGCCAAAACAAGAGTTAAAGCACCAACTCGTCCTAAAAGCATTGCAAGCATTAAAACTATTTTACCAAAAATAGAAAAATATGGCGTAATGCCTGTAGAAAGTCCAACTGTTGCAAATGCAGAAACAGCTTCAAATAAAATTTGCATAAAACTAAATTCAGGATCTGTTATTAAAAGTATAAAAGTTGTAGCCAAAACGAAGCTAAGAGAAAGCGCTATAATAGCTGTAGTTTTAAAAATTTGCTCTGGTGAAATAGTTCGTCCAAAAATTTCGACATTATTTTTACCTCTAATTGTTGCAGCAATAGTCGCAACAAAAACAGTAAATGTTGTAACTTTTACGCCACCGCCTGTAGAAGATGAACTTGCTCCAATAAACATTAAAATAATTAATATCAAAAGTATTGGTAACCCAAGATTGCTCATATCAACATTTTCAAAGCCTGCAGTTCGAGCAGTAACAGAAATAAATATAGAATTTACTATTTGATGCCAAGTACTAAGACCAGCAAGAGTATTAGTTCTTTCCAAAATAAAAAATAAAAGTGATCCCAAAAAAATTAATGTTGAAGATGTTATTAAAACAATTTTTGTATGCAAAGACATTGTTAATTTTTTTGGTTCTTCGTTCCACCAATTTTTTATATAATTTACTAAATTGCTTACTGCTTCATACCAAACTATAAAACCTATACCACCTAAAAATATTAATACTGCCATTGTTAATAGTGATAAACTATCTTGTGCCAAATTAGAAATCCCAGGCTCAAATAAACTTGCTCCAGAATTACAAAAAGCAGAAACAGAATGAAATATAGAATAAAAAATAGCTTTATCTCGTGGCAAAATTTTAATAAAAGATTTATACAAAATTAAAGCACCAATAATTTCTGTAAAAATAGTAAAACCTATAATAGTTTTTAAAAACGTTTTTAGTTTTCCAGAAAAAGCAAAATCCAAAATTTGCCCTGCAAGAAATTTTGTAGTCAAACTTAAATTTAAAACCAGAGATACTAAAAATATCGACAATGTCATAAGCCCTAGCCCACCAATTTGAATTAAGGCTAAAATTACACATTGCCCAAAAAACGAAAAATATGACATTGGAACAGTGAATAAACCCGTCACACATGTAGATGTTGTAGCCGTAAAAAAAAGATCTATTAAATGCATATCTACTAATCTTGATACTGGCAAAGACAACAAAAACGTTCCAGCCAAAATTACAAACAAAAACGAACCTATTAAAATTCTTGCTGGTGAAATATCTAAAATTCTTAACGCTGACATATTAACTCCTATTTTCCCATTCCCATGCACTACGCATTATATTTTCTAAACTTGAATACTCTGGACTCCACCCTAAAGTATTCTTTATTTTTTTATTATCTGCAACAAGTGTATCTACGTCACCTTCGCGTCTTGGACAAATTTGTATATTTGCTTTTTTACCTGTTATTTTTTGTGCACATAATATTAAATCTTTTACAGAATACCCCAAACCTGTACCTAAATTAAAGACTTGCGAATTATTAATGTTATTATTGTTACCAATTAAATATTCAAGCGCCAAATAATGTGCATGTGCTAAATCTTGCACATGTATATAATCACGTACGCAGGTTCCATCTTGAGTATTATAATTATCACCAAAAATTGTAAATATTTTATTATTTTTTATAGCACGCAATAATAACGGTATTATATGTGTTTCCGGTATATGTTGTTCACCTAAAAATATTTTTGGTTTAGATCCCGGATCAGTGTCCGGGATGACGCCAGTTCCCGCTGCATTAAAATATCTTAAAGAAATATAATTTAAATTATACGCATGCGCATAATCTTGAAGTGCATATTCTATAATTAATTTATTTTTACCATACGGGCTTATAGGATTATATTTATGTTCTTCTGGTATTGGTATTTGTACAGGGTTACCATATACGGCACAACTAGAAGAAAATATAAATTTTTTAATATTATAAGAAAGCATAATATCTAAAAATTTTAAAGTTTTAATCACGTTATTATTATAAAATTGCACTGGATTTATAACAGAAAGACCAACTTCTATCAAAGCTGCAAAATGTAAAACAGCGTCTATTTTGTAAGTTTTAAAAATATTTTCAAGTATTTTTTCATCTGCAAAATCACCAATAATTAATTTGGCAAAATTATGATCAAATTTTTGGTTATAAATTAATTTATCTAAAATTATTACGTTATAATCTTTTTGTGATAATAAATAAGCAGTATTTGAACCTATATAACCAGCACCGCCCAACACTAAAACCGTTTTTTGCATATTAAAACCCAACTCTTTTTATATTTTTTAAAAAATATATATATTTTTGCTATTATATAACAAATTTTAAAATATTAATCCCAGGAGTTAAAATGATAAATAGAGTTAGAGGGACACAAGATTTATTAGATTTAAATCTACAAAATTTTGTTTTAGAAAAATTAAAAAATTATATAAATTTATATAATTTTAAACATATAGAAACTCCAGTTCTTGAATATACTAAGCTATTTATTCATTCATTGGGTTCAAATACAGATGTAGTTTCTAAAGAAATGTATACATTCCCTGCAGAAAATGAAGAAGATAGTATTTGCTTGCGTCCAGAAGCAACCTCTGGCGTTATAAGAGCTTATTATGAAAATAAAATAGAAGAAAAACCATACAAAGTTTTTAATTATGGCCCAATGTTCAGGCGCGAAAGACCTCAAAAAGGCCGCTGGCGCCAGTTTGATCAATTAAATTTTGAAGTTATAAATTCTAACTCTATAGCTCAAGATGTTTTATTTATAAAAATGTTAGATAGTTTTTTTAGCCAAGAATTAAATCTTGAAAGTTACGTTTTAAAATTAAATTATTTAGGTTGCAGTCAAGATAGACAAAAACACAAAATAGCTCTTAAAAAATTTTTGGATAATATAGATTCCCAAATTTGTGATACCTGTAAAACAAGAAAAGAAACAAATATTTTACGAGTATTTGATTGCAAAAACGAAGCTTGTCAAAAAGCATATAAAGATGCACCAAAACTTACAGATTTTTTATGCACAGAATGTGCAACAGAATGGCAAGAGTTACAAGAAAAATTAAATATATTATCTATAAATTTTGTAATAGATTTTAAATTAGTTAGAGGGCTTGATTACTATAATAAAATAGTTTTTGAATTTGCTTCGCCATTTTTAGGAGCACAAAGTGCATTTTGTGGTGGTGGTAGATATTTGTTGGGCAAAGATGTAGGCGCTCCAGAAAATTTTCCATCTGTTGGTGCTGCCATTGGTTTGGGTAGACTTTTATTACTTGTAGAACAAAATATACAAAATTTAAATTTGCCAGAGCAAAAAGCTCTTTATTTAATATTACCCATGGAAAAAGAGCAACACAATTTAGCTTTATTACTTGCAGATGAATTAATAGCAAATAAAATAAGTATAGATGTTCTACTTGAAGGCAGCTCAATTAAAAACATGATGAAAAAAGCAAATAAAATGGGAGCCAAAAAAGTATTAATTTTGGGCGAAGATGAACAAAACACCGGTACTGTTACTATTAAAAATATGCAAACAGGTGAAAGTGTAAAAATTAAACAAACAGAAGTTTTGGTAAATTTATAATTTATTAAAAATAATTATTATAAATATTAACACAGCAACAAATAATACAGAATCGAACCTATCTAGTAACCCACCATGACCAGGTAATAAAGATCCTGTATCTTTTAGACCTTTATTTCTTTTTAATTTAGATATAAAAATATCACCAAAAAAAGATATTATTGTTACTAAAAACGAAAATAATAATATAAAATAAATATTATTTAAATAAAAAATAAATGGGGCACTTTTTATACCCGGTAAAAAAAATATATTAAAAATAAATACAGATATAAAGCCACCAAATAAACCTTGCCACGATTTACCAGGACTTATTGTTGGACAAATTTTGTGTTTACCAAATAATTTACCTAAAATATATGCTCCTGTATCTGCGACCCACGATACAATAAATGGATATAATGGCAAAATAAAATCTTGTTCTCGATAAAAAATATTTAAATAAATTAAACTAAATACTGGTAATATGGGATAAAAAAAAGATATTAACCAAAATTTATAACTATTTAATTGATAATTTATTAATTTTGGCCATTCAAAAAATAATATTATTAATAAAAGAGCAAATAAAATAAACGTAAATAATAATGTCGTGTGAAAATAAGAATAAAAAAAACAAAAACCTAAAATAGACCCTGTTAAAAATCTTTTAAAATTTTCATTATTTAATATTTCTTTTAGCATTATATACTACTCTTTCTAAACACAAGCCACACGCATCAGCTTTTGATAACGTTTGGTTTGGATTTGGGTTATCTAAAATATTTTTTAAATAGCTTAAAGGTTTATCTTTTTGTCTAGACAAATCTAATGCATACCCAATCATACGTCTTATTTGAAAGCGCAAAAAAGACTTACCCTTAATTGTTATTACTAATGCATTAAGTTTATTATTTTTTTTAATATTTATGCTATCTATTTTTTTTATTGTTGATCTTTTATCTGTTTTATCTAACTTACAAAAAGATCCAAAATCATGTGTACCTATATATAAATTTAATGCAGCCTGAAATTTTTTAATATCTATATTATCTATAAATCTATAATACCAGCCAAATCGTGAAATAAATGGATTTGGATGCTTTAAAAATAATGTATAAGAATAAGTTTTTTGTTTTACATTTTTTAATGGGTAAAAAGTTGAACTTACTCTTTTAAGAGACTTAATTAATATAGATTTTGGTAAAACTCTATTCCATGTTTTTAAAACTTCACTTACAGGCAAATCTAAAGTACTTCTAACCAAAGCAACAGCACCGTTAGCATGAACACCAGAATCTGTTCGCGAAGAGGCAATAATAACTGCCTCATGTTTAAATGCATGCTTAAAAGTATTTATCAAAGTAGTTTGTATACTTACTCCATTGGGCTGCGTCTGCCAACCACAAAAGTCTGTACCATCGTAGGAAAAAACTATTTTATAATTCTGCATGTAAATAAAATTCCCAAATTTAACTTTAAAATTTAACCCCTGTATAAAAAAGCATATAAATGAAAACCCCCATCCTGACAAGAAAGTCGAGGACAGGGGAAATGGAGGTTATCAATATTTAAATAATTAAAATTATTATAAACAACTTAAAAATAAATTGCAATATAATTTGTAATTTTTTTAAACTATCTTTTCGCGCTCTAAATAAGTTTGCTTAAAAATTTTATGATAACTATCTTTAACTGTATTTATTGAGTAATTTTTTTCAACCAAAGCAGCACAGGCAGCACCTATTCTTTCAGCTATAATTTTATCTTGATAGATATTTTGTATGGCATTAGCCATAGCGTAAATATCACCTGGTTTTACTAAAAGACCCGTAATTTTATCTTGTAATACTTCATGTTTTTTTTCATAAACTGTACTTATAATAGGCAACCCAAAAGCCATAGCCTCTAATAAAGATATAGATAAACCTTCACTTTTAGATGAAATCACAAAGCAATTAAATAGTTTATAATATATATATGGATTATCTGTACTCCCAGCAAAAAATATATTTTTTGCTTGCCCAAGTTTTATACTTAATTTTTTAAGCTCTTGCTCTTGCGAACCAGATCCTACTAGACATAATTTTATATTATTATATTTATTTTTATTACAAACAGAAATAGCATTAATTAATATATTATATAACTTTATGGGCTCAAGTCGCCCAACAGCACCAACTATAAAATCACTTTTGCCAAAACCCAAACTCTCTTTTGTTATATTATTTAAATTATTATTAATTATATTATTTATATTAATCCCATTATTAATAACTATAATTTTTTTTTCGAGCTTATGTTTGAAACTTTTAAAAGTTTCAAGAAAACCTGTTTTTACATTGTTAGATACAGCTATATATTTGTTTGCATTTAATATATTAAAATACTCAAGATATTTACGCAATTTACCATCGTGTAAAAAATTACTATGTAAATCACAAACTATAGGAATATTTAAAGATTTCGCTATAAATTTAGAATAAAAATTAGCAAGCCATAAAGAACTATGAATTATATCCGGATTTATATTTTTAATAATTTTTTTTAATTTTAAATAAGCAAAAAGATCGTATTTACTAAAAAGACCTGATACACAAAAAGTTTTTATACCCAAATTTTTTATTTTTTCAAGATTTGGCCCAGGGTAAAAATAAGCAACATAATGCTCATGCCCAGAGTTTAAATCTGCTCTTAAAAAATTAAGCAGGGCCGATTCGGCCCCGCCTATTTTTAAACTAGTTATAACATGAACTATTTTCATTATAAAAATTACTCTATACCGTCAGCACCTGACATATCATATTCTTTATCAAAAAAGCTTTGTAATCTTTTACTTCTTGATGGATGTCTTAATTTTCTTAATGCTTTGACTTCGATCTGTCTTATACGCTCACGAGTAACAGAAAAATCTTTTCCTACTTCTTCTAATGTATGTTCAGAAGCAACGTCTATTCCAAAACGCATTTTTAACACTTTTTCTTCTCTAGGTGTTAAAGATTTTAAAACTTCACGAACTTTTTCTTTAAGATCATCATTTACAACTGCATCCATTGGAGTATATTCATTTTCATCTTCAATAAAATCTTTAAGATAAATATCTTCGCTGTCTCCAACAGGCGTTTCTAAAGATACAGGCTCTTTTGATATCTTAATAATATTTTTTATTTTCTTTTCGTCTAAATTTAATTCTTTAGCAAGTTCTGCATAAGAAGGTTCTCGGCCCTGTTCTTGCATATAAGTTCTTGTAATTTTATTAATCTTACTTAATGTTTCAACCATATGCACAGGAACACGAATTGTTCTAGATTGATCTGCAATAGCTCTTGTTATAGCCTGTCTTATCCACCATGTTGCATATGTAGAAAATTTAAATCCTCGTTCAAATTCAAATTTTTCTACAGCTTTTAATAAACCAATATTACCCTCTTGAATTAAATCCAAAAAGTGTAAGCCTCTATTTATATATTTTTTTGCAATATTAACAACAAGGCGTAAATTTGCTCTTGCAAGATCATCTTTTGCTAATTTATCTTTTCGTTGAGCAACCACAAACTGTTTATAGTATTTATTTATTTTATCTAAAGAAATACCAGCTTCACCTTCACTTTTTTTAATAATTTTGTTTGCAGTTCTAATTTGATTTTCTAATTCTTCAGTAAATTTTAAATCTTGCTCTGTTGGATTTTTAATATTTTTATAAAACTTTAATTTTTCTTCTACAGATTTAATTTCATCTTCACGTTCTCTAATTTTACTAACAATTTTTTCTATTTTTTTACCAAGTTTATAAATTAATTTGTTAGCAAGTTTAATACTTTTTATTAATTCAATTCTCTCTTCTTTATTTTTTTCAACAAGCGAAAGCATCTCGGCTTTTGCTGATTCATTACCTAATTTACTTCTATATGTTTTATAAATTTCTTCTTCTTTTTCTACAAGTTTTTTTAAATTGCCTATACTTTTTAAAAAGTTTTTCTTTTCTTCTTCAAATCTAGGCGAATTGTCAGCATCAAAGTCCGAAAACTGTATTAAATCTTTTAATATTAATGGATCTTTTTGTAATCTCTCTTCAAAAGAAAGTAAATCTTTTACCACAAAAGGAAAATGTGCTATAGAATCAATTGATTTTGCTTTACTTTGAGCAATATCAGTTGCAATAACAGTTTCTGTTGCCTTATTTAATAATGGTATTTTACCTATTTCTTTTAAATATAATTTTACAGGATCATTTAATTGAGAAGGTTCGGCTAAAGATCTTAATTTTTCTGTGCCCTTTTCTTCGTATGTATCAGCAGAAAAAGATCCCGATTCTAAAGATTTAAGATCTACCGGCAAACTTTTTTCGTCTTCTTTGGAAAATACCTGTAAGCCTTCTGATTGTGCATCTAATTCTTCTTTAGAAAGTAAATCTATATCTTCTTTTTCAAACATATGCAAAAGTTCATTTACACTCTCTTCTGTTAATCTATATTTTCTAGAAAAAACAGCTACTTCCTCTATACTTAAAACACCTGAACGTTTACCTTTTTGTAATAATATTTTAACTTTGCTATTAATATCTGACAAAGAATAACTTTTTTCTTTCTTTTCTTTTTTTTCTACAACTTTTTTTGTTTTTTGTTTATTTATTTTTTCAGAAATTTTAATTTCTTGCTCTTGCTTAACTGGCAAAGTTTTAACTGGTTCAGGTTTAACAGGCTCAACCTTTACAGGTATAGCTTTAACTGTCATTTGTTTTTCGGGCAAACTTTTGACTATAATCTTTTTATTTACAGAAACATTAACAGGCTTAGTTGCAACACTTTTAACCTGATTTTTTTTATTTTCTATTTTTTTTAATACAGGTTTTTTTGTAGCAACTATTTTAGCACTACTCTTTTTATTAATTTGAACAGTTGCTGGCTTAGTTTTTCTTTTTAAAATAGTTTTAACACTACTTTTTATTTTTCCAACTACCTTTTTCAATATTGTTTTTTTTGTCTTCACTTTTACCCTACCCTTTACACTTTTTTTTGCTATCCCATGTTTAATTCGGGACCCACTAATTTTTTTACTAGAAGTTTTTTTGCTTAAAGTTTTTTTGTGTTTATTTTTTGTGTTTATTTTTTTTACGTTTTTGTTAATTTTTTTCATATTAACCCCCTTTTAAGCTGGGTAAATAAATTTAATAAATCTTTAACTCGTTCTTCATTACCTTCGCTTTTTGCCTTTTGCATTTTACTTTTTACATCTTGTACTATTTCTTTCCAATTTTTTTTAAAAAAAATAGCAACAAGATCATCAAATGCTTCTTTGGTTTTCATAGGTTCGTATTTTAGACTACAAGCTATTAACCAATCTTTGTACTCTGGGTCAACAGTATTTATAAATGAGTCAAAATTTTTCTGTAATTCAGTGCTAGCGATAAAATCACCAACTATTTTTAATAATAACTGAATATCTTTAGAAAAATATTCTATCAAATAACCCGGAACAAAGAATATATCTGCCCCATCAAAGCTGTTTATTATAGCAGAAAAAATGCGTTCCTCCAAAATGGGTATACTTAAACCCGTTTTTTGCTGTTCGCTTGGCTTAATATATTTATTATTAGTAATATTATTATCTTGAATATTAGCAATAAACTTAGATTTTTCTTCAAAAACCATGCTCGTAATTGTTGTTGCCTGTATTCCAAGGTGTTTTGCAGCTCTATTTATCAAAATTTCACGTTTTAAAGAATCATCTATTTTGGCTATTAAACTTAAAATACTACGTCCTGCAGTCATTTGCTCTGATAATGTCAAACTTAAAAAATTACTACTAGTACTATCTATAAAAAACTCAAATACAGTATCTGCACTTTCTACTAATAAATCTAAATTTCCTCCAGATATCAAAAAATCTGCAGGGTCCTGTTTTGCAGGCAATTTTATTATTTTTAATTCTAAATCTACATCCCAACACAATTGCGTTAAACGCAACATAGCATTTTGACCAGCATTATCGCCATCATACAAAACATAAACAGTATCAACATATCTAGAAATTAAGCGTAAATGTTCAACAGTACAAGCTGTACCAAGCGTTGCGACAACATTTTTATACCCATATTTTGCCATAGCAACACAGTCTGTATAACCTTCGACTAAAAATGCATGTTTTTTTTCTTGCATATATTGTTTTGCTATATCCAAACCAAATAATAATTTACCCTTTAAAAACCAGAGCGATTCTTTACTGTTATAATATTTGGCCCTATCATCACCAATTCTAAAAACACGTCCTCCAAAGCCAACACAACGCGACATAATATCATAAATTGGGAAAATTATTCTCTCTTCAAATGGCGAATAAATAACAGAATTATTTTGAACCAAAATACCGGCATCTATAAAATCTTTTGCCATTAACCCTGAATTACTAGCCATTTTTAGTAAATTACCAATATTTCTGACCCCTCCAGGAAAATAACCTATTTTAAAATATTCTATATCTTGTTTATTTATATTTCTGTTAACCAAATAATTAAATGCATCTGGCGTTTCGATTAATTTTTCGTGCAACCAATTAGCAAAAAATTTACAAGCATTAAAATAATTATTTTTTTCATTTAAATTTGTATTAAAATTTTTGGAAAAATTTTCTTTTATTTGTTCTGGTAATTCTATTTGATATTTATCTATAAGATACTTTGCTGCTTCTACCTGTGACAAATTTTCTTTTTTTGCAACAAAAGAAATCAAATCGCCTTTAGCATGGCATCCAAAACAATAAAAAATTTGCTTATCAGGACTCACTGTAAAAGAAGCTTCTTTTTCATAATGAAAAGGACAAGGGCCTTTCCAATAATTACCAGCTTGTTTTAACGGTACATATTCTGATATTAAATCTAAAATAGAAAGATTTGATTTTAAAAAACTAAATATTGGCATAAAATTTATTTTTTAATTCGAATGTAAATTATAGATATAAGCGAAACAATAAAAACAACAATCGCTATTAGTTGATAATAAGAAAGTAAATAAAAATTATTAACAAAATCTCTATCGCCTCTAAAAAAATCTATAATAATTCGCGACAAACTAAACAATAATAAATAACTAAATATAATTTCACCATTTTTATAAGAAAAATATTTAGATCTAAAATAAATAATTAAAAATATTAAAAATGAAGCCAAGCTTGAATATAACTGTGTTGGATGTAATGGTATATTTAGCGGCGCAAGACCTTCTGGATTTTTAAATACAACAGAGCATGTACAGCTAGCATCAGCTATTTTGCCATAACAACACCCTGCCAAAAAACAACCTATACGTCCAAAACCCTCTAATAATGCTGCATAAACACCAACAAGATCAAATATTTTTAAAAAATTTATTTTATTTTTTTTTAAAAATATATAACAAGAAAACAAAACACCAATAACAGAACCCAATATTCCAAATCCACCAACCCACGGGTAAAATACTTGCCAAAAATTATCTCGAAATAATTCCCAGTCGTATATAACAAAAATAAGCCTACCTCCAATTATTCCAGAAGTAAGTCCTATAAATAATAAATTTAAAAATTTTTCGTCAGATATTAATTGTATTCTTTTTGGATTTTTATAGAGAAAATAAACAAAAAATAAAAAACCCACAGCTATCATTGTTCCGTAACTGTGGATCCATATTGGACCAAAAATGTGTAATAATTTTGGGTACATAATTTTCTTTTGGTTGCGGGGGCTGGATTTGAACCAGCGACCTTTGGGTTATGAGCCCAACGAGCTACCAGGCTGCTCTACCCCGCGATAAAAACTAAATTCAATTACGCCTTAATTATACGGCCATATATCTCTTTGTCAAATAATAAAAACAAGCTTTATCCGACTATCTGATTGTTTTTTATTAATCTATTAAATTTATTACCCACAAGAAGAGCCACTATAATCCATATACCTATTAAACCCAAAGACAAAATAGAACCAAGATATAATAAAACATCTGGAGTTCTAATTAAATATTCATTAAACCCAGAACCTATTGCTTTAGCACCTCTGGCACCAAACATATCTATCCAACCTTTAGCTTTAAATTTAGCGTCTCTACTTGTTGGAATATACATAACCTCTTTTGCAGGATTATTAAGAGCATAACTTAAGCCTTTGGCTATAATTACAACTGTAAAAGTTGCCCATAACATACTTTGAGTAGTTAAAAAATCTAATTTAATAACTCCATATAATGCAGCTATAGCAAACCCTACAGCAACCGGAAATGCCAACAAACAAAAACGTAACCCAAATTTTTTAATTAAATAACCTGTACCAAAAAGAGCCATTAATAAAGATAAACCATTGGTCGCCATACCAAATATACCCATAAAAGATGTCAAAGCTTCTTTAGTTGCATACTCAGGTAATGCTTGTGCTAGAATTTTCATTTGATAATCAACTATAGTTGTAACTGTTTCATAAAAAATAACTAATAATAAAATCCCAAATAAATATGGTTTGGTTGTAATAAGTTTTAAACCTTGCCAAAAGCCTGTCTTTTCCTGAGGTCTTATATCTTGTTTACCTCCAATAAGTTCTTCTTGTGGAGTAACTGAAATAAATTTTTTTATGACTAAAATTAAAGCTAATATGCATGCTGTTGCCATAGCGAACAATATTGGTAATCCAAAAAATTTAGCATTCCAAGATAAAAAGGGACCAAATATTGCACCAAGTTGAGCGCCTGCAACAATTAAAAAATAACCACGCTTTGCAGATTCTGTATCTGTAATACTTGTTACAAAAGACCAGAATAATGCAATCATAATAGATCCAAAGCTTTCGACCATAACGTACGAAGCCCATCCTAAAATTTTTATATATTGCAAATAAGCCGGGCCAAAACTATGCACAGGTAAAGCCAAAGATATTGATACAAGTGCAAAAAAAACTGCAAAAAAAGTTCCAAAAATATAAAATAATTGATGTCTATGAAATATATCTACAAGTTTACTATAAACAAGTACTAATATAGAAATAACAACAAGTGAGAGCATTTTTGCTCTAGGCTGAAATTGACCACCAACGACATTAAAAAAGAAACCGTCTTTTAATGTTTTTAAAAGCCAGTAGCCACCAACTGTAAAAAAAAATGCTAAAGCAAGAAGACTAAATTTTTCAACTTCTTTACTACTTAAATCTTTACCGAAAAATTTAAAAAATCGTGTAAACATAAACTCTACACTTTCGTATTATTTGTTATTAAATAATTACCTTTTTACAAGAAGAAAGTATAGCATACAAAATAAATTTAAAATTTTAAATAAAAAAAAGACCGGCAAGTTATGCCGGTCTTAAAAATTTTAAATAAAATTATATTTATTTATCTTATTCAACAATTTTGCCTTCTGCTGTAAGACGTTCAAATTTATTGCTTACAAAGAATGCAACAACAATCCAAACACCAATAAAGCCTAAAGATAAAATTGTTCCATAAGCCATTAAATTATATGCATTACCTTTTAATGAATCGGTAAATGCTGCACCAACAGCTTTTGAGCTTCTTGAGCCAAACATATCAATCCAACCTTTAGATTTGAATTTTACATCTTTACTTGTTGGAATATACATCATTTCTTTTGCAGGATTATTTAATGCATAGCTTAAACCTTTTGCAATCATCATAACACCAAAGGTTGCCCACAATAGCATCATTGGATTAAAATGACCCCAAGTATATGCAGCATATAAACCAGCAACAGCAAGACCCAAAACAATAGGGAATGTTAATAAACAAAATCTTAGGCCAAGTTTTTTCATCATATAACCTGTACCTAAAAGAGCCATAAAGAATGCTAATGCATTTGCAGACATACCAAATACACCCAAGAATGCTGTTAAAGATTCTCTTGATGCATACTGAGGCAATGCTTGTGCTTGCATCTTCATTTGATAGTCAACAATAGTTCCAACAACTTCATAAATTGTAACTACTGCAAATATTCCTAATAAATATGGTCTTGTTAATAAAAGTTTTAAACCTTCTAAAAAGCCTGTTTTTGGAGCAGATTCAGATTTAACTTCTTGTTTATTTATTTCTAATTGTTCTTTTGGAGTTACAGCCATAAAACGGTTTATGATAAACATCATAAGCATTATAGAAACTGTACCAATTAAAAATAACGGCATTAAACCCCAGCTTTTTGCATATGTTGCCATAAAGGGTCCAAATATTGCGCCAATTTGAGCACCGGCTATAACTAATGAATAACCTTTTTTTGCAGATTTAGCATCAGAAACGCTAGCAGTAAAAGACCAAAAAAGTGCAACTACTATAGAACCAAAACTTTCTATAATAAAGTAAGAAGCCCAACCAAAAAATCTTAAGATTGATGGGTTTAAAGCGCCCGGTCCTTCAACTGGGAAGTTTACTACGTAAGCAACTATTGCAAACAAAACTGTATATATAGAACCCAAAATATAAAATAATTTATGTTTCTCGACTATATCTACAAGCTTTGAATAAACCATTACCAAAATACCAACAATAAGAACTGAAAGCATTTTTGCTGTTGGTTGATATTTTCCACCTACTGCACTAAAAAAGAAACCATCTTTTAATGGGCGCAATAACCAGTATGCTCCAATAATGAAAAAGAAAGCCATGGAAAGCATTCCATATTTTTTTATCTCTTCATTAGATAAATCTGGCCAAAAAAACTTGATAATACGAAAAAACATAGGGTCTCCTATAAAAAATAATAATATTATATAAAAAACTTTTATTTAAAAAAAAGAACCCTCGCCGTCTTTACTATAATTTACGACAACGAGGAAAGCATAATACTATCAAAAAAGAAAATTCTCGCAAATGATTTTTTAGCTTAAACAATATAAATATAGCTAAAATTATTAATAAAATTAAATTTATTTATTTTCAACTAGAAATATTGCTACAATATATCGTTAAAATAAACATATAAAATTATTAGGGGGGGATTTTCATGAAAACATCTTTATTTATTAAAATATTATTATTAAATTTAATTTTTAGTTTAAATATTTTTAGCAATATACCAGACTTAACTATAATAATGGTAATAGATCAGTTTGCTTATAATTATATAGAAAAATTAAATGAAAATTTTAATTATGCATTTAAAGATTTACTAAAGAATGGTATTACTTGCAGAAACGCGCATCATCCTCATGGAACGCCAGCTACAGCAACCGGGCATACAGCATTAAACACAGGAGCTTTTGCTCGCGATCATGGAATAATAAATAATGCTTGGATAACCCCGGAATATCAAAAAGTAAAAAGTGATCAAGATGATTCACAAAATTCTTTAGTTTTTGGTCCAGAGAACAAACTACAAAATTACGGTAAAAGTGCTAAAAATACTATGTGCTCAGGGCTTACTTATGAATTTACAAAAAAATATCCAGATTATAAAACATATTCTATATCACTAAAATCTAGAGCATCTATTGGTATGTCTGGTGCGTCTGGCAATCCTATTTGGTTTGATGATAAAACAGGAATTTTTACAACATCTAAAGCTTTTTTTAATGAAATACCAGAATGGGTTCAAGATTTTAATGCAAATTATAACCTTGATAATATTATAAAAAATTATAAATGGGAGTTATTTTATAAATTACATAATAAATATTTATATACAATAAATAGCAAAACTAAATATTACAATTTTGACTATATAGATTTTCATAAAAAAACACATTATAAATATGTTCAAGATAATAAAACATTAATTTCAAATAAATATTTAAAAGATTATTTTAAAAAAAATATTTACGAATACCCTGAATATAGTGAATTTATTAAAACACCTTTAGCAAATAAAGTATTACTTGATTTAAGTAAAACATGTATAGAAAAAAATTTTGATAATACAAAACCCATAAAACCAATGCTTTTATGGATTTCACTTTCTCCGTTAGATTATTTAGGTCATACATACGGTCCAGATAGCATAGAAGCTATAGACATGATTTACCACCTAGACCATCAAATAAAAGAATTTACAAATTTTATTAATAAAAAAATTGGCGAAAAAAATATATTATTTATTTTAACAGCAGATCATGGCATACAACCATTAGTAAAAATAAGCAAAAAACGCGGTTACGATGCACATGTTATAAAAGCAAATGAACTCAAAGCTGAAATCAATAATAAAATAAAAACTAAATATAATATAAATAATATTGTTTACGAAATTAAATCATGCCAACTATATTTAAACGTTAAAGAACTAAACAAAATTCCAGTAGATACTAAAAATAGCTTATTTAAAAATATTAAAAAAATAATACGCTCCAAGCCAGGAGTAAGCAAAGTTTATACAGATCAAGAATTACTAAATGGTAATTTTAAGTTTAGCTCTGTTGAAAACTTTTATAAAAATCAAATATATCTAAAAAGATCTGGTCACATAATTATCATACCAAATAAATATTCTACAGTTGCTGAAGAAAAATATGGTACAGGGCATAGAACTGGTAGTAAATTTAATACGCATGTTCCATTAATAATTTATCAACCAGGTGTTTTTGAACATAAAAAATTTAAAAATAGAGTATGGATACCACAACTACCTGCAACAGTTGCAAAAATATTAAACTTACCAAAACCAAAAAACTGCGAATTTGAGCCTATTTTTTAAATAATTTTTAAATTAATTATTTTTTAGTAAAATTTTATTTTTATGGGGTACATATGCAGACAATAACTAAGATCGTGACAAATATATTTATTTTTTGTTTAATTTTATTATCAGGTTGCTCTAATTTTATAAATAATAGTAAAGAGGTCAAAAATAACATGCTAAAAAATAAAAAATTTATATTCACATTTTTAAGTGCTCCTGGTGCTGGCAAAGGCACATTAGCTCAACAAGCAGCAAGCAAATTAAATTTTATCGTTCTTTCGACAGGTGATTTATTCAGACAACATATTGCAAACAATACTACTATTGGCCAAGAACTTAAAAAGTATATGGACAAAGGCGAACTAGTACCAGACGATCTTGTAATTAGCATGGTAAAGGAATGGCTGTTATCTGTAAAAGATACAGATAGACAAATAATTTTAGATGGATTTCCAAGAACAGATGTTCAAGCTCAAAAATTAATAACTTTAATTAAAAATAATTTACCCGAACATAATTTTAGAGTAGTAAAACTAGAAATATCAAAAGGCGAGATAACCAATAGACTTGTTAATAGACGCGTTTGCCCTAATAAATCTTGTCAGGCTGTTTATAATACCTCTATGCCAGAAATTGCTGCAGGCAAATGCTTAAAATGTAGTAGTGTTTTAATACAAAGAAATGATGATAAGCCAGAAGTTATTTCACAAAGATTTGATGTTTATTATAAAAACGAAGATGAGCTTATAAAAGCGTATCAAGATTCTGGTATAAATATAGAAATATTAAGTGTTTCACAAAAAACACCAGATCAAATTTTTGAAGAATTTAAAGCTATTTTATAAATAAAATATTTTTAAAAAATTTATTTAAACAAAAAAAATCCCGGAAGTTTTATCCGGGATTTTTTTATAATTAAATTTTATTATTAATCTTCTAAACCAGAAGCAAAATCATCGCTATTATTTGCAAAGACTAAATTATTTTCAATTTCAGGATTATAATTAAAATGTACTTTAAGAATATTTAAAAATTCTTCATATTCCGTTTTATCTTCTTGATCCTTATAATTTTGTTCAAAAGTATCAATAATATCTTGATCTACTACAGCGTCTGCATCAATTAATAAAACTATAAAATCTAAACTCATTTTATTTTCTATTACAATATGTAATGGAGTTTTTTCTTCGTTATTCAATTTATTTAGATTAGCGCCATAAGTTAAAAATTGCTGAAGAACATCAATCTTAGTATCATGATCCATATTTTTTGTTTTTAATACCCAATGTAAATACGAATCAAAATCATCATAATCTTCCTGAAATTCAGAAATACGAAATAAAAAATCTCTATTTATTGATAATATAATATCCAAAACCTCATAAAACCATTCTTTTTCATAATTTTTAAAATTAATAAGCAATGTTCCAAGAGCTGCATACCTATGATATGAATTTTCAAATCCAGTAAAAGCATAAGTAAGTCTTGCATTATGTATAAATAAAAAATGTGGATACATATCAACCATTAATTCTATTATCTCTACAGGAGCTTGATTTTCTATCATTAATATTAATGGATTTATATCTTTAAATTCATACGGTACCGAAATAGTATTTTCTTTAAATTCATTTAACTTATTTTTTAATAATTCCCATTCTTTAAAATAAGCTAAAAATACCAATTGACCTTGTTTATTTTCTAATTTATAAAATACAAAATCACAGACATCTTTATAAAGAACTTTATTTAACTCTGCTGTTTTTAACAAACTATTTAAGTCTAATTTTGAAAAAATTTTACTACGTAAAGAATATGGACACTTTTCTAACCAAATTATATCTTCTTCTTTTTTTATTTTTAATCTTTTTAACTCACGCTCAAGCATATTATTAGGATTTCTCTTCTTTCTCAACTTTTTTCTAATAGAAGCATTCACATAATCATGAGAAACACCTAAAAAGCACAAAAATAATATAATTTTTGAATACATTTTCATAAAAACCCCCATTTTTAAACGATTTTCTAACTTTTACACATATTTATTATAGCAAAAATATTACAGATAGAAAAACGTGTTTTTGTTTAATTTTCAACGTTTTTTTCAGTTTTTACATCTTTTGATATTTCTTCACAGTCTTTACAATTATTTTTAAACTTCTCAAAAATATCAATCCATGTTTCTTGACTAAAATCTTCAGGTTCATAATCTTTTAATAAATCATAAGTGTGTGGATAAATGTTTACCTTAAAATCACAAAATAATTTAGCAAATTCTACGGTAAAATTATTTTTTAAAACTAAATCTATTGGGGTTTTATTTTCGGCATCTAAAACATTTGGATCAACATCATCAACCAACAAATTTTTTATATTTTTATATTTTAGTTCAAAATTTAATTTTTCTGTTCTAATTAACCAATGAATGTAATAATCACCAGGTTTATAATTTTTATCAAAGTTAATTAAAAACAACTTTTCTATTTCAAATTTTTTTGCAAATGACTCAAGTAAATTTTGTTGTGAAAAAATTTGATAATATTCATTTTCAGGTTCAAGATATTTTGTTAATGTATCAACTAAAAAATTTAAGCGCGTTACCTCTGTATCTGTTATATTATTTTTTTCAATATATTTTTTATAGTTATCAAATAAAATATTAGGCAAATTACCAGAATTAAAACCTGATCCCAATTCAACCGAATTACCAGAAAAAGCACATTGCGAAACAAAAGCAAAAGATAAAAATAAAATTATTTTTTTAAACATAATAAAAACCCTTAAATTAAAATTTATCAAAAAGCTTTTTTAGCTTAATTAAAAAAAATTTTAACTCAAGAATTAATTACTAACTTTCTACTTCTTTTAAAGAATTACTCGTTAAATCCTGAATAATCATTTTTTCGGCAACTTTTGCAAAAAGAGGTGCGGCTATTTGCGATGCCCACCAACCAGAGCCTTTAGGTTCTTTTATAAAAGTAACAATAACTCTTTTATAATCGCCTTTTTCTACTATACCTGCAAAAGAATATACATGTTTTTTTGTAGAATATTTGCCGTCTTCCATTCCTCTGGCTGTACCAGTTTTACCCATAACTCTAAAGCCCTCTAGATTTTTAGCATATAAAGCACCTATTGGTTCTAAAATATTTTTTATATCGCTTATAGTTTTTGATTTATAAATCTTTTTTCTAAAGCTATTTTTTGGTCTTGCAGGATCTTTAACCAAAACAGGCTCTACAGAATATCCACCATTTGCAATAATAGAAAAAGCTTTACCCAACTGTAAAATAGTTGCCATAAGTTCATAACCAAAAGACATAACAATTAAAGATGGTCGAGACCAATTCTGTGGAGGATTTACAAAACCAGCACGTTCACCCGGAAACCAAATTCCTGATTTTTGCCCAAAACCCAAACGCTTTAAATGATTATAAAACTTTGGTCCAAGTCGACTAGCTACTTTTGCAATTCCAACATTACTTGAATTTTTAATAACATCTGCAAATGAAATTGTGTCTACAGATTTCCAATTTTCTACTCTAACATTATTTATAAAAGCTACTTTACCTTCACAGTCTATCATCTCATCTGGCGTTACCAAGCCTTCTTCCAATGCTGCAAGAGCTGCAAATGTTTTTATTACTGAACCAAATTCATAACACTCTGTTACTATTTTATTTTTAGTATTTTCAACATTTTCGATTACGCCAGAATTTGGATCAAAACCTGGATAATTTGCCATTACCAAAATTTCGCCATTATCTGGATTCATAATCAAAACAGAACCCTGAGCAGCTTCAAATTCATTGACAGTTTTTTCTAACTCTTCTTGTGCTAAAAATTGTAATTTAGAATCTATTGTCAATATTACAGAATTTCCTTTTTTTCCCTCTCGAATTATTTTTTTATCAAAATAAAAATCACTATTTCTTGCGTCTCTTTTTATTTCTATTGTAGTGGGAGTGCCCTGTAATCTGTCATTAAAAAACAGTTCTATTCCGGCCAAACCAATATTATCAATATCTGTAAAACCAACAATTGGGCTTATACAATTATACGGATAAAAACGAGAAGATTCAGGCATAAATAAAATATCTTGAAGCTTTAATTTTTTAAATTTTTCAACTTTTTCTGTAGTCAGATGCCTTTCTAACCACAAAAATTTAACATGTTTATTTTTATTAATTTTTTTATAAACATGATCATAATTATTTTTTAAAAATTTTAAAATTTTATCTTTTTCCTGAAATTGTTTTGGTAAAATAAAAGCAGAATAAGATTGAATATTAAATGCTAATGGATTTTTACCTGTTCTATCGTAAATTTTTGCTCTATCTGGGCTTATTTTAAGTTCTACCAAATATTGTTGGTCTGCCAAATTTTTAAAAAAATTTTTACCATGGATTTGTAAAACATAAAGTCTGGTAAAAATTATTAAATAGAGCAATAAAAAAACAATAAAAACAACTACAACTCTCGGCTTATAATCATTTTTAAGCATATATTTTTTTATCCTTTTTTTTAAACATCACAAGTAAATGTTTTTATTTGGGATAGTTTTAAATCTTGAAACCCAAAGTCTTGCTGTGCAATATTTTTGATACGTTTAAAATCTTTTAATTTAAAAAATTCAACCAAAAGCGAATTTTTCTTTTGTTTTAGTTGTTCCTTTTTTATTTCTAATCTCTGTTTTTCATAGTTTAATTTTATTAGTAAATTATGTTGATATATTTTAAAAAACATAAACGAAACAGATATAAAAAATAGTAGCGAAAAATATTTTTTTCTTGTCATTATTATATACCTGAACTAATACTGAATTTTATTACTTTTTTTATTATATTTAATAATGGTATATAT
Source organism: candidate division TM6 bacterium GW2011_GWF2_28_16 (assembly GCA_000989185.1). Lineage (GTDB taxonomy): Bacteria > Babelota > Babeliae > Babelales > UASB340 > UASB340. The sequence continues at coordinate 54,127 of LBNX01000003.1, read as the reverse complement.
ACAATAAAAATTTTTCTAGATATTATAAGTTTTAAGTAGTTTTTTTATTTAAATAAGGGGAGAAAGATTATGAAAAAAATATTTATTGGTACAATAATTTTGACTATTTTCTCTGGGTGTAATTCTTTAGAAAAAAAAACCAACGACAATCAAATAAATATCTCTCAAGAAACTTTAAACTCAAAAATAATTAATATAACAAGCTCTCAAGACTTTGATTCCCAAGTTTTTTCAAATCAAAAACCTTGCGTAGTTAAGTTCGAAACTAAATGGTGCAGCGCATGCAAAGTTATGGAACCTATTTACGAAAAATTAGCAAATAAATATTTTACAAAAATAAACTTTTTCAAAGTTGATGCAAGCAATTTAGGCGAAATAACAGACAAATATAATATACTAGGTGTACCAACTTTTGTATTATTTAAAGATAATAATATTGTAACACAAATTGCTGGTGAAATTTCTGAACAAGAACTCGAAGAAGCTATTAATAAATTATTATAATTTTTTATAATCTTTGGTGCCTGGCGGTACTTAAACAAACAAGCATACTGTCAGGCTTTAAATTTGTAGCCAAAAGCCTTGTTCTTCTCGTGTTTTTTTCTCTTATAATCCATCCCGTTAATATTAACGAACTTATAATTAATAAAATACCCAAATAAATTTTTATCTTACTATTTTGAGCTTTTACTAAATAATAAACTCCAGAAATTAAAATTAAAATCGCATATAATTTATATGCAGCAAATCCACCCAATAATGGCTGTAAAAAATAAATAGACATAAAAAGCAAAACAAAACCAAAAAACTTTTTAATCTCTATCATCCACATACCAGCTCTTGGCAAAATAGAAAGTGATGCTGAAAATGTACCAATTAAAATTAATAAAATCCCCATCCCTAAAGAAAAGAAAAACAAGGCAAAAAAGCCTATTACCGGGCTACCAGCTTTTGCTACAAAGCTCAAAACTATAGCAAGCGATGGTGTTAAACATGGAGATGCAACTGTGCCAGAAATTAAACCAAATAAATAACTATAAAAATAAGAACCTTTAACACTTACATTTTCTCTTTTAGTTAAAAAACGAGGCATTTTAATTTCGTAAAAACCAAACATAGAAAAAGCTAAATAAATAAAAAATAATATTATAAAAAATATAAGCCATGGATTAGCTAACCATTGACCAAACATAATAGCTGTTGTTGCAGCTAAATAACCCAAAAATGCATATATTGTACTAATACCAAGAACATAACTTACAGATAACATAAAATTTCTTAATACAGACCCACTAGCTTGGGTTTGTAATATTCCCAAAGTTATTGGAATCATAGGATAAACACATGGAGTAAAACTCGTAATTAAACCTATTAAAAATGCCAATATAAATAAATATAATACAGATTTTTCGGGCGAAAATATTTGTTTTAAATTTTCTAAATTAAAAAAAGAGCTTATTTTTGCTTTTTCAGCAACATTACTCTTATTTGTTACTTGAGTACTTATATTTTCTGGACTATTTAAGCTATCTGGCAATGCCATAATTTTATTACTAATAAAAGCAAAATTTATAGCCAAAATAAACGTAAATAAAATAAAAACGATCTTTTTGTACCCCATTTTTTTGATAGCAGCAAACATGCTAATCCCCTTTCTCTTTAATTTTTTAATTTTTGCTTAATCTCTTTATTCACAATAATATCCAATAAAAAACTTAAGCCAATCAACAAATACAAAAAATTTAATTTTTATAGCACTTAACTTAAGTTTTGATTTTGCTAATATTTTTATAGTTGATTAAATTTATATAAACGAAAGATTATCATGAAGGCCATAAAAAATTTAACGTTAATATTATGTTTAGTATTTTTAGTAGGTTGTCTTAACTATTCTTCTACCAAAAATTTCAAAAAATTAGACGCCAGTGTTGTAAAAATAGACGATAGCACTTACCCAGTTGTAATCATTGGTGGTGGGTTTGCAGGGTTAACATCCAGTATTTATTTAAGCCAAGGCAACATAAAACATGTTTTATTAGAAGGCACAATCCCTGGTGGAGCTATAACAGCATCACACTCTGTCTGTAACTGGCCTGGTGAAAAAAATATCTCTGGCATAGATTTGGCTAATAAAATAAAAGAGCATGCTATATCTTCTGGTGCAAATATAATAAACGCTCAAGTTAATTCTGTAGATTTTTCTGTTTGGCCATATTTAATAAATATAAAAGAAAATAACCAAGATAAAATAATACAAGCATTATCTTGTATTATAGCAACTGGTGCTACAGCAAACTTTTTGGATATACCAGGCGAAAAAGAATATTTTGGGCACGGCGTTTCTAAATGTGCAACATGCGATGGCCCATTTTATAAAGAGAAAACTGTTGCTATAGTTGGTGGTGGTAATACAGCAATTACAGATGCTTTATATCTTTCTAATATTGCGAAAAAAGTTTATTTAATAGTAAGAAGAGATACATTAAGAGCTTCTGGCAAACAAACAGATACTGTAAAAAACAAAAGTAATATTGAGATAATTTATAATACTAATATTAAAAAAGTTATTGGCGATAATAACAAAGTTATAAAATTAGAAATATTTAATAATAAAAATAATAGTACAAGTGAACTTAATATTGATGGCATGTTCTTGGCCATAGGTGCTAAACCAAATACAGAATTATTTAAAAATAAAATAGATTTAGATGAACAAGGTTATATCTTAACCCATAAAAACCAAAAAACTTCTAAATCTGGTATCTTTGCCTGTGGAGATGTCTGTGAACCTGAATATAAACAATTAATTATAGCAGCAGGTGATGGTGCAAGATCAGCAATGCATGCACAAAGTTTTTTAGCAAAAATTGGTTTTAGCACACCAAACACAAATATAGAAAATAATGTGCAAGATCAAGCACAAAAAATAACGCCTGAAAAACAAGACGTTCAAGAAATAGCACCAGCAAAAAAAAGTGTACCTACAAAGAACCTAACCCAAAAATCTCAAACATTCGGCTCTGTAATAGAAGTTACAGATGAGCAACAATTTGCAAAAGAAGTTTTAAATTACAAAGGCAAAGTTGTTGCAGATTTTTATGCCCACTGGTGCTTCCCTTGTAAAATGATGCATCCTATTGTTGAAAAATTAGCAAAAGAATTAAACACTATAAAATTTATAAAAACAGATGTTGCTAATGTAGAAATTCTAGCCCAAATTTGGGGCATTAGAGGAGTACCTACATTTATATTATTCGAAAATGGCCAAGAGGTTGCCAGATTCTCTGGTGGCAGAGATGAAGTTGCATTTAAACAAATTATTAACGAAAAATTAAATAATTAAATAACGGATGGCGATAGCCATCCTCTACCTCAGTTACGCCATGCCTAAAGGCAGGCTTTATTGAATTAATCAAAAGGCCTACGTTTATGTAGGCAATATTGTGGTAGCGGCAGGCTATCGCCTGCTGCGATATAAAGATATTGTATACACATAATATAAATGTTATTAAATTCAAACAGCAATTAATTTAAGCCTTTTTTCTTTAAAAAATTTTATGCTATATTAAGGCCTCATTTTAGGGAATTTAACAGGGGGACTTTATGTTCATAAATTTAAATTTTAAAAAAATTAATAAAACAATAATTTTAATTATATTTGTAAACGTATTTTTTATAAAGAACAATTATTCTATGTTTGGCAATAATGAACCTTATAGCTTAGGAAAAACACCAGAAGAACCAATTCTAGAATTATTTTATGCTAACAATACATTTGAAACTATAAGCCAAAAAGCTCAAAAAAATATATCTGAATTAACAAAAAAAATAGAAATATGGACTGAATATATTGCTTGGGCCACAGAAAGAATTAAATATCTTGAAAAAACTAAAACCAATAATCTTGTAATGGCAAAAGCAAGTCTTAATTTTTGTATTGAAAAAGTTACCAGCTACAAAAATGAATTATTAAATCAAAGAGAAAAGCTTCATGAAGCTGAAAATCACAATTTAAACTTAAAAGCTTTAGACGAAAAAAACAAAATAATGGCAGAAGAAAATGACAAAGAAAGACAAAATAAAATAAAAATAGCTGTTGATTCTGTAAAAGAAGTTTTAAAAATAGAAAATTTAAAAAATATAAGCGCTGCTACAGGTTTAGCCGTAGGTCTTTCAACTGCTGCTTATTACACAAGTAAATTAGGCTATAATTATATCGAAAGCTTAATGGGCCAACCTGTTTTAGTAAGAGAATCTAATAAAATAAATTTTAAAAATACACTCAAAAATTTCTGGTTACATAAAATAATGGGACACCCATTAAAAGAAGAAAATCTAGAAGAAATAATTTTAAGCCCTGAGTTAAAAACAACTTTAAGTAATTTTGCATATGATACAAAGGCAACACATGCTAACGGCTTAAATTACAGAAACACTATATTCTTTGGTGTACCAGGAACAGGCAAAACTATGTTTGCAAAGCGATTAGCTAAATACTGCAACATGGATTATGCAATACTTTCTGGAGCAGATTTTGCTCAATTTGAACACAAAAAAGCCATTCAAGAAATGCACAAATTATTTGATTGGGCAAAACGCAGCTCAAAGGGATTAATAATTTTTATCGATGAAGCTGATGCACTTTTAAGAAATAGAAAAGACTTAGATAGTAATAGAATAGATTTAGTTAATGCATTTTTATCAAACACAGGTGATGTTAATAATAAAACAATGATAATACTAGCTACAAATCATGCAACACAATTAGATCCTGCAGTTTTAAGCAGAATGGATACCAAAATAAATTTTAATTTACCTGGACAAGAAGAACGTAAACAAATAATAAATTTATATCTTAAAAAATATATTACTGACTATACAAAAATCGTAAAAATAAATAATCAAAAAGTAGAACGCAAGTTAAATATGTCACCAGAAATAGATCAAACTTTTGTAAAAAATTTAGCACAAATAACAGCTGGTCTTTCGGGTAGAGATTTATCTCAAGCTGTTTTAGAAATGCAAATTAGTGCATATAACAGAGGAAATGGCATATTAACAAAAGAACTTGCTAACACTGCTATTGATAGAAAAATAAAAGAGAATACTTTAATTGCTGTTAATTAAATAAGAAAGGCGCCTTCCATGTTCAGGAAAAGGCGCCTAAAAATTAAGGGGATTATACTATACAATATCTTTATATTAATTCAAGCTTTTTTTAAAAAATTTTTAAATTATTTTTTTGATAAATATCTTTGACAATCAAGTGCAGCTTGAGTCCCAAAACCAGAAGCCGTTATAGCTTGTTTATAAACAAAATCAGCAACATCGCCTGCAGCAAAAACGCCCTCTTTTGAAGTTGTAGTTTTTCCAGTAAGAACAACATAACCATAATTATCTAAATCTAATTGTGATTTTAAAAAATCAGTATTAGGCTTCATACCAATGGCTACAAAAAGACCCTCTGCAGGGATAACCTTAGTATCACCTGTCTGTTGATGTTCTATAGTAACTTTGGTCATACGTAGACCATCCCCATCTATTTTTTTAACACTTGAATTATAAATTACATTTACTTTTTTATTTTCAAGAACTTTATATTTAATTGGATCTTTTGCAGTTAGCTCTTCTAATAAATGAACTATAGTTACTGTTTTAGCAAAGTGAGTTAAATGCTCAGCTTCTGTCACAGCACTATCACCACCGCCAACTATAATCACATTTTTATCCTGAAAAAATGGAGCATCACATGTTGCACAAACAGAAACACCTTTAGCCCAATATTCTTGTTCTCCCTGTATGCCTAATTTTTTGTGACTTGCTCCTGTAGCAATTATTACAGATTCAGCCAAAAATTCTTTTCCCAATTTTGTAAAAATTTTATATGGTATGCCAGAAAAATCTACTCTTTCTACTGTATCAGAAATAATTTTACAGCCAGAAGCCTTTGCATGATCTTTCATATCCATCATGAGTTTAAAGCCCATAACTTCTTTTATCCCTGGCCAATTTTCAACTTTAGTTGTTGTAGTAAGCTGACCACCAGGTTGCATGCCCTCAATTAATAATGGCTCAAATTTTGCCCTACCCAAATAAATACCAGCAGTAAGTCCTGCTGGACCAGAACCAATTATAACAACACGTTCAACCATGAGATTCCTTTAAATTTTTCCAAAATTCTATTCTTCTTTTTATTTCTTTTTCAAACCCCAAATCCCCTGGAGAATAATATATACTATTTTTTAAATCTTCTGGCAAAAATTCTTGCCCTGCATAATGATACTTAAATTCATGATCATACTTATAATATGCACCATATCCTAAATTTGTCATAAGCTTTGATTCTGCATTACAAATATTTAAAGGCACAGGTAAATTATTTTTTTCATGTACATCTTTTATTGCATTATTTATAGCAATATAAGCACTATTAGATTTTGGTGCTGTAGCCAAATAAATAACTAACTGTGATAAATTTATTTTACACTCAGGCAAACCCAAATGTTCTATAGCATGTTTTACAGCAATAGCTTGAAGTAGTGCGTCTGGATCTGCAAGACCAACATCTTCACTTGCAGCTACTATTAATCTTCTTACAATAATTAATGGGTCAGCACCCGATTCAAGCAATCTTGCAAGCCAGTAAATACCAGCCTGAGCATCAGAGCCTCTAATAGACTTATGCAAAGCTGATAGCAAATTATAATGCTGTTCTCCATTTTTATCATAAGCAAATTTTCTGGTCGATAATAATTCTTTTATAATATCAACAGTTATAATTACACAATTTTTAACTAATCCTTTAGATGCACTAACAGCTAATTCTATAATATTAATAATATTTCTAGCATCGCCATTAGAATAATCGATTAATATTTTTCTAGCTTGTTCGTCTATTAAGACTTGTTTATTTAAAGCTTTATAATATTCAAGAATTTTATTAATTATTTTTTCTAGATCTATATCTTTTAATTGATTAAGTGCATAAACAGAGCATCTGCTTAATAAAGCATTATTTACAGCAAAACTAGGATTTTCTGTTGTAGCCCCTATTAAAATTATTTGACCGTGCTCTATAGGTTTTAAAAATAAATCTTGCTGTGCTTTATTAAATCTATGAATTTCATCTACAAACAATATTAAACTTTTAGCACCAAAACTTATTTCTTTTTGTGCTAATTCTATTACATCTTTTACTTCTTTTGCACCATTAAACGCTGCATGAAATGTAATAAATTTGCGCTCTGTGATATTAGCAATAACATTTGCTATAGTTGTTTTGCCTGTACCAGGAGGCCCCCAAAAAATTACGCTACCCAAACTATCATTTTCGACTAATTTTCTGAATATAGCGCCCTGCGCTAGCAAGTGCTCTTGACCAAAAATATCATCCAAATTTTTGGGTCGCATATTTTCTGATAAAGGTTTTATATTTTTTTTAAAAAGAGATTGTTGTGCATCCATAAATTATTTTAATTTAAAATTTTTTAATATTTTAAAAAATAACAGATAGCCAAAAATAAATAAAGGCTTAATGTTTTTGTTATCTCATTAAGCCTTTATTTATTAATTTATTTTTTTAAACTTAATTTTCAGATTTTGCATTATTTAACAAATATCTTTCAGCCGCACCAATTTTGTATATATATTCTAAATTCCGTTGTATTCTATCAAAAATATCTGGATGAGGATCCCGAGCATCTTCATTTGAATCTATGTAAGTAATCCTATCACAATTTAAAAGCTTCTCAACATCACCCTTATTTGGATTATATCCAAATATAGACTTAAATGCCTCATTTAAATTATCAAAATCATACAAATTTTTCCGTAAACAAAAATCATTAAATAAGTATGAAAAAAAAGATTTAAGCGCAGCAACTCTTGACTCTGGCTCAGATGTAATCAATCCTAAATAGTCTGATCTTATCTCTCTATTAAATAATTCGAATTTTTCTTTATAAGAAATATCTTGTAGTTGTTCTAGATATTCCATCAATTTATCGTCCTCTTCTTTATTATGGCCTAATTCATGCAACATAAAAGGTAGCGGAATCGAACAAACGTCCTCGTTTTTCGTTGATATATGTATTTTTACTGGCATCTTACCATTCGGTATATTTTTGTAACAACCTTCATATTCTCTTCTATATCTTTCATCTGAATCCGGAGCCCACACAAATAAATTATTTATACGAATATTACCAATAACAATCATTATAGGCCGATTAAAATTAAATTTTTTATAATAAGATGTTAAATTTTTTTCTAAATCTTTAGAATGTATTATTGAATCGCATTTTATCCCAGCGCCACCATAAAACAATGGTTCTGTATATTCATAACAATTTCTATAAGTCTCAATTGCAGATTCACTACTATCATCAGGAAATGCAATCATACAATTTATTTTATTATCATCACCTTCATTTTTATTTATAAAACTTTTTATTGTATCCATTAATGGTTGTCGTTCTGTTTGGTCAAGACGTTGATTCCAATCGAAATCCAAATTATTTAATTTTGATTTTTCACAAGTAGAACATTCTACAGATGTAGTAACATTATTAACTTCACAACAAGTTTGTGGAAAATAATCAGTTTGACCAAAAATATGGTCGACTAATACATTAACACATTCACCTGTATCTTGATGACATACTCTCATATGCTTATTATTAAATATTGTATAATTCAATCTTCTTTCATCATCTTTAATTTCAATCGGTCTAAAAGAAAAAGATTGTTCATTCATTTTTACTTTATCATTTGTTTTGCTATGTATTGATGTAATAATACTATAAGCCAAACAATAATAGATTAATCCTTTACCAACTTTAGACAAAATATTACTTACGTTAAACTTTTTATTTTCATTTTTATCGATATTACTTAAATCATTCCATTCAACATCTAAAATTTTATTTATTATAAGAAATTCAAGATCATCAGATGATATTTTGACAAAAAAATTACTTTCAATATTTAATAAAACATTTTCATCGTCATGTTCTATTTCTATTACTTCACCTTCAATATTAAATTTTCCAAATTTATTAACTTCTTTAACTCCAAGAAATAAATATTCTCCCAAAGGTGAACCTTTGGGTTCTTCTTGTAATATTTCGTGTTTAACGTTATTTCTTTCTAAAATATTTTTAACAGTCTCAGATCGAGTTAAAAATTGATTCATGGCAAAAGTTTGGCCAAAAAATGCCAAAAATGTGAATATTTGCACTGTTTTTATTAAAAAATTCATAAAAACCTCCATTTTTATCAAAAATACATTTCTATTTGTAACACATGTAATATATATTACATAAATATATTACAGACTGCAAATGCATTATTTAACAAAAAACATTAGTTTTTATAAAATATTTTAGAAATTTTATATTTTAAAAGGAGATAGATGTGCATCCATAAATTATTTACGCCGCAGGGCTACCTCAAATACGCCCGCTCATCCAACCTTCGCTAAAGCTACGGTGGACAGGCGCAGGCTCACTTTAGTAATTTTAAAGCTATATTTTTCTAGACAGCGCGAGCAAAATTTTAATGTCAAACTCAGGCCCGACTACGCCAAGGCTTCGCCGGGCAGTCTTCGCACTGGTTCTACTAATATCAAAAAAAATTCCGGTACTGGCCCGCCAGTCGTAGCTCATTAGAGCGAAGACTGGTGGAGGCGATGGGAGTCGAACCCATGTCCGCAACACTATCAGTTCCAAGCACTACATGTTTATCTCTTGAATATACTCTTACTTCACCTCAAGAGCATAGATTGAAATAAAAGCCAGTTTAGTGATTTTCGCTAAATACAAAACCAAAAAATCTACTTAGCGAGTTCTATCTTTTTAATACGAGTCAGTTCCACAGATAGACATGCTTTACTGACAAGTCACTTAATAACTACTATTAAGCGTATGCGGAAACAGGTTCTGCACTTATTTGTTTTGTATGTTTTTTACGAGTTCCCATACAAAACTCGACATGCTCTCAAAACATCAAATATCACGTCGAAACCGTGACGCCCCCATAAATTTCAAAGATTTTAAAGTGCCCCGTTCGTCCCGAGTGTCCTCCGTAGCTTTAGCGAAGGGGGATGTATCGAGGGATCGAGGATCATTTTTATTCAACTAAAATCATGTCTATTTGTCAAGCATAAGCAACTATTTTATATGTAAAACATAATAAAAATCACGTTTTTTATAATTATAGTGAAGATAGTGAAGACAAATCTTCAAGTAAATTTTCTAGTTCAACGTTTAATCCGGAAACATTACTTCTTAAACATGATGCCATTGCTTTAATTGCTGGTATATATGCAGGCTCATGTCTTTTTTTTACCAATGCCCTAAATAAATTTATAGCATTTCTTTGAATACGCCAATTATCAAACTTTATGGCTTCTTCAGCAACTTTAATGGCCTCACCAAATCCTTTGCCTTTTTTAAATAAACATTTAAATAATTTAACAGCAAAACTTTGATAACAAAGATCTGTCATTATAAGTTCTCCAGCTATTTTAATCACCTCATCAAAACCTTTGTCTTTTTTAAACAATGCTTCAAATAATTCTATCGCAAATTCTTGCACCATAAAGCCATCACTCTTCATACCTTCTACTGCAGCAGAAATATCATCATTATAATTATGAAAGCTAGAGTTATCATCAGCTAAATCTTGTGTGCGTTTTAATATCTCATTGATCAATGGCATTTCGGTAAAGGGGATTGGCAGGCCACAAAACTCTCTCTTAATCTTCTTACGCTCTCCTGCATCAAGATTATTTATAGAAAATATAAACAAAAATAATAGTAAACCTTTAGTCACTGTATTTTTTAACTTTAAAAATTTTAACATGTAATTTACCTCAATCAACAGCCCCTGCTTTTATCAAAATATCTACTATTTCTTTATTACCAAGAATTTTGCCGCTTCTACATTTGTATCTGCTCCAGAAACTATAAGCAATTGAACCATTTCATAATTTTTATTATGCATGGCCCAACTAATAGCATAACCTAAAGCAGAAATTTCTTCTCCATATAGTACAACTTTTCTATTTACATCTGCTCCATTTTTTATAAGTAACTTAGCAATATCAAACAAACCATTTTCTAATGCCATCATTAATGCCGTTTTTTCATCATAATTTTTTGCATTTACATTAATACCATTTTCAATCAAAAATTTAGCTACATCGATCCGTCCAAATTTTATAGCATTTATTAATGCCTCATCACTACCATCAACAGAAGTTAAACTCTTATCTATTTTTACCAAAGATTCAACAATATCTTTGTATCCCCGCTTAGAAGCCCAAGTAAGAATATCAGAATATAGATCCACATTATTTTTTACTATATTTGGATCTTTTTTCAAAAACAACTCAACAATATTTTTATGATTATACAAAATAGCATAACCAAAAGCAGTAATTCCCAAATTATCCTCTTGAGTTATTAAATCACAACCATCACGATCTAACAATTTCTCAATATCACTCATATTTTTGCGAATAACCGCCCAACCAAATGCATCCGGAGCTTTAATTTCGGATGTGGCTCCATACCCTATTAACAGGTCGACTAACTCTAATCTTCCAGTAGTAATAGCAATATCAAGAACAGAAACCAATTCTTCATCAGGCTTAAATCTAGCATTTACATCTGCTCCATTTTTTATCAAAAACTTAATATTTCGGTAATCTTTGTCACTAAATTCTTCAATATCCCATATCGCATAGTTATAAAGTGAATCTATTAATGCAGACCCAGTAGATTGAGGATCATTTACCAATGCACCTTTTTCAACTAATAATTTAATGATATCCAATTCAAAATTGGATACAGCCGCATACCTTAACGCTGTCCTTCCCGAATCATTTTTTGCATGTAAATCGGCCTCATTCTTTATTAACATCTCAACAATACGAACACGACCATCATAATTATAATCATCAATACAATAGCACGCCAACATTAAGGATGTTTCTCCTTCATTATTTTTAAAATTTACATCCGCACCATTTTTTATTAAAAATTCTGCTACATCCGCAAGTCCATCTTCTGCAGCAAACATCAACGGCGTCTGCCCATATTGATCTATAGCATTTATATCAGCCCCATTATTAACCGCTTTTTTTGCCGTTTCAAGATCATGATAAGAATCCCAATGAGAATATGCCTTAATTCCCAAAAAACCACTTAATCCTAATAAAATTATTATCGCCATTCTTAATCTAAAATTCATATAAAAACCCTTCAAAATTCACTATTAATTAAAAATATGTTATAGTTCTATCATATTAAAACAATATGTAAACCAGATAAAATAATATTTATGAATAATAATTTTAATAATATAGAAAATAAGCCTGCCAAAAAAAAGCAGTTTGGCCAGCACTTTTTAAAAAAATTCTCTGTTGTAGAAAACATGATAAAAAAAGTTACTATAACACCAGAAACTAGAGTTTTAGAAATTGGCTGCGGCGAAGGTTTTTTGACCAAAGCAGTTTTAAACTTAACAAAATGCAAAGAACTTTTTGTTTATGAAATTGATCCGGAATGGGCTGATTATGTTCAAAATACAATTAAAGATTCTAGATTAAAAATAAATATAACTAATATTTTAGATGTCGATTTAAGTAATTTACAAGAATTAAAGCCTTGGGTATTACTCGCTAATTTGCCATATCAAATAACTTTTCCAATATTTTATTTAATACAAAAAAATCGTGACTTATTTAAAGAAGGCGTAGTCATGATACAAGAAGAAGTAGCTCAAAAAATTGTAGCCAAATCTGGCAGGGGATATAATTCTACTTCTCTATTTTTGCAGCATTATTTTGATTTTGAATTAATGGAAAAAATTGGACCAGAGGCTTTTACCCCACCACCCAAAGTTGATTCAAGATTAATTTATTTTAAACCCAAAGAAAATATCACACCAATAAATAACGAAATAGAATTCTGGAAATTTTTAAAATTATGCTTTTTAGCTCCAAGAAGAACATTAGTAAATAATTTAAAAACAACACATTATGATTTAAGTAAATTTTCTCCAGAGACTCTCAAACTTAGAGCCCAGCAATTATCTTTTAAAGATTTTTTAAATATCTGGGATTTAATTAATAAAAACTAAATAAATTTAAATAAATTATATAAAAAATAATTATATTATTGCTTAACGTACAAAAATAATATTAATAATATTCTTATACGTTTATTTTTCTAATATTTTTTTAAGGGAGAGTTTTATGAAAAGATATAATTTATTTATATTGTTTTTATTATTAACAACAAGTTTATATTGCGATCAGGGCAAAGCAATATTCAATAACAAAAGCAAACAAAAAGTTACTATAAAATTAGATCAAACCGGACCAGATAAAGAATTTACTGTAAATGCAAATTCACATAAAGTTATAAACTCAAATATGGATATCAAAAATATCGAAGCATCTTTTAATGATAACACATCAAAATATACAAAAAAAATAAATGTCAAAAACAATCAAGCTACTGTAATTAATATATCAGGAACAAAAAAACCCAAAATTTCCGTAAACCCATTTTATACTTTAAAACTTTATAACGATTTAGATTATTCAATAAAAGTCGATTTAAATGTCGCTATGGGTAAAAATAGATCTACAACTATAGAACCTAAAAAAAGTAAAAAGTTATTTAGAGAAAATATAAACTTAAAAGAAATTAAAGTTTATAAAAAAAGTAATAATAAGCTTATAAGACGTTTTGATATAGATAAAACAGATTATCCTGTAAATATACTAGACTTCAAACAAACTCATATTAAATTTGATAATAAAGGTATAGATTTTGAAATAAAAAAAATAGATAGAAAAAAAGAAGAAGTATATGGCCAATTCGTAAAAATTATAAATACAACGAATTATCCATTTTCTATAAGATTATATGGTAATAATATTACAGAAGAATGTATAAAAGCTAATGAATATTTTGTAAAAAAATTTGAAGACCCAATGGGGCTTCGTAATTTAACAGCCTGGTATTGGACAGGAGAATCTACAAATAAGGGTTGTGGAAATCTTGCATATTCAGAAGATATTTTTACAAAAGAAATTGATCCAATGCTATCAACAAGCTCGAATACTTTTATTGAAATATATTTATATGTAAATAATCTTCGTTTAACAGTAAAAAACGCACAAGAATCAGCAAGAAATGAAAAAGAGATTGTAAGAAAAATAATTAAAAATGAGGCTTATGAACCGAAGTTTCACAGACCTTATCCTGTTATATAAAAATTAATTGTTGCCCAGCGCACATGCGCTGGGCAAACTAAATTACTTCAAAAAATCAAAAACCAATTTAGTCCAATTTTCCATATTTTCGTAATATTTTTTACATTCACTTAAAGTTAATAACTCACCAGATTTTAATTCTTCTTTAACCTTAATATTACTTGAATCACCTGTTAATAAAAAAACAAAACCTACATGAACTTGTCCAACAGAGTTAGAATCGTCATTTAAAATACCAAGAGCTTTTATTTTTAAATTTCCAGAATATTCTACTTCTTCTAAAAATTCTCTTTTAGCCCAACTATAAATATCACTCCCTGTAATATCTTCTTGACGTATATGGCCGCCGATACCGAGTGAATATAAATTCTGTAATCTAACTTCGCTTGCTTTAGATTTACGTTGCATTAAAAAATATTTATCTTGAAAATTAAAAATTAAATATGGGATTACTTGTTTATAACTATTATCTGTTTCTGCTACAGAACGCCAAATAAATTCTTGATTTTTTTCGATTAGATCTTGATAATAATCAAAATCAACTTTTTCTAAACCAGAGATACTTTTTTTATTAAATAAAATATCTCTTTTTATAACTAAAATTTTTTCATCTTCTTTTTTTACAAAAACATTTTTTAAATTTTCTTTTTGATTTTGCATAAAAAACCCTGCTTACTAAATTTTAATATTATTTAATAAGCAGGGTAACACAAAGAAACGAGAAAGTAAGTCTTAATAAATTTTTTAAATTTTAAATATTATTTTTAACTTTTATAGCGTTATATATCTTTAATTAAATCTAGCCATAAACATTCTTTTACAAAATTTGTTTTATAATAAGAATTATCTACTCCAGCTACAGGGAAATATATAGAAAGTCCACTAGCTGTTGGAAACCTTTGTCCTGCAGTCTTTGCAATAACAACAGATTCTATAACTTTTTTGCCCAAATTAAGCTGTGTTTTTAGATCTACAAGACTTGTTCTTAATTGCGCATTATTAATATTGTTTAAAGAATTATCTATTTGTTTTAAAAACTCTGTATAAAAAGAATGTAAATCTATATAACTTTTATTCGTAAATTGAATAGATGCTCTTCGTGCTATTTTTATTAAATTTTTTACAACATCACGAGATATTTTTTTAGCATTATTAACACGTAATACAATACTGTTAATACTGTCTTTTATATCATCCATTCGATCTAAATCTACAACAGATTGAGTATAAAAATCTATTTTATTTTTATAAAAATTTTGATAAGAAATTACAGAAGTTTTTGCAAGATCTATTGGTGAAAGTGTTGTCGCTTTCATAGATCCAAGTAAATCTATATAATTCCAGCCATATGCAAGTTCAACTTCTTGAGAACTTATCATATATTTTGCATAACCCTTGGCCAAATATCCAATTTCAACCATAGACATTAAACATGCGTCCATGCCAAAGATATCTAATTTTTTATTTTTTAAAACATTTGTTTTTATTTGTTTTAAAGCTTCTAATAATTCTTCATTATTTAAATAAGTTCTAGATTGTTCATTAAACAAAATCCCTCTATGCTCTAAAGAAGTAAAATCAAAATCTTGAGACATGCCTAAATTTTGAGTTAACAAACCATCTATTTTTATTGGCAATTCATTTTCTACAAATTCTTGATGCTCACTATATTCTGTTAAGTTTATTGTTTGCTCATTACCAAAACTAATACTATGCCCTGTTCCATAATTTATTCTTCTTTGCCAAATAGGATCAACAATTCCAACGCCATGATTCCATAAAATCAAAAAGTTTTTGTTTGCTGGATATTTTTTTACAGCCCAGTCCATAGAATCTACAAGGTCTTTAACATTGGTACCATCACTATTTATTGGTAAATAAGAATCTAATTTAATTTGATCTTTTAATATTTGATATCTCCAAACACCATCTTTACCTGGTTGATACCATTGAACCAAAATATTTAAATTATTATCAGATCCTATTTTGGACATAGAATATAAATTTTGTGTCGCAAATTTACTTAAATTATTTTTAGCCTGAACATAAATTAAAACTGTCCAGTCTGCTACAGAAAATATATAATTAAAAGAAAACAAGATTAAAATTAAAAATAATTTTAAATTATATCTTATATTCATAGTCCCTTCCCCCCTGATACTATCCCCAAATATTTCCCAATATTTTCCCTATAATTTACAATATGAAATTACCTAGATAAAAATCAACTCAATAATTTTTATCTAAAAAAAGCCTTTTTAAGCTTATAATTTTCTATTGGAAAATTTGTTTTAAAGAAATATAGTTTGAATTAAAATCAGACAAAATATTTCTTAGTAAAATATTTTTTTTGTTTTTTATGTTAAATTGTTAAAACTGTTAAATGAAATTTTATAGTAAATATTAATTATAAATTTTTAATTAGGACAAATAGATGAGCTATAATTTTTTAGATATAGAAAAAAAATGGCAAAATTATTGGGAAAAAAACCCATATTATAACTCTAAAGATAATAAAAATTTAAAGAAATTTTATTGCTTGGATATGTTCCCATATCCGTCTGGTTCGGGCCTACACATAGGGCACTGGAAGGGTTATGTATTTTCAGATTTATATGCCAGAATAAAATTATTACAAGGCTATAATGTGTTGCACCCTATGGGATGGGATGCATTTGGCTTGCCTGCAGAAAATTATGCTATTAAAAATAAAATGCATCCAAAAAAAAGCACTCAAGATAATGTTGCAATATTTAAAAAACAAATTAACCAAATGGGTGCTATATACGATTGGACAAAAGAATTAAACACTACAGACCCAGATTATTATAAATGGACACAATGGATATTTTTGCAAATGTACAAAAAGGGACTTGCTTACGAAAGCAATATGCCCATAAACTGGTGCCCCTCATGTTTAACAGGCCTTGCTAATGAAGAAGTTGTTGCAGGAGGCTGTGAACGTTGTGGTACAAAAGTTGAGAAAAAAAATATAAGACAATGGGTTTTAAAAATAACAGAATATGCCGAAAAATTACTTGATGGCCTAGATAATTTAAATTGGGCCGAAAAAGTAAAACTTATGCAACGCAACTGGATAGGCAAAAGCAAAGGCGCCAATATAATTTTTAAAACAGAAAACAATATTGATATAACTGTATTTACAACAAGACCAGATACTCTTTTTGGTGCTACTTTCATGGTAATGGCTCCAGATCATGATTTAGTAGACGAAATTGTCACTAGTTCACAAAAAAATATAATCAAAAAATATCAAGAAGAAGTTTTAAATTTAAGTGAAATAGACAGAACTGCAGAAAACAAAGAAAAAACTGGTGTATTTACAGGCTCTTATGCAATAAATCCTGTAAACAATAAACGTATACCAATTTGGTTATCAAGTTATGTTCTAAAACATTACGGTACTGGCGCAATTATGTGCGTACCTGCACACGACCAAAGAGATTTTGATTTTGCCAAAAAATTTAATCTCGAGATAGTACAAGTAATAAAAGCTAATAATAATAATAATAATAATTTAACTAGTGCCATAGAAGATGACGGGATTTTAATTAACTCCGGAGAATTTAATGGTCTTGAAGCCAAAACAAAAGGTGCACAGGCTATAGTAGAATTTTTAGCAAAAAATAATTTAGCAGAATTTAAAACAACTTATAAATTAAGAGACTGGATATTCTCTCGCCAAAGATATTGGGGTGAACCAATACCTATAATACACTGCCAAAAATGTGGCATTGTCCCAGTTCCTGAAGACCAATTGCCGGTATTATTACCAGAAGTAGAAAATTATTTACCTTCAGGCACAGGCGAATCACCACTTGCCACGATAGAAAGTTTTGTAAATACAACATGTCCAAAATGTGGTAACGCTGCAAAAAGAGAAACAAACACTATGCCCCAATGGGCTGGGTCTTGTTGGTATTTTTTACGCTACCCAAACCCAAATTTAAAAGACAAAGCTTTTGACCCACAAGATATGAAATACTGGCTACCAGTAGATTTTTATGTTGGAGGTATCGAACACGCTGTACTACATTTATTATATTCAAGATTTTATATAAAAGTTTTATACGATCTTGGTTATTTAAACTTTGACGAACCGTTTACGCAATTATTTAATCAGGGCCTAGTTTGTATGTATTCAGAAAAATCTGGGCGTGTAGAAAAAATGTCAAAATCTAAAGGCAACGTTGTTAACCCAGATGATATGATTGCAGAATTTGGAACAGATGCCTTACGCATGTATATTTTGTTTATGGGCCCACCAGAAGACGATGTTGTCTGGCAAACGGATTCTATAAAAGGTGTTAAAAACTTTTTAAATAGATTATGGGTTTATTTAAACACACCAGAAAATATATTAAAAAATAATCAAGATATTACACAAGAGTCTTTATCTAGATTTCATATATTCTTAAAAGAATACGAAACTCGAATAGAAAACTTTAAAACCAATACAGCAGTTTCGGCAATTATGGAATATTTAAACGATTTAACAGGTAAAAAACTAAAAATTAATAAAGAAATCTTAGAACAATTTTTAGTTGCAATATCAGCTATGGCACCACATTTTTCTAGTGAATTATTAGAAAAATTGTTAAACAAAAAACTACAAGATTTGAGTTTTCCAAAATACGACACAAGATATACACAAATAAATAATATAGAAATAGCAATACAAGTTAATGGCAAATTACGAGGTACTTTAGACACAACAAAAGATACAGAACAAAATATTATAGAAAAACAAGCAAAAGAAATTATAAGCAAATGGCTTGAAGATAAAACTATAGTAAAAGTAATTTTTGTACCAAATAGATTAATAAATTTTGTAATAAAATAAGGGAAAATATGAAACTCTTTTTAGACACAGCAAACATAGATTTAATTAAACAATGGATGCCCACTGGCGTTATAGATGGTGTTACGACAAACCCATCGTTAATAGCACAAGAAAAAAATGGCAACATTAAAGCTGCTCTTCTAGATATATGCAATATGGTAAATGGCGATGTTAGCATAGAAGTTGTAGAAAAAACACCCGAAAAAGTTTACGCTCAAGCAAAAGAAATTAGTAATTTAGCAAAAAATGTTGTAGTCAAAATACCTTTTGCACAAGAATATTTACCAGTGATTTCTAAATTAACAAAAGAAAATATTAAAATTAATGTAACTTTAATATTTTCTTTAACACAAGCTCTTTTAGTATCTAAATTAAATGTAAAATATATTTCTCCATTTATTGGTAGATGGGATGATATCGATATAGATGGCATGGAATTAATAAAAGATCTTGTAACTATGAAAAAGAATTATAACTTTAAAACAGAAATTCTTGCAGCCTCAATAAGAAACGTTATACATTTACAAAAATCTATATTATATGGTGCTGATGTAGCAACAATTCCACCATTATTATTAGATAAAGTTTTTAAACATCCATTAACAATACAAGGGATAGAAAAGTTTGATAATGATTGGAAAAAACTAAATAAAACAAATATGTTTAATGAAAAATAAAATTAACTATTGCATATTTTTTATCAAACATTATATTATCAATGAAATTGTAATAAATATTAATAATATATTTTCAGGAAAGAAGGTTTATGGTTTCATTAACATTAAATGAAGAACTATTAAGAATAATGGAAGAGAATATTTCTCTTCTAGCAAAAAAAGATGAAGAAGAAGATGATTTCGAAGATTTTGATGATGAAGATTTTGACGACGAAGATCTTGATGATGAAGACTTCGACGATGAAGATCTTGATGATGAAGATTGGGATGAAGACGAAGATGACGAAGATTGGGACGAAGACGAAGACTAATCTTAGCGTTTAAAAAACTGGGCCTGAAGAAATTCAGGCCCTTATTTTTTTACTAAAATATTTTCAACAATATTAAAAGAAATAGCTTCCTGAATTTTGTTTTCAAACTCAAGAACTATATCACCATTTTCTAGCACACCTATAAATTTTCCAGTAATTTTTTCACCATCAAATTTATGTATCAAAATATTTTTATTAATTAAATAATTTAATTTTTCTTTCCAGATATTAAATATATTTTCAAATTCAAGATTAAGCCAAATTTTATAATATCTATCACAAGATACTAAAATTTCTTTAAATAAATTTTCTTTATTTATAATATCCCCAGAAATTTCTCGTAAACTTATGGCATTAAAATTTAAATTATTATTTTTTATTAAATTATTTGTATTAATTGCAAAACCAAAAATTATTCCAGAAATTTTATTATCCTGCCAAATAGCCTGCGACAGTATTCCTGCAACTTTAAAATTATCGTAATTAAAATCATTGGGCCATTTTAATTTTATATTAAATTTTTCTAAATTTTCTAAAATAGCCAAAGATATTGCCATATTTAAATTGTTTAATCTAAGACCTAAATCTTCATTTTTTAAAATATTTAAAATATTTAAAATATTAGGTTTTAACAAAAGAGTTATAACAAGTTGGCCTTTATCAAATAACCAAGACCTGTTTTGTCGTCCTCGTGTAAATTTGTGCGCATCTGCCATAAATACAGACCCGTCAGGGGCGTTATTTATATTTTCTTTTGCCCAATCTATAGAATTATAAATTTCTGGTTTAAAAAAGATTTTTGAAGGGATCATATTTTATACTTAGTCTCACGTCTTGCCGAGCGCATAATATCTCGTTCTTTAAGCTCTTTTTTTTGACTGGCAGCTTTTTTATGCTTTCCAACACCAATTTCTATTTTAATTAACCCTTTATCTCCAAAATAAATCATTAATGGTATTAAAGTCATACCCTTTTTAGAAATTTCACCAATTAATTTATTTATCTCTTTTTTATGTAATAATAATTTTCTTGTTCTTCTAGATTTGTCTTCTTTTGTAAAAGCATGTGAATATGGTGCAATATGACAATTTAATAAATTAATTTCACCATTATGAAATGTAGCATACGAATCGGCAAGCGAGACATTGTTTTGACGTATAGATTTTACTTCATCCCCAGTTAAAACAACACCAGCTTCTATTTTATCTTTAATTTCATAATCGTGAAATGCTCTTTTATTTTTACTTATTATTTTCATAATCTTTTTTAAATTTTTTTAGTAAATTTTTAAATAAAAAATATATAACAGGATACGTAAGTAACCCAAAAAACAAACCTAAAATATTACCCCCAACTAAAAATGACCATACACAAATCTTACCAGATCCAAAGATCTTTGCCAAAGAGATGGTCCAAGATGGGTTTATTTTTAAAAAAACGTGCAAAAACCAATACCCAAAAACATAATCAAGAGTATAAAATGGAACCATGGTCCATGGATTATTAAATGAAGTAGCAATAAATAATATTGGGAAATTTAGCTTAAATAGCCATTTAAACAAAAACATCATGGCTGTATGAACACCGGGTAATGGCGAAAATGCAGTATAAATACCCATACTAAAAGATAACGCCAATTTTTTTGCCGTCCAACCTTGAGTAAACGCATTTTTAATTATACTTTTTATTTTTTCAAAAACTTGCATTACCCTCTTTTCAATTATTAAATTTTATTTTATATAAAAATTATATTTAATTTAATTATATTTATTTTTTATATAACATAAAATAACTATATTATTAAATAATAATATTAAATTATAAAATATAAGGGAGAATAAAAATGCAAAATTATAATAAAATAATAAATAATAAAATTTTTAAATATTTAATTATATTTTTTATAAATTATTTAAATCTAAATAGTTTATATTCTATGCAATATTTAAAGGGTTATATTCAAACAGAACAAGATTTAAAATCAACACCACAAATTAAAGTTTTATTTAATGGTAAAGAAGTTACAAGCGATGAAAATGGTTTTTATTCAATTCCACTAGATCATAGCTTTAATAATAATTTTAATAAATATTACTTTCTAGCTTGCAAAGAAATAAAACAAAATGTTGATAAAAAAAATACAATAAAATATTTAAGTATCCCAAATAATTTTAATTATAAATTATATTCATGCTTAAAAAACAACGTAACCGGAAAATTTGAACTTACAGAAGAAAAATTAATACACAAAGACAAAATTATTCCAAACAATTGCATTATCACTCTTATAAATCCAAATTTTATAGAAAAAATCGAAACCTGGAATATAAATTTAAATAATAATTTTATAGCATTACCAAAGATTAAATTAGTATCAAATAGAACTTCACAAAAGATATATCGCCAATCAGATAAATCGCTAGCTAAATCTCTTGATTGTAAACCATTTCACGAAGAAGTTACTATAGAAGAAAAAATTGTAAATCCAAAAGTTAAATTAGTAATTAATAAATAAAAAAAGAGAATATTATGAAAATTTTAGCTATTTTAGCTCATGATAAAAAAGAATCGTTAAATAATTTTATTTTTAATAATATTACTAACTATTTAAAAAATAAAAATACAGAAACAAGTAATAATATTGAAATCGAAACACTTAATCTTTATGATTACGCAGATCAAATACCATTTTATTTTCATAATAAAGAGATGCTAGAAAGCAATGCTTTTTTTCAAAAAAATAAAGATTTAATTTTAAAAGCCGACAGGCTTATAATCGTGCACCCAATTTATTGGTATGCGCTTCCAGCAATCCTTAAAGCCTGGATCGATTTAATAACAAACTATGCATATAAATATGAATCTGGTACCAACGCTAGAGCTTTACATAAAATACAAAAAGTATTTGTTGTTAACACATCAATGGCTCCATTATTTTACAGAAAATATTTAACCTGTAATCCGGCTAAAAAACAATTACTTTATACTTTTAAATTTATAGATATAAAAGATATCAATTTTTATGAAATAGGTAGCGTTTATAAATTAAACCAAGATAAAGTAAATGCACATATTAAAAATATTTTAGAAAAAATTAATAAAATAATTTAATTTAAAACATCAAGATAATAATCACTAAATTTATTTTGATCAGCCTTTTGTGCCCCCAAAAAGGCAACCATAGCAGCGTTATCTGCACAGAATTTGCAAACAGGGCTAATAAATTTTTTGCCTAAATTATTTGTAACAGAATTTAATCGATCGCAAATATAATTATTACAAGCAACGCCGCCAACAAATGTAACAGCTTGAGCTTCTGGATATAATTTTAATGCGAGTTCGATTTTTGCCTGAAAAATATCAGCAATACAAACTAAAAGAGAACTAGAGACTTTATTTTGTAATTCTGGAGTTATTTTTTCCCAGACAGGCCCAGACTGTAAATTATAAGCATCTTTTTTTACAAGATCGTACATAACTGCAGTTTTAAGACCAGAAAAAGTAAAGTCTAAACTTTTTGTATAATTTTTTGTTCTTGTATAATTATAAAAATCTTGAAAATCTACAAGCTTTGCAGCTTGTTCTATTTTAGCCCCACCTGGATAACCAAAGCCAATAATTTTAGCTACTTTATCAAAGGCTTCGCCCGCAGCATCATCTATAGTTTGGCCAATAACTTCGTAATTATTAAAATCTTTTACGTAATAAATTACAGTGCTGCCTCCGGATGCTGATAAACAAATATGTGGAAACGGGACATCTTCGATAGAATTATTATTACTGTTATCTTTTTTTAAAAAAGAAGAAAATATATGAGCCTGCAAATGATCTATGGCTATTAATTTTTTATTTTTTGCAAAAGCAATAGATTTAGCAAAACACATGCCAACTAGTAAAGATCCAACAAGACCTGGTTTATTTGTTACAGCAATATAATCTATATTATTTAAATTAATATTTGCCTGATCAAGCGCAGCTTGAATAATAATATCTATTTTTTCTAGATGCGATCTTGATGCAATTTCAGGAACAACTCCACCATAAATTTCGTGTAATTTTACTTGAGAAAATATAACGCTAGAAAGCAGCAGCTTACGACCTGAATCGTAAACTGCTACTGCTGTTTCATCACACGAAGTTTCTATGCCCAAAATTATAGACATGTTTACTGTTTCTTTCTGTTCATCAAATCCCAGAATTCTTCGTTAGTTTTTGCTTCACGCATTTTATCTATTAAGAATTCCATGCCTTCAACTGTGTTCATGGTGCCAAGTAATTTTTGTAAAATCCACATCTTTGATCTGTTTTCATCAGAAAGCAATAATTCTTCACGACGAGTACCAGAAGATATTAAATCAAATGCTGGATATACTCTTCTGTTAGAAAGTTTTCTGGTTAAATGAATTTCCATATTACCAGTACCTTTAAACTCTTCAAAAATAACTTCGTCCATTTTTGAACCAGTTTCTACAAGTGCTGTAGCCATAATTGTCAACGATCCACCCTCTTCTACATTTCGTGCAGCACCAAAAAATCTTTTTGGTCTTTGTAATGCATTAGCATCTATACCACCGGTAAGAACTCTACCTGATGCAGGTGCTAAAGTATTGTAAGCTCTTGCAAGACGAGTTAAAGAGTCAAGCAAAATTACAACATCACGACCACATTCAACTAATCTTTTTGCTTTTTCAAGAACAATTTCAGCAACTTGAACATGTCGTATTGCAGATTCATCAAAAGTAGAACTTACAACTTCTGCCTTAACAGAACGTTGCATATCTGTTACTTCTTCTGGACGTTCATCTATTAAAAGCATTAAAACTATAACATCAGGATGGTTAGCAATAATTGTATTTGCTATTTCTTTTAATAATTGAGTTTTACCAGTTTTTGGAGGAGCAACAATCATACCACGTTGTCCCATACCAATTGGTGTAAATATATCCATTAATCTTGTAGAAATTATAGCAGGATTACCCTCTAAATTAAATTTTACATTAGGAAATATTGGAGTTAAGTTTTCAAAAACTGTTTTATGATATCCAGAAGCTGGCGATTGAAAATTTACACTATCTATTCTTTGTAATGCAAAATATTTTTCGCCTTCTTTTGGTCTACGTAAAGTTCCTTTTACAACATCACCAGTTCTTAAACCAAAACGTTTAATATGCATTGGAGAAACGTAAATATCGTCTGGTCCTGGTACATAATTAAATTTAGGAGATCTTAAAAAACCAAATCCATCTGGAAGTCTTTCTAAAATTCCATCACCAAAAATTTCTATTTTTTTATCAGATTGAGATTCTAAAATTTTAAAAATAATTGTCTGTTTTTTTAAAGAAACTACTTCTGGTATACCTAAACTTTGAGCATATTTTATAAGCTCAGTTATTGGCATATCTTTTAATTCTTGAACATTAATAGCCTTTTTTGGTCCATTGTCTCTATCTTGTTCTTCTTTTTCTTTTTTGAATTTTTTATTTTTATCTTGTGAAACATCCAAAACTTGCTCATCAACATAATCTGTAATAGGTAAATTTTCGACTACAGGTTCACTATCTAAATTATTAATATCATTATCAGCTTGTGATTCTAAATTGTGCGAAGTTAAGCTATCAACTCCCTCATTCTCTATATTCAAATCTTTTTTTAAATCTTTATTCGTTTTTTTTGATGAACCATTTTTCATTATAAAATTACCTCTTTGATCATTTTGATATTTATTTGATTTTTTCATTTAGAATTAACCTCCATTATTTTTTTTAACCCCCATTTTAATTTATAAAATTTTATGCGCTTTTAGCACCTGCTCTCTTACTAAAAAACATCATAACAGGACTTGCTATATAAATGGAAGAATATGTTCCAAATATTATTCCAACTATCATTACAAAAGAAAAACCCTTCAAAGATTCTCCACCCAAGATATAAAAAGTAATAACAGAAAGAAGTGTCGCAAAACTTGTTAACAAAGTTCTTCTTAAAGTTTGGTTTATACTTGTATTTACTATATCAAGCAAACTGCGATCTTTCATTTTGCCAACATTGTCTTTTATTCTGCCAAATATAACAATTGTATCATTTACAGAATAACCCAACATAGCTAAAAGAGATCCTAACACTGGTAATGTCATAGGCTCACCAGTTAATAATAATGCTACAAGAACAACAAGCACATCGTGTGCAAGCGCTACAACTGCACCTGCAGCATAAGCAAACTTAGATCTAACAGCTAAATATAAAAGAATAGCTAATAAAGACAATAATACAGCCATAATAGCATTTTGCTGCATATCTTTACCAACTTCTGCTCCGACCCAGTCAATATTTTTGATAACCATTGTATTACCAGGAGTAGCCTTATCTACAGAATCTCTAAATTTATCTTCAAGCCCTTCTACTGTAGCTCCACCAAGCTTTACAATAAATTCTTTATTAGTTTTACCAATACTCTGGATAACGGCATCTTGCCAACCTTGTTCAGAAATAGCTTTTCTGAGTATCGCAATATCTATTTCTTTTTCAAAAGAAACTGTAATTTGTGCGCCACCTATAAAATCTATGCCATATTTTAAACCACCCTGATTAAAATATGCAAAAACTCCATATAAAATTAAGCTTACAGAAAATATAATACCAGCTGTTTTATACTTTAAAAAATCAATCATGGTCTCTACTCTTCCTTAATAAATTAAGCTCTTTGATCTATAACAGAAATAAATTGTCTACCTTTAAATCCTTTATAAAATTTTACAAAGCCAGATTTTACAGCAAAAAGTGTATCATCTTTACCTATTTTTACGCCATTACCAGGATAAATCTTTGTTCCTCTTTGACGTATAAGAATATTACCTGGAATTACAACTTCACCTGCAAATTTTTTGCAACCTAAACGCTTACTTTGACTTTCGCGGCCGTTACTAGTCGAGCCACCAGTTTTACTCGTTGCCATTGAAATATCCTTTATTTTTAATAAGAATTTTAATAATTAAACTTGATTTTTCATATAAAAAGACAAAAATATTCTGCCTTTTTTTTTAACAAAAGTCAAAGGGTTATTTAGTAATTTCCTCCCAATTTTTACCTGTTTTTGTAGAAATTTTGAGTGATATATCCCAATTTTGTGCATTTTCCATTTCTTTTTTAACTAATTTTTCTATATTTTCTATTTCATTATTTGGTACCTGCAGCACAAGTTCATCGTGTATTTGTAATATTATTTTAGACTTGCTACCCATATCTTTTAATTTTTTATCTATATTTAACATGGCAATTTTAATAAGTTCTGCAGATGTGCCCTGCACAGGGCTATTTATAGCTATTCTAGCTGCTGCCTGGTATAAATTCTTATTTTTTTCCTGTAACCCTAAAACATATCTACGTCTACCCATTAATGTTTGTGTATAACCATCTCGTTTTGCCTGTTCAAGCGTTTGTTCTATCCAAGTAGCCACTCCACTATAAACTTCAAAAAACTTATCTATATATTCTTTTGCTTGAGCCGGTTTAATGCCTAAATCTTTTGACAAACCATACGGTGTAAGCCCATACATAATACTAAAATTTATTCGTTTACCTATTTGCCTTTGCTCATGAGTAACATCTTTGATATCTACATTAAATATTTGGCTTGATGTTTTAGCATGAATATCTAAATTATGTTCAAATGCATCGATTAAATTTTTATCTTTTGTAATATGTGCAAGCACACGCAATTCTATTTGTGAATAGTCTGCAGCCAAAAAAGTACATCCACTATCAGCAACAAAAGAGGCCCTAATTTGCAAACCATGTTTTGATGAAACTGGGATATTTTGTAAATTAGGATTAGAACTGGATAAACGTCCGGTGGCCACCATTGTCTGACTATAACTTGTATGAACTTTTTCTGTTTTTGGATTTATTTCATCTATTAATGGTTGAACATAAGTACTTAGTAATTTTGCAAGTTCTCGATATTTTAAAATTAAACCAGGTACAGGGTGAATATCACTTAACTCTTGCAAAACATCTTGATCTGTCCCTCTAGTCCCTGTATGTGTTTTTTTTACTACAGGTAACTTTAATACATCAAATAAAAGTTCTTGAACCTGTTGTGGTGAATTTAAATTTATATCACGATATTGTTGCCCATACTCACTTTCTATAAATGCAAAAATTTTATCATTAACTATTTTTAGATCTTTTTGTATTTCAAGACCAGTTTCTTTTAATTTTTCTGGATCAAGTTTTATGCCCTCATATTCCATATCTAGCAAAACAAACAATAATGGCATTTCAAGATTATCAAAAATATTTTGTAACTTTTCATATTTTTTTAATTCTTGTTCTAACACTATTTTTAATTTAAATGTTTGAAGTGCATCATATGCGCCATACTCACTTGCTGCATTTACAGGTACTTGCCTAAACGTTTCATATTTATTTAAAACTTGTTTAAACGTATTCATTGGTTCTTGCAAATATTTAGCCGACAAAACTTTTAGATTAATTTTATCATCTTCGTGTCTTAACAAATTTGCAGCAATTATAGTATCAAAAGTAACATTTTTTATTTCGATATTATATTGTCTAAAAACTAATAAATCGAATTTTGCATTATGAAATATTTTTTTTATTTTATTATCTAAAAATATATCTTTTAATTTTTCTAACGTATCTTTTAAATCAAGTTGTTTAACAGTTTCATCTTGATGCGTTAAAGGTATATAAAAAGCTTCTTTTGTATTATATGCAAACGAAATACCTACAAGTTCATCTTTTAATGGCCTAATGCCTGTAGTTTCTGTATCTATAGCTATCTCA
This sequence comes from candidate division TM6 bacterium GW2011_GWF2_28_16, assembly GCA_000989185.1. Classification (GTDB taxonomy): domain Bacteria; phylum Babelota; class Babeliae; order Babelales; family UASB340; genus UASB340. The sequence goes on along the minus strand of LBNX01000003.1, from coordinate 25,180 downwards.
TGAGCATTTTTTAAATTTTTTATTAAGTTATTTAATTCTTCTTTAGTTAAAACAGTATGACACACCCAGTTTTTTTCTTGTTTTTCTTCTGTATTAATTTTTTGGGGACCAAAAAGCGACATTTGAACTTCGCCTGATTTTCTTGTTTGACTAACTTTATGTTCTCCAGAAATTCTTTTTAAAGTTTCTTTTTCGCCAAACGTTTTTTTAAGATCATTTAATAAAGATTTAAACTCTAACTCTTCGAATATCTTTGCTGCTTCTATATAATTATTTTTATTAAATTCAAAATCTTTTTTATGTAAATTTAAATCATAATATTCTAGTAAAAATAATTTTAAACTTAAAAATGCATTATCTTTATTTTGAGTTAATAATTCTCGTGTTCTTTCTTTTTTTACTTGATCTAAATTATTATATAGATCTTCTAGTGAATTAAATTGATTTACTAAATCTAATGCTGTTTTTTTACCAATACCAAAAACGCCTGGAATATTATCAGAAGTATCACCTAATAATGCATAATAAAAAGGCACTTTAACAGGAGCTAAACCTTTTTCTTGTTCAAAACTTTCTTGGTCTATTATTTTTTCCTGAAATGGGTCGTATATAATTACTTTTTCTGATAATAATTGATATAAATCTTTATCGGGTCCAACAATTACAAGCTGTTCACCAGTATAATCTTTAGCTATAGCACCAATTAAATCATCTGCTTCGTAACCTGTTTTTGCTATTTGCTTTAAATTTATAGAATCTAAAAATTTTGTAATATACTCTTTTTGAATAAACAAATCTGATGGCGGAGCTTGGCGCGTAGCTTTGTATTGTTCATAAATTTCGGATCTAAATGTTTTGCCTTTACTGTCCCAAACTACTGCAAAATTTTGTGGGTCAAAACGTTCTATCAAATTTTTTATCGTTCGACAAAATCCATACACAGCCTGAACTCCTATACCTGAAGAAGTTCGCAATGGACGCAGACCATAGTAAGATCTATACAAAATATAAGAACCGTCGATTAAAAATAGGGCGTCTTTTTTTAATCTATGCACATTAAGCCCTTTCTATAATTTAAACTTAATTAAAAATATTTAATTAAAATATTTACTAATAAAATAATAAAACTTAATATTTTTTTATAAACTATTTTAATTAAATATAGGAATATTATGAAAATACTAGCTTTAGACCTTGGTGACAAGTGGGTTGGCTCTGCAATTTCTGATGCTCTTGGCATCTCATGCAAGCCTTACAAAACAGTGGAACCAGAAAATCTGGAAAAATTTTTAGTAGATACAATCAAAGAGTATGATATAGAAACTGTATTAATTGGAAAACCAACTACATTTACAGGCACAGAAAGTGATCAAACAAAAAAAATAATTAATAGTGCCAAAGAGCTTGAGATTAAAATAAATAATAAATTTAATAACGCTATAAAATTTATTTTATGGGACGAACGCTTAAGTAGTAAACGCGCCGAAAATTTAAGCATAGGCAAAATAAAGACAAAAGAAGATAAAATTAAAAGTCATTCTATAGCCGCAGCATTTATATTACAAACCTACTTAGACAAATTATCTTTTGACAGATTTTAGGCGAAAATTAAATTAAATTATCTAATCTTTTACAATTTATAAAAAAAATGTTTATATTATAAAAATTAGGATTAAGATATGTTGTAAAAGAGACAAAAATTTCTGATTTTTTTGTTACTTTGCCGGAGGGTAAGTTTATGAAGTGTCCAAAGTGTGATGGATTGATGGTCATGCAATCTTTCTTTGACCACTTTATAAATTTTGAAGGTTGGAAATGTTTAAATTGTGGTAAGGTTATAGAAAAAAAAGAAAATACTATAAAAGACGATGTTTTTAGTATCTTTTACCAAAAACAAAAGTTAAAAAAGCATAACTCCTAATTTTTTCAGATACTTTTATGAACAATATATTTTTTTTGGCAATTCAAGGCAGCTATTCAGTTTTAGAAGTTGCTCTTTATAAAAATTTTACATGTCTTACTAAAATAGTTCAGGATAATTTTAAAGCCAGTTCTACATTAATACCTATTATTCAAGATTTATTACATAAAAATAATTTAGATTTAAGCGATTTAAGTTTTATTGCCGTGGACCAAGGTCCAGGCGCATTTACATCTTTAAGAGTAACAATTAGCACTGTTAATGGGCTTGCGTTTGCAAGCAAAATACCATTAATAGGCATTGATGGGCTCGAAGCATTAGCAGCTCAAGCTGCAAATGAACTTAAAAACACACAAGATCAAGATTTATTAATTACTCTTTTAAATGCTTACAATAACGATGTTTATTACAAAATAAATAACATTTACCCTAATAATTACACAAAAATAAATTTATTACTCACTAATATAAAAGAAAATTTTTTAAATAAAAAAATAATATTTACAGGTAACGGCGCACTTTTACATAAAGATTTAATCTTAAAAGAATTAAAAGAATCTTCACAAGATATTTTCTTTTTGGATATTGCAAATGCCAATACAGAACAAATTGCAAAAATGGCTAAAAATATTTGGGAAAACGATAAATCAAAATTAAGCTTTAAACTTGAACCGTTATATTTAAAATCTCAAAATTTTGCTATACAAAGTAAAAAATAATTTTTGGGTCATCCCGGGCAAGGATCTTATCCTATTATTTTAAAAGTGATCTTACAAGCCCAAGCCCAACAGCAACAGCATGCTCTGCTCGTAATATAGTTGGCGTAAGAGAAATAGATTCACAATTATTTTCTTTTAATAAACTTATCTCTTGATCTGTAAACCCAGATTCTGGCCCAAAAAATAAATAATTTTTATTTTTATTATTAATTTTAGAAATAATATCTGTAGCAATTTGCCCATCAAAATCAAAATATATTTTATTTATATTATTTAAATTATTAATTTTATTTGAAAATTTTTCTAGAATTTCCGGCTCATGTAATACAGGTAAAATATAGTTTTTAGATTGTTCACAAGCTGCTATCATAATTTTATTTAATCTAGAGTTTTCTTGTTCAAAATTAAATTTATTATAAGCTTTTTGAGTTATTATGGGCATAACCTCTGTTGCACCCATAGCTGCAGCACTATACAGAATTTCTTCTAATGCTTGTTTTTTGACAATACTAGGACATAAAATTATTTCTGGCTTAATTAATTTATTATTATTTTTTTCTAAAATTTTAAATAAAATATTTTTATTATTTTTAAAAGTTTCATCCAAAAGCTCTACTAAAACATTTATATTATTATCAAAAAAGATAACTTTATTATCTGCTTTATCAAGTCTTAAAACTTGAATAATACGAGTATGTAAACTTTTATCTTTAATTTCTAGAATAGAATTATGAATATAATCGCTTGAAAACTTATTTAATAAATCTTGTAAATTTTCGATATATAAAGAAAATACATGCTTGCTCATAAACTAAATTTTATTTTTTATCGTCTTTATTACACTTATTATAAATTAAATAGGCTAAAAGACCTGCACCTGCTGTTCCAACAGTTACAGCACCCAAAATATATTTTTTCTTATTTTCTGAAACATGATCTTTTAATACTTCAGATAAAATTATATATTTACTTTCCCAAGTTAGGTCAGTATTACTTAAAAGATTCCATAACTGGCTTAATTTAGATTCTTGCTTTTCGTTATCTGTTGCTTGCTCTTGATCCAAAGCCATTTCTAAATCCGCCAAATTATTTAAATCTGGTGTAATCTCTTCTGCTTTACCAAAAGTAAATAACATTCCAGAAAACACAAAAACTTTTAATATTTTTAAAATCTTTTTATACATAATAAAATCCCTTAATACTAAGTTAATTAAGCTTATTTATAGTATATCATAATAGTTAAATGCAGCAAAAGCTGTTATTAACAAAAATTATCAATGTTTATTTTATTTCAGCCTGTAACACTTGTATTATTAATTTATTTAAAAAACGACTTTGTATAATTACGCGCAAAGTTAAACCCATTTATTAGTTTATCAACTACAATATCATATCCCATAGCATATGCCCCAAAAGGTCCTTTTACATAATCATTTCTAGTAGGAACCTTAGAAACGTCAACTTTGCCTGGAAAAAGCGAATTCCATAGATTTGAAACCAAACTAGCAAATGGAATCCCTGTAATTTTAGATATAATTGCCAATGTTAGTAATGTATTAAAAATAAGAGGGACAATTTGTGTTTTTACAATATTGTTAACACCATCTCTTAAACCACTTCTAACACCTGTAACAATAAAATTATTCAAAAATATACTATCAAGAACTTTTATTAATGATTTTTTATAAATTTTATTATCAGTAACAGCTGGTTCATTTAATTTTTTTATTTTTGAACTATTTTCCAATATTTCTGCAATATTTTTTGTTTTGGATGCCAATTCAGTTAATCCATCACTAGATAAATTTGTTAAATCTAAACTAAGCATTTTTTGATTTAAAACACTCTCTACATTAAAATCACTTGAATCAATAGAATTAGAAATTTTTTCTGGAGTTAAACTAATTGTAAAACCCAAAAGAAATAAAAACATATAATTAAATTTTAAATTCTTAAACATAAAACCCCCTGTTAATCTAATAAAGAAGAAATTTTTTTAAATAACTTTGGCACAATAGTTGTACAAATAAATACACCACCAGAATATTCAATTATGGTAAATGTAAATGCTTTCTTTGTTCCACCAATAAGAGCGGGTGCTAATAAAACTAAAATTGTACCAGAACCAATCGCTACACCTTTTCTTACTTTTTCAACATAATAACCAATTCTTTCTAATAAAGGTTTTTTTCTGAATTTCATAAGAACAAGCTTTATTTTTTCTAAAACATCTTGTTCATTAAGTTTTATTCTATTAATTAGAAAATTAATAGTTTGAATTGTATTGTTAATAATATCATCATCTGAAGAAATATACTTTTTTGCAAAAGTATCACAATCTTGATATATAACTGATAATAATAGAGTAGATAAAGATTCTATATCTTTATCTTTTCCAAGATAAGCTCTATCTATAATTTCAATATAACTATCTTTTAATACGTCGAAAAAAATACCGTAAATATCATAATAAGCTGTCTTTTTTTCTTCATCATTTAAAATCAAAGATTTCGAAATTTTTAAAGATAAACGTTCAATCAAATCTTTAAATGCTTCGAATTTAACATCATTTTCACTAATAAAACCTACTGGCTTAAAATTAAATTCTTTTTCTAATAGATTTAATATTTCAAAAAAATTATTTTTAATATCTGTTTGAATATTTGCATATCTATCATCATCCTGGTTTACATAAGTACATAAATAATCTAAAAGGGTTTTTGAAAAAATTTTGATTTTGTTTTCATCGCTATCAATAAAAATTTGAGCCAATTCTTTATAGCTCTCTTTAATAAAATTCTTAAATATTTTATCAAAATTAGATTCTGCAATTTTTATATCATCTTTATCGGTATATAAAGTATTTGCTATTTTAATTGATAAATCACAAAATATATCTCGAACCAAAATATATTCAGGCTCATTTTCACATTGAAAAATAACGAAATTTCTTTCGTTCATAGAAAAAATATTAACTAAATTTAAAGAAAATAATATTACTATTAAATATTTACTAAATCTTTTTAAGAACATATAAACCCCCATTTATATTTTGTTCAAAGCTATTTTAATAACCATTATTTATGGTAACTAAAATAACTTATGTTTTCAAATGGCCAGTTCTTAAAAGTGAAAAAATAGTCTTTTTTTACAAAAAGAATTAATTTTTATTTTCAGGAATTTCTAACATCTTCCAAATTTTATAACGAATTTTTGCAAAAACACTCATATTTTTATATAAAATATCTCTTATTTCTGAAAATACATCATATTTATATAAAAGATCTAAATAATCACATTCAAAATCTTCTTTAGCTCCATGTTTAATTAAATATTTGCAGCACTTAAAAGCATCCTTAGGCCCTTGATTAGATTTTGCACAGTGATATAAAACACCATGTCCTTGAGAATCTTTACTATTAATATTAACGCCTGATTTAACCATTTTTTTTAATTCAGCATAATCCGCATAAATTGCAGCCTTCATCAAAGGCGTTACTCCTTCAACTTTTTTGTAAAATTGAGCTGAACAATTTATAGAAAAAAGTGAAACAAAAAATAGTAACCCCAAATTTTTACTAAAATTCATCATAAAAACCCTTTTAAAAATTAATTAATACACAAAAACAGTAATAAATTGATAGACTTTAGAAAAATTTATCACATTTGTAAAATGTTTGTGCTAAATCAATAAAGCGCCAAGTTATTCAGCCTGCAACATAAGCACTTAAACCATAAAGCGTTTCGTACAGGCTGTAATATTTAGATATTATTATTTTATAATATTATTTTCTATAATTATATTATTATAACGCTCTTTTCTAGAAACAAATTGATTTCTGATCTCATTAAAAATATTTACAAAACCCTTTAATGATTCAGATCCATCTTTTTTATAAATATCGTAAATTGCATCAAATGTAACTAATAACTCTTGAGGAACAAATCTGCGATAATTTACTTCTAGTGTAGCGTTTGGGTCTGTTGAATAATTTTTAAAGAAATCATCCATAACTTTTAATAGATTTTCTTGTATAAGTTGCTTTTTATATGATTTATTTCCAAGTAAGATTATTGCATATAGAAAACACTGAAAAGCAAATACTCCTCTAATGATATAAAGAAACGGTTTCATGAGTTCATCTTTTTTTAATGATTTTTCAGCGAATATCCATATTGCAGTTGTAAATAGTGTTGAAATTGTAAATGCTTGGACACTATCATCTTTAGACATTATATTTACTTTATCTAAAAGCTCTTTTTTTAAAAAATTACATTTATTATTTTCATAATAAATAATTTCTGGATTTGTTTTGCTAAAAACTTCAGTTTTTAAGTTTGCGGGCGCTTCATTAGAGTAGCTATGTGTAAAATTTAAAATATTAAAAATAATTAAAATTAAAATATTTTTGTTTAACATAAAATTCCTTAATTAATTTGGCATACATTAGGATTTGTCTTTTGCTCTAAACTAATAGAACAAAGTTTATTGCAATCAGAAGTAAGCGCTCTTGCATATTCTGAAGCTAACCCAGACAAAGCAGAATTGCCCAAATGGCCAGCAATTCCAACTATTGCGCCTGCAAAAGCTTTAAACTCTTTCCATTTACCAGGTTTTTTTATAACATTTGCACCTAAGTTTTTAATTCTTGGAATTAAATTTTTGGCATAATCTTTGTTATTTGTGTTTATAAATTCACAAAAATTAAAAGAAACGTTTTTAGCAAAAAAAATTTTATCTAAAGATTTACAGTCAACAAAAGTACATTTTTCAAAAAGGACATCTTCAAATGTTGCTCTAGAAAAATCTGCACCTATTATAAAACATTTTTTAAGAGATGTTTTTTCAATTCTAGCCTGAGAGAAATTGTTATTTCTAAGCCCAACCAACTTAAAAGTGCAAGATTTAATAGTTGCAGAATTAAAATTGTTGTCAGAAACAAAACATTTGTTGCCTTTATTTGTATCTTTTATCATATTTGCAAAACGACAATTAAGAATTGTTGCATTGCCAAAGTTAGAATTAAATATAATAAAATTATTAAAAACGGAACTAACAATTTGGCTTTTGTTTATTTGGGAATTATTTATTACAGAATCATAAAAAAATGTATCATTAAAAAAAGATTTATTTAATTCTGAATTTAAAATTTTTGAATTATTTTCAAAAGAAAAATTAACAAATTTGGAATTATTAAGATTCGTTCTTTCAATAATAATATTACCCAAAACAACATTTTCTAATCTTATCTTGTTTAGATTTTCATCTCTAAATAAATTAGAATCTGTATTATTTCCTTTGCTAAATTCAATTAATCGTTCATAAGTTTGCTCATTATAATTAATAATATGTTGAGCTTTTTCTCCATTTGCAAATAAGCCAAATTGTATAAAAACAAAAATTAATAAAAAATAAATTTTTTTAAAATTAGAAACCATAGTTTTTGCCTAAATTAAAGGGTCATAGTCAACTGCTGTATATTTACTTGGATCATTTGCAATAAATGCTTCATATCCAATGGTTCCTGCACCACCTAAGGTTGCTGCTAAAATCGACAATCCTGATTTATGTGTTTTAATGAAATTTATTACAGGTGAAAAAAAGTTTTTAATTTCAGTTGGATAATATACACAGAAACATACGCCTACGCCTACAGCAGCTCCAATAACGCTTCCCCAAAACATACGTGTAGCAACTTCCTTTTTTGTTGGACCACCTTCTCTTCTTGATCTTTTATATGCATAAACAACTCCACCGACTACTCCAATTGCAGAACATCCTGCAACAATTAAAGCACATATAGTAAAAGGCTCAATGTTATGAGTTAATACATGATTTCCTGCTGTATCTAGCAAATAATACATATGATGATGTTTTAAAGAAATTTCATAAAAATCTTGTTTTTCCTTAAATTCAAATGGCTTAACCTCTGTTACGCGTAAAGTTTGGCCATCTTTACCAACTAACATATCTCCAACTTTTAAATCTTCAGCCTTAACCCAAATTGCATTTAACAATATTTGTAAAGCCTTTTTTTTACCTTTTTTTACTTTTTCTAATAATTTAGGCTTTAATTTTGTTAAAGCGTTTTGACGTTCAAAATATTGATTACAACCAACCATCAATAATCCAGATTCACCTTCTTCGGGCGTCAATTCAATTACAACTGCTTTATCTGAGTATTTTTCTAATGTAAAAACATCAAAAATTTTAGTTTGATGAAATTCTTCTGGCGATTTTTCGTATTGCGTTGCAATTAATTGATTTATTTTCAAATTTTCAATATTAGAATAATTATCTTTTCCAATTTGAACAACAGAGCCTGGCAATAGATCTGCAAAGCTGTTTTGAAAACTTAAAAGTGATAATACAATAAACAAAACAAATGATTTTAAATTTCTTTTAAACATAAAAGAATCCTTTTTATAAAATTTTTTTTATAAATTTAATTAAACTAACTTTATTTATTTTATTTTTTTAATTTTATCTTGTTTACAACATGTTGTCCTTTCGTGAATGATAAATTGTTTAACATATAAACTTGTCGTTGTCATTAATAGTGTTTCTTAATAAATTTAATCAATAATTAATTTTTCCAAATCTTGCCAATAAAATTCTTTAACTTCATATTGCAAACATTCTTCTTTAATTAAAAAGAAAATATCTTTAGACAACTTAATTTTTGATGCATAAATTTCAGAACATAAAAATTCATACGCTATTCCTTCTTCTCCTGCGATATAATTTATTAAAAAATCTTTAATAATATTGTTATCAATTTTTTCTTCTAAAAAACTTATTATATCTCTTGATTTAGGCTCCAACATGCCTTTGTTTAATAAAAATTCTTTCTCAACCATCTAATATTCCTTTCTTATATATAACGACAAGTAACGCCTTCTCCTCCATATTCAATTGGAAAGCCAGAAATTATACCTTCTTCTCCAGATTCTATGATGACTTTTATTTTTATACCATCTCTTGTTCCAACAACTGTAAATCTGTCTTTTATTTTACTAGGAATCCACTGTAGACTAGGATCTGTGGCAATATCAGAAATTTCATGCATTATTTTTTCTTCACTCCATGATTTTGGAAAAGATGTTTTTTTAGGATTACCAGGAAATTTATGTCCCCCTCCAAATCTATCTTTTTTTATTTTTTCTCCAAAAATAATATGCTGAGTTCTTTCCTCACTCACTAAATTAATAAAATCTTTTTGCGACTTTTCTGTTCTTTTTATTACCTTATTAACTGCCCCAGCAATAGTCTTTTCAGATCTAATAATATTTCTATCTTTAGCAACAACGTTTAGAGATGCTCTGGTAATTTTTTGTCCGTATATGCCTGCAATTTCAACAAGCTCACTTGTCTCCATAATAGCATTAGATAAAGGCGTTGCTATTGTTTTGATATAAGAAACTTTACTTTTAGCAGACTTTGCTACTAATTTTGCAACAGCTTGTTCTTTTTTAGTTAATTCAGATAACTTTTCAAAAAAACTGACTGCCTTTGAACTGGTTTTAAATACACCACCAGAAACGACGCCATCAACAACAAAATCTGCAAGCGTTTCAGCTATTAAAGTTACCTTTTTTTCATGAGATAAATTAGAAAAATTATTTTTTATTTCATTACATTTATTTGATAAATGATCACAATAGTCTTGTATCTTTGCTCCTGCTAACTCAGGTTCAGTAATAGCCAAAGCACGTACTTTTATAATTTTTAAAGTTGTGCAACCTAAACTTCTTGCCAAATCTACAAAGCCATGTCCAAAATCTTTTACAACTTTTACTGGATTTTTATATTTGCTTAAACTCTTAATTGCACTTTGACCAAAAAGTTTAACAAAATTTGCTGTTTCTTTTGCAGCTTTAAGTAAACTTGAAGATGTATCTGTAAACGTATTTGCAAGTTCTAATTCATTTTCAATTAAATATTCATCTGCTATATCAAGCCCTAGCTTTACAGCTTCACAGGCTTGTAATGAATATTTGTTTGAAAAATAAATTACTGGATTATCTTTTTTGAATATAGATAAATTTGTACATTCCTCATAAAAATCGCCTAGTTCTATTTTTTTATCTGTAATCTTTTGTTCTACTAACTTTTTGAATTTAGTTTTTGCTTTTTTATTTAGATTATGTTTAGAGGGCTTATCAATAGTGCTATTAAAATTATCTCTATCAAAATCAGAAACAAGATCTTTTGCTTTTAAAGATTTTTTTGTTTCTTTTATAGTATCTTTTATTTTAGGAATTAAAGTTTCATCATTAATAATTCCCTGAATTGCACCATTTATAACTTTTACTGCAGCTCTTGTAAGTTCAGGATTTTTAATAGCACAGGATTTGCCAAACTTTAACATGTCTCTTGTTGTGTTTTTTACAAAGCCACTATCTTTAGGTAAATTATCCACGATATATGGCGTGATGATAGAATTAGTGTAATTATCAGGTATAGTATTATCTACAACAATGTCATTATCAATATCTTGTTTTTCATCTATTTGATTATTTATTTCTTCTTGGTTTTCATTTGCTATTTTTAGAACTTCATCAACTTGATTTTCTTGAACAACTTCAGGTTGCTCATCACCATTTATATCATTACCATCTATATCTTTATCTGAAACTGTAGATTGGTTTTCTAAAAGAGAATTAATTAAATTATTTAAATCATCTGAATTTATATTTGAATTTTTTTGATTTATATCAATCGTATCTTGATTATTTATTTTTTGAGTTTGTTCATCTAATAATTCATACAGTAGCTCATTTTCATGTTTTAGCCCATCAGCAACAGCAAGCTGGTTTTGAAATTTTTCTTTTTTTAATTTGTTCTTTTTTTGGGCTATTTTATATGCCCATTTTTTTAGTTTATTTCCGAATTTTATTTTTTTATTTTTAAATGTTTTACCATCATGAGTTGTATATTCAGGAACCGCTTCGCGTTTAGATGGTCTTGTTTTTATATATGCTCCAGTAGACAATTGTGCAAGTTTATTTTCATATCCTTCGACATAATCAATTGTGTTGTTATTAGCTTTTATAGCATCTAAGATGTCTTTTGGGTTTTTTGTTTTAAAAGCTATTTGAGTTAAATTTCTAACGTCATTAACTTTTTCTATAGTTTCTATTTTTACGTTTGACACTATATTATTAGCTTGTTTTTGTTCAAATGGATCTAAATTACTAGATGGAAGAGCATGAGCTAAAGCTGTAACTCTTTCTATTTCGGCTTGATTTTTAGAATAATCGCCTTTACTTGAGCCATTACCAGAACCTTTTCCGGAGCTACCTTCTAATTTGCTATCTGATGAGCCTGTATTACCTTGGACATCTGAAGATGTAAAATCTGAAGTTGATCCAGTACTTTGTCCTCCTGAAGATGTGGAATCTGAAGTTGATCCAACTGAGCTATTTCCTATGCCTTCAATAGGTTTCTTAGTATTTTTGTTCCATGAGCCAAGAATATTTTTATTTGAAAATGAAGATGGATCTATTTCCGATGAACAAATGTCTTTTATTATAACAATACCATCTTCTAAATATATAAGATATGCATCAATTATACTATCTTTAGAATGTGGGCCGAAAACAAGGTATTCACGCATAGTAGGATATGTAATGCCATTATGATGATAATACAGATTCCCATCCTTTGTAAACGTTCCATTTTTTTGAGCATTCAAAGAAAATACACATAAAAAAAATGAAAATAGAAATTTTGCAAAAATGTTCATGTAAATTTTAGTAAATAAAAAATATTTATTTACGCCCTTAATTTAAGATGTGATTAATTTTTGTTTTAAATTAGAACAAAGTTATCAAATAAAAAACAAAATGCAAATCTTTTTTTATTTGATTTTAACAATAAAATCTGAATTAATTTCTTATAAGAAATTATTATTATGGCGACAAAAAAAAGCTCTTTGTTCTAAAGAGCCTTTTTACTTTTATAATTATTAACAATAAAAATATTTATTATTATTTGATTATTGTTTAATATTTTTTATTCATTCCACAATAATTTTTTAAATGGATTTAATACACCTTTATTCCAAAAATCTGCAATACCTTTAGTACCATTATCTAATTTAAAAGCTTCTGGTGAATCTATATAACACTGTGCTTTAAATTTATCAAAATACCAATTTTTTATAAAAGATTTTATACTTATTCTACTTATTTCATCAGAAGTATAATTACCACTAGGCAACACAAACGTTAAAGCTATTTTAACCAAATCACTCATAGGGATACCAACATATTTAGATATAAAATAAAATAAAACAAGATATTGTATAGCATAACGCCCTGTAGTTACTACCGTTGTTTTTAATAATTCTTTAATACCTAATCCAATTCCATCAAATAAAATATTGTTAAATAATACACTGTCTTTAATTTTAGATAACCATGTTATTCTATTTTCAACTGAAACTTTTTCTAAATTATTTAAAGATTTTATCTCTTTTTCACTTTTTAATATTCTTGCAACTTGTTCTGCTTTATCGGCCATTAATTTTAACTGTTCATATGAAAGTGTAGCTAAATCTTCTGTTAGATGCGAATCAATTTCATGTGAATTTATGTTTTTAAACGAACTAAAAAAAATTAATACTAAACATGTAAAAATTAAATTTTTATTTTTATACATAACAACCCCATTTATACTTTATTTACATAAAATTTTATTACTATATATATAACGAAAACCGTTACACCAAATTTTATTAATGAAATTATAACTTCATTTGTATCTTTAATTACTTTAAAACCGCTTGAAATTGGTTTTCTGTTTTTTGCAACAATAGCTAATCCCGAAAGAGTTGTAACAGCTAAAGATGCTATTTCTAAGTTAGCAACTATATTATTATTAAATTCTTCAACTCGAGGATAAAGTAAATATAAACTCATAGATGATATACCAGAACCTATAAATATTTTAGGTAAATATCGTTTAAACTTATCTTTTACTGACTCGTTTTTAAATGTAGATAAAACACCTTCGATTTCATCTTTAACAGGATACTGGCTGTCAATTTCTTTAATTTCTTGGGAGCAATCTGTAATCCCATCAAGATCATCTGGATAATTATAAGATTTACTCAATGCTGATTTCATATGAAAAGCAATGTTAGAAATTTCTTTATTGTTTGAAATTTTAGAAACAACACCTTTAATCTCTTCGTTGCTTGAAAATAGATTTATCAAAGCTGATTGTATGGAATAAAAAATATTATCTTGTGATTCTTGGTCTATAGGTTCAATTTTTGACGATAAAGTTTCGGCAATTTTAGTACAAACGTTATTTAACGCTCTAAAAAGATCCATATCTTCTTGTTCTTTACCCGCGTAAATATTAGAAGAAAAAAGCAATAAAAACGCCATCAATATTATATATTTAAATTTGAACACGTTAACCTCCATTTTCAAATTTTTTAAATATTTATTATTTAATAAAAATACATTAATATTTTAACATATTGGCTCAACACAAACAAATGCTTTCAAACTGCATTTTTTGCATATTTTTTAATATTTTTCAGAGAATTTTAATGAAAAGCTTTTTCTATCTGTAATCTTTTTATTTCTTATCGTCGGTTAAATAGCATAAAAGTCGCCACAATGCATATCGAATCTTTGAAGGGACACTCATGCCTTTTTTTGCTATTTCTAAAATTTCTTTGCTGTCATACTCAGTGAAAGAGTCTAAATCTCCATTACTAAAATTATGCCTAACTCCATTTTTTAATAAAAGATTACAACATTTAATACGAGAATTATCTGTTCCATGCCCAAATGGAGCTGCCTCATAAATAGATTCTTCTGTTATATTTCCATCATAATCTGTACATTTTCTTTTAACATTTAAATCAAAACCATATTCAATTAATATTTCCAAAGATGTATAATCAGCATCATAAACAGCATAAAATGCTGCATTTCGACCATCTGTATCTACCCAATTATTTATATCAATATTATTGTTTTTAAATTCCTGTAGCAAATATTCTAATATTTCTGGTTTTCTATTATAAATAGTTCTATGCAAAAGAGATGTATTTGATGAAACATATTTAATACTATCTTTTGTCAACAAAAGACCTTTATTTTTTGATATCAATTCTTTAACCAACTCCAAATCGCCCTGCTTAATTGCATGCACAATTTTAGGTCTTTTAGCCAACAAAGAGCTTGCAAAACTAGCAATCAAAGCAAAAACTAGCAAATACTTTTTTATATTTTGCATAAACAGAATCCCTTTAAAAATTTTATTAAAAATACCCATAAACAAACTAAATCTGGTAGACTTTATAAAAATTTATCAGCTTTGTAAAATATATAGCATAATTTTATTTAATCTAAGCTCTCAATTACTTTTTTGATCAAATACTTTGTTCTATTTTAGATTTTATGTTATTTATCTTTTTATAAATAAACAAACACTTTTTAAAGAGAGAACTAATGAATAAAATAACGACAAAAAACCCAGTTTTTTTGGTAATTTTAGATGGTTTTGGGTATAAAAGCCAAAAAAAAGGCAATGCTATAGCAAATGCCAAGATGCCATTCTGGCAATTTTTATTAAAAAATTACCCTTCAACATTACTAGCTGCATCGGGAAAAGCTGTAGGGCTTTTACCAAATTTTATGGGTAATTCAGAGGTTGGACACTTAACCATAGGTGCAGGCAGGGTAATAAAATCTATTTTGGCTCAATTTAAAGAAAGTATTAATAATAAAAGTTTACTTAAAAATAAAATATTAATTAGTAATTTGAAAAAATTAAAAGATAACAATAAAAATTTGCACATAATTGGGTTACTTTCTGATGGAGGTGTACACAGCCATGAGTTCCAATTACATGCATTATTAGAAATAGCAAATAAACAAAATATTAAAAATATTTATGTTCATGCAATTCTTGATGGGCGGGATGTTCCGCCAGAAAGTGCTAGTAAATACTTACAAAATTTAGATAATTATATTAAAAAAAATAAATTAAAAAATATTAAGCTAGCTTCTATTCATGGGCGATATTACGCTATGGACAGAGATAATAACTGGTATAGAACAGAGAAAAGTTATAATATTTTATGTAACCCAAATATAAAAAAAATAAATTTTAAAAACTGGGAAAATTTAATAAATTTTTCTTACAAAAAAAATATAACAGACGAATTTATAGAACCAACTTTATTAATTAATCAGGGACAAATAAAAACAGGTGATGGCGTTATTTTTTATAATTTTAGGCCTGATAGAGCTAGACAGTTAACACAAGCGTTTATAGACCCAAAATTTAATGAATTTAAAACACAAGATTTAAATTCGACAAATAAAACGCTTTCGTTTTTTATAACAACAGTAAGATATAATAATAATTTTAAAAAATTTAATAATATTATTTTATTTAAACAAGAAGATATAAAAAATACTCTTATAGACGAATTATCAAAAAATAATTTAAAAATTTTTGCAATTGCAGAAACAGAAAAATACGCTCATGTTACATACTTTTTTAGAGGCATGCACGAAACTAAATTACCAAACGAAGAGTTTTTGCTTATACCTTCTATAAAAGCAAAAAGTTATATTAAACACCCAGAGATGTCTGCAAATAAAATTACAGAAAAAATTTTAGAATCGTTAAATAATGATCCCAAAAATTTTTATTTAGTTAATTATGCCAACGCAGATATGGTTGGGCATTCTGGAAATTTTAATGCAACTGTTAAGGCATGCGAATGCTTAGATAAGCAATTAAAAATTTTATATCAAGAAATAGTAACAAAACATGATGGCACACTTTTTATTACAGCTGACCATGGCAATGCCGAAGAAATGCTTGATAAAAAAACTGGGCAAATAAAAACAGCGCATACACTAAATCCGGTTGTTTTTATGGAAATTTCACCAAAAAATAAGAATAATATAGAAAAAGCACCAAAATACCCAAACACTAAATTTGGACCTAAATTTGGGCTTTGTAATATCGCTCCTACAATTTTAAGCTATTTTAAGTTTAAAATACCCCAAAAAATGGCTAAAAAAACGATAATTTTATAAGTTTTTAATAAAAACACTAAAAAACCTGTATTTTCCTATATTTTTCTGTTATTTTAACACCCCGCATTTGTATTTATTTAATACAAATGTAAAATATTACTATTAGAAAATAAAATATTTAATTATTAAAATAACAGGTAAAAATATTATGTTTATAGAAAAATTTAAATTTATTAAAGATATTAAGAAATTATTTCTTTTTATGGCTTTGTTATTTACTGCAAGTTATATACTTCCAATGGCTCAAGAAAAGAAGCAAGATCAATTTGCAAAATATGATGAAAATTTTAAAGAATTTGATTCAATGTGCTTAAAAAACGGCATTAAAATATTCAAATTTATTAATAGAGGGCTTGAAAAAATAATTTATGCCGTACAGATAAACGGTGAGTGGCTAGCTTGTTCTTTTTATGCTCCATATAAAGTAAAAAATGGCGAACCAAAAGAATTTAATCCCTCTAAAGTTTTAGAAAATTTCGAAAAGGATATTAAACTTTTTAAAAAAATACAAAAACTTGAGAAAAAATATCCTGATAAAAAAACAAATTTAATATCATTTAGAGGTGAAGGTCATAAAATATCAAAACGCGATAATAAAATTGAAAGAGTAACATTATTTACAATTACCGAATTGGGTATAACAGATTTAAATGAATATATATTTAAAAACAAATTTAACTTAAATAAATCTATTAATACTAAATTAAATTTAGCAATTGATACCGCTAATGGTATATATACCTTCCATAAGCTTCACCTCATTCATAGAGATATAAAACCTGGTAATATTATTATTGTACCAGAGTCAGAAAATAAATTTTATGCTGTAATAACAGATTTTTCATTTGCTAAAAAATTTAAAACTAAAGTAAATTTTGTTGCTTTTGATAATTTAAATGGTACTAATAAATACTTAGCACCAGAAAATATATCTCAACTCAGACAACAAGTTCAAATAAATAAAGAATATCCTGAAGTTAATCCTTTAATTTATACAGATCCTAATGTAGATATTTATGCCTTAGGCGTTACTTTATATGAACTTTTTTATGAAAAACCTTATGATAATGAACTAAGAAAAAAACTCACAGAAGAAAATTCTAAATTTAATTTATCGTTTTCTAACGATGATTATTTAGAACATTTTTTTGAATACATAAGAAAAGGAAACAGACCAGCACTTGATAACAACTTAGTACCAGAGGAAATTAATAATATAATAAAAGCTTGTTTGGCACAAGAACCTGAAGATAGGCCAACAGCAAAAGAAGTTTTAAATGCTTTAACAGCAATAAAAGAAGATTTAGATAAAAAAACTGAAAATTAATTACTATAAATGGGGGAACATATGTTTAATAAAATATTTAAAAAATTAAAATTTTTACTTTTTGTACTTTTAGCTTTTAATATAAGTACAAATTTATTTTCTCTAGAACGAAAAATTTCTTTACCTAGAAGTGAATCTACTTACGATTTAAGAAGACGATCTATAGAAAAGACACTAAAAAAAGACTACGGTTTTATTCCAAAACATGATACCCCTACAGGAAGAGGTAAAGATAAAGAGTTTAGAGTATACACTCCTACATCGACAATAACCCCAACAGAAGTTTCAAGCAGCAGCAACCAAACTAAAAATAAATTAACTTTTGGTATAAATAAAGTTCTTTTAGAAAATGAAAAAATTGGTTGTTCATGGTACATGGAAAATTCAGAAAAAAATGAATTTGATTTTGAAAAAGAAGTAAAATTTTTTAACAAAATAAAACACCCAAATATCGTTGAATATAATGGCTATTTAAAAAAAAGTGGGCATTTATGTATCTTTACAGAACCTGGAGATTTCTCTTTACACGATTATATATTTGACGATAATACTGATAAAGAAACAACTAAAAAAATAAAATTATTCAAAGAACAATCTCTTGGAATTAAAACAGAAATCAAAATATTAAAAGATATTGCTTCAGTAATTGCATACATACATTCTTTAGGTTATGTCCACAGAGATATAAAACCTAAAAACGTTGTTTTATTTGCTAATGGTACAGCAAAGTTAATAGATTTTACATCTTATGAAAAAATTCCTACAGGTCAAGATTATGTTTTTGCAACAGGACATACACTTAAAGGAACTACGCCTTATAAAGCACCAGAGAACTTACGTGATTTTTTTGAATTAAATAATAAATACGAAAAAGCCCAAGATATTCCAGAAAACGAAGGTATAAAAATTTATCCCGCAAATGATATTTTTGCTTACGGGATATTAATGCACGATCTTTTATATAAAGATAATATTGTTAATATTATACAAGATATGTACGAAGAAGACTTATCTGAAATGGATTTTGTAGATATTATTCTTGGCGATCAAGAAAATAAACCATTTAGACCAGAACTTGATAATAATTTAGTTCATGAAGCGCTTAATAACTTATTAAACAAATGTTGGGATGATAATCCCGATAATAGACCAACAGCTAAAGAAATTGTAGAAGAATTAGAAAGAATAGAACAAGAAATATAATATATAAATTAAAAATTAAATCTAAAAGGGTTGTTTGAATTCAAACAGCCCTTTATTTCGTTCTACCATAATTTTAGCATTATCAACCTGATGACTTGTATACACAGTTTTTAATGGGAATATAAAACTCTTTTTACCAAAAAATTCTAATTCAAAAAGCGTACCTGCCCCAGCTCGGGCAAAAACTAAATCAGAAATTAAATAATAATCTTTTAAATCTTGTTTATACGAAAATACTATTGCTGGAATATTTAAGTCTTTATAAAAATTTTCCCAATTAAAACTATCTTGAGAGCCTGTCTGGTGAATAATATTAATATTATTTAAATTGATATTATTATTTATAAATATATTTAAATTATCACGAGTATTATTAATTAAATTATTATTATCACGAGCCTGTAATATAAAATCTTTAAAATAATTATTTAGTGTTACAGAACCCTGCGATCCACCTAAAATTAATATAGTTTTATTATTTATATTAAAATTAATATTATTTAAATTATTAATTTTTAAAATTAACTCTTGTCTATCAAAAATTTTATCTTGTAAATTATATCTTAATGGATAATTTGTAACAAAAATTTTGTTATTTAACTTTTTAAAAAAATACTTTCTAGTTTGCTCAAAAACTATATTAATTTTATTTGCTAAATCAGCTAAAAACTTAATAGCTTTTCCTGGCACTACATTTAATTCATGTAATATAATTTCTTGTTTATGCTTTTTTGCAGCCAAACAAACTGGTATAGCTAAATAACCACCTGTAGTAATTACAGTTATATTATTAATATTATTTTTTTTATATTTTTTAATTAAAAAATAACTTTTTGCAAAACAGACTAAAAATTGCCAAATAAACTTTGGGTATTTTAATAAGCTTTTACCGGGAAAATTATTTAATTTAAAATATATTATTTTATTTATAAAATTATTATTTTCTAAAATATTTTTATCCAGATCTTTAATGCCAGTTATAAAAATAACTTGGCCATTATTATCTTTTTGCCAATTCTTAGCAAGAATTAAAGCGGGCAAAATATGCCCGCCAGATCCAGAAGCTACTACAAATAATGTTTTATTATTTATCATAAATAATTATTGCCCAAAACTTTTAGCCAAATTCAAATGCTTTAAAACCTCTTCATCTTTAGGGTTAATACTAAGCGCAGTCTCAAATAATTTTATAGATTCTTCTATTTTACCCATTTTAAATAAAACATAGGCTTTAGTATCTATATAATAATAAGAATTTGGTAAATAAGTTAATGCTTTATCTGCAAAAGTTAAAGCTTCGCCCAAATTTTTATCTATTTGTGCATAATAATAAGCAAATAAATTATATACAGAAGGATAAACAGGTTCATATTTTAAAGCTGTACGCAAAATATTTTCTACTTTATTCGAAGTATTACCAGCAGCAAAATGTGTATAAGCTGTTTGAAATAATATCTTAGATTTTAAAGCCGAATCTTTAGTTAAATCAAATAATTTTTTACAATAAACTAAAACTTTAGCTGTATCATCTTTTTCAAAATTTAAATCTATTAATGCAGAAATTATTAATTCATTAGAATGCTCTTTGTCGACTAATTCTAAAATATCTATAATATTTTTTTTATCAAAGCCACTAAGTCTTAATAATAATAATACTTGTAAAATTTGTTTATTCTCTGGCTGGGCCAACAACCAATCTTTTAATAAATTTAAAACTTCTTCTTTTTTACTTAATGATACAAGAATTTCTACTTTTAAAAGTTTTGCATCACTAAAATCTGGATATTTTTTTATAAGATCATCAATCAAAACAAGAGCTTGCTGAACATTTCCAGAATGCCATTTAACAAGCGCTAAATCAAAATCTTGTGCTGGAGTTCTATTTTTTATTTTTTCAAGCACAACAGACGCTTCATCAAAGCGCTTTTCGACAAACAATAACCTGACAAGTTGTTTTTCGACAGGTTCATCTGTACCAACAATATCTAAAAACTTTTTATATCCAGCAATTGCCTGTGTAATTTGACCTTGCTGTTCCTGAATTATAGATTTTAACAGCCAGCCTTTTTCGAAGTCTTGAAATAAATCTAAACTCTTATTAACATACTTTAGAGCCTGGTCAGGCTGATTTTTTTGCAAATAAATTTTTGACATTAAAAAATAAAATAAAAAATATTTAGATTCTAAATTTTTATTTTCTAAACAAGCGTTTACAAACTTAATACCATCTTCAAGCTTGCCAGATTTTATTAAGCTTACGGCTTTAAAATATGTTAATTGTACATCATTAGGATGTTGTTCTATTAATCTATTTAAAAAGTCTTGCGAATTATCACCACGACCTACATAAAAATAAGCCTGTGCAAATATTTTTTCTATTTCTAAATTTCCCTTAAATGCATCTTTAATTTTTTGATCTAAATTAACAATAGCTTCAAACTGGTTTGTTAAAAACAAAAATCTAATATAATTATCATAAAAATATACGCTCGATTCTGTTCTTTTTAACTTTTCGAATTTAATAACAGCTTTATCTGGATTTGCTGCCATATCATAACTACCAGATAAATATAAATGGTAATTTTTGGCACTCTGACCCCAGTTTTTTTTAACAGAAGCAATTTCTATTCCAGAATTATTATCACTATTTATTTGCTCTAATAAAACTTGCTCACTATAAATAAAATTAATTAAAAATATATTAATTAATAATATTTTTTTTAAAAAAAATTTACACTTCATATTTATACCCCTTTTTTACTCTTAAAATAAAACTCTTTTAATACTTCTTTTAATTCTAAATCTTTTATTTGGGTTAAACTAGCATACTCTTGTCTATTTAAACTAAAATTTTTATTTTTATTTATTTTATTATTTAAATTCTCACTTAAATTTATATTATTTATGTTATTTTGCTCTTTTACTGGTTTTTTTATTACCTGAAATCTTATATATTTTATCTGTTCTTTACCCAATAATAAATTAATTTTTTCCCTAAGCACATCTGAAAGCATAAACATTTCGTGTGCCCAAGCGGGATGGGTAACTCCCAAAATTAACATATGCCTTTCTGCCTTTAATATAACTACTTTGTCGGCTAAACTACCCAAAACTTTGTCCCAATTATTAAATAATTTTATTTTCCATTGATCCTGGGGTAAAACAAAACTATTTAATAATTCAGAAATATGTTTAAACACAAAAAACTCTTAATTTAAATTTTATATTTTATTAAACTTGCTAGACTGAAATTTTTAGCATAATAAATATTATTAATAAAATATAAATATAATATATAAATAATAAAGGGCTTTAAATGACAAGTAAATTAAATCTAGAAAAAATTAATTTATTAAATCAAGCTGCATTAAATTTAAGAATAGACAGTATTAAAGCTACAACGGCAAGCAAATCTGGGCATCCAACTACATGTATGGCCATTGCAGATTTAATGAGCGTAATATTTTTTGATTTTATAAAATATGATATTAATACTCCCGAAAACCCAAATAATGACAGATTTATACTTTCTGTAGGGCATGCTGCACCAATAATTTATGCTGCATATAAAAATTTAGGAGTAATAACAGAAAAAGAACTATTAACACTAAGAGATTTTGATTCTGTTCTCGAAGGCCATCCTACTCCAAGATTTAAATATAACGAAGCTGCAACAGGATCGTTAGGCCAGGGGTTAGGCATAGCCGTAGGCATGGCCATTAATGCAAAGCATGATAAATTAGATTATAAAACTTATGTTATTATTGGCGATGGCGAAGCAGCCGAAGGTTCTGTATGGGAAGCTGCAGAATTAGCATCACATTATAAACTAGATAACTTAATAGCTATTTTAAATTGTAACAGATTAGGTCAATCTGGTGAAAGTATACACGGACATGACGTTAATAAATTTGCAAATAAATTCGAAGCATTTGGCTTTAAAGTATTTATAATAAATGGTCATGATATTCAAGAAATTTATAATGCTTTAAGTCAAGCCCAAAAAGTTCAAAATCAACCTGTAATTATTATTGCAAAAACACTTAAAGGCTCTGGTTTAAAAGAAATAGAAAACAAAAATAATTATCACGGTAAGCCATTTAAACAAGAAGAATTAAATAATATAATAAAAGAACTAGAAAATAATTTTGGATTAAAATATACAGAAAAAATTAATCACACGCCATATTTACCAGAAAAATTAAATATAAATAATTTAAATAATAATAAAAATGTAAATATAAAAATAAATCTCGAACAAGATATTAATAATCAATTATTTGATAAAAGCGAAAAATTAGCAACAAGAAAAGCCTTTGGCCTAGCGCTAGAAGCATTAGGTCAAGTTAATAAAAATATTTTTGCACTTGATGCTGATGTTCAAAATTCTACTTACACAGAATATTTTGCTAAAAAATATCCTGCAAATTTTGTACAGTGCTTTATTGCAGAACAAAATATGATAAGTGTAGCTACAGGATTACAAGCTAGAGGCAAAATACCTTTTGCAGCAACCTTTGGAGCTTTTTTTACAAGAGCGTTTGATCAAATAAGAATGGCTGGCATTGGGCGTAATGCATTACGCTTATGTGGTTCACATTGTGGCGTTTCTATTGGGCAAGATGGACCATCTCAAATGGCGCTAGAAGATATCGCCATGTTTAGAGCTATTCCAGAATCTATTGTTTTATTAGGCCAAATTTTAACGACCGCTAAATTATAAATTAACGGCCGTAAATCAGTGCGCGCCGACAAAGTGACGGCTAGTTGGTTTGGCTGAATGAAAAAAAAATTTCCACGCGGAACGACCTTCCATACCCGTCCTGACAAAGCCTCCCTAATCGCATTGTTAAGCCCCTCATGCGTTCCCTGTCCAGCAACGCTATTCCTAACTTCAATTCGATTATTAACCATGAATAGCGGCGAAAAAAACAGCCAATAAAAAATACAAATAAAAAATCCGCTTAGCACAATTAATTTGAGCAAAACCAGCCAGCGTTTTTTTGCAACTTCCCTTCTTAATTTATCGCGTCGAATTACGCGGCGTGGCGATTTATAAATATGCGATTTTTTTGATGCATAATCGCGTCGCGCCATTTCAAATATATTAAAATGTCTACTTAAAATTCAAACAAATGGCCATTTTTAAGCCATTGTGTGAACCATGGACAAAGGACTTTCGCGTTTGGATGAGATACGATGTCTAACGTGGGCCAATCTCCTCAATCCCAAATAAATATGGTTTTAACACTTTAGGTATCTTGATAGTCCCCTCTTTCGTTTGATAATTTTCCATTATGGCAATGATAGTTCTCCCTAAAGCGCAATAAGTATTGTTTAACGTATGAACATAACGTTTCTCACCTGTTTCCTCATCCACATATTTGATATTTAAACGCCGCGCTTGAAAATCAGTATCATTCGAGCAAGAACCCAGTGCGCGATACTGGCGCTCTCCTGGCAACCATCCTTCTGTGTCATATTTTTTGGCGTTAGGCGCGCCAATATCGCCGGAACACATCAATAATACTTGATAAGGAATCTCGAGCGATTGCCAAAAACGCTCGGCAACCGCCTGCAAATACTCATGCATTTGCCATGCTTCGCCTTCGCGCGCATAAATAAACATCTCTATTTTGTCAAATTGATGACCGCGTAAAATTCCTTTTAGATCCTTGCCATACGCTCCGGCTTCACGCCGGAAACACGAAGAAAATCCGCAATATTTTAACGGTGTTTTAACGGTTGTCATGAAGCTTTTAAATATTGTAAACCCTACAAGGGCCTATTTTGGCAAGAAAGATGCACAGCAACTCAACCTTATATCTTTAATGGTAAAACAGCTTTTTATGAATGTAGAGATAGTTCCGGTTGATACGGTTAGAGAAAAAGATGCTCTGGCTCTTAGCAGCAGAAATATTTTTTTAA